>NZ_CP019426.1:5238333-5571666 GCF_009834515.1 Pseudomonas sp. R84
ACGTACATGCCGAACAACGTGGCCTTGTGACGAGCCTTTTCCCGAGGCTCCAACGCCAGGCCGACTATGCCGGCCAACGTACCGGCTTCAAACGCGCCAAGCACCACATCGAGTTTGCTGGTCAGGCGCCCTTCCCACCAGCTCAATGGCATCACCGCGCGTTCGCGCACGCTTGAGGTGAAGGCCTGCGGATGACGGTCATAGGCTTCGAGCATCAGTTCCCGGTATGCCAGGGCATGGCTGGCGTCCAGCCGTTCGATCCACATGCTCACGCCGTCCTGCGTTGCTCAAACATCAGGCGCACGGCCAGACCAGCCAACACGAAGCCCATGAAATAACGCTGCAGTACCAGCCATGTCGGGTTGCGCACAAACCACGAAGCAATGCCCGCCGCGAACAGTGCGATCAGCAAATTCACGCAGAAACTGACGCTGATCTGGGTGAGGCCGAGAATGATGCTTTGGGTGAACACCGAGCCGTGTTCTGGCGTGATGAATTGCGGGAATACCGAAAGGTAGAACACGGCGATTTTCGGGTTCAGCGCACTGGTGAGAAAGCCCATGGTGATCAGCTTGCGCGACGAGTCCACCGGCAACTGCTGCGCTTCGAACGGCGAGCGCGCCCCCGGTTTCAGCGCTTGCCAGGCCAGCCACAGCAGGTACAGCGCGCCGGCCCACTTGAGCACTTCGTAGGCCATCGGCACCGCGAGGAACACCGCCGTCAAACCAGCCGCCGCCGCAAACAGATGCACAAAGAACCCCGCCACCACGCCGAGCAACGACGTGACCCCGGCCTTGCGTCCCTGACAGATCGAACGCGAGATCAGGTAGATCATGTTCGGCCCCGGCGTCAGCACCATCAGCAGTGCAGCAGCGGCGAAAATCAGCAGGTCTTGCAACGGGATCATGGCAAAGTCCTTTGCGTGGATGATCAGGCGATTGCGCTTAGCGAGTTGCGATAAAACGGCAGGATCAGGTCGCGTGTCAATGGTGCCAGATCGACTTCAGGATCAGTGGCCGGATCGACCCAGATCACCTCTTCGATTTCCGCCGCCGGCATGACGTCAGTGTCGATCGTCAGTTGAAAGATTTGCGCTTGCACAACGCACCCCGGCTCATTGGCGGCGGGAGCGGAAAACTGCCCGAGAAATGCCGCCTGCGCAGGATCGATCTGCAAACCCAGCTCCTCTTCCAGCTCACGCGCCAGTGCGTGCACCGGCAACTCGTGCGCTTCGATCTTGCCGCCCGGTTGCATGAACGCCGTGGTCCCGCGTTTGCGCACCAGCAGGGTCTGCCCTTGAGTGTTGAGCAACAATGCGGCGGCAATACGAATCGTGGAAGCAGTCGACATACGAAAAATCCTTGGCGCAAAAGCGCCAAGGATCACATGTCGGTCAACGGTATGCCAAGCCGCAAGGTTCAGCTCGCTTCCTGGAAATCCATCTCCGGCGGCTGCCGGCGGAAACCACCAGTGAGCACCGCCAGATACACCACGCCGATCACCAGCCAGCTCAGGCCTAGATACACCGCCAGATGATCGAGGCTGACCATCAGCCACAGATCCGCGACCAGACCAATGAACGGGAAGAGCAAAAACAGCACCAGCTCACGCAGGCCTTTTTTCTCGCCGCCGATCCAGTAATGGAAAATCACCGACAGGTTGACCAGGCTGAAAGCCAGGAACGCGCCGAAGTTGATGAAGGAGGTCGAAGTGGTCACGTCAAGTTTCAGCGCCAGCAACGCCACCACGGCGCAGAGCAGGATGCTGTTGACCGGCGTGCCGAAGCGCGTGTGCAAGGTGCCGAAGAACGACTTCGGCAGAACGCCGTCACGGCCCATGGCGAACAACAGTCGCGAACCGCTGGCCTGTGCCGACAGCCCTGAAGCGAACTGGCCGACAATCAGACCAATCAGGAAGATCGACACAAACAGGTCGCCACCGATGTTGCGGGCAATTTCATAGGCCGCCGAATCGACGCTGTCGAACTGGAACGACGGGTGCGCTATCTGCACAAAGTACGAAACGCCGACGAAGATCAGCCCGCCGATCAAGGTGATCAACATGATCGCCCGCGGGATGGTGCGGCGTGGGTCGCGGGTTTCTTCGGTCAAGGTACTGACCGCATCGAAACCGAGGAACGAATAGCAGGCAATCGCCGCGCCGCTCATGATCAGCGGCATGTGCATGTCGCCGCTGAAGAACGGTTTGATCGACCACAATGGCGTGCTCGCATCGCCCCCGATGTAGTGCACGCACAGCGCGACGAAAGCGATCAGCACGAGGAATTGCACCAGCATCAACAAGGCATTGATGCCGTTGGCCAGTTTCAGGCCAATGATGTTGATTGCGCTGGTGATGCCGATGAACGCCAGCACCCAGATCCATTGCGGGATCGACGGGAATGCCGAGGCCAGATACGCCGCGCCGATCAGCCAGATCGCCATCGGCAGAAACAGGTAATCGAGCAAGACTGCCCAACCGGCGATAAAGCCGAGTTTCGGGCTGATCGCCTTGCGTACGTAGCTGTAAGCGGAACCGGCGACCGGGAATGCGGCAGCCATGCGGCCGTAGCTCATGGCGGTGAAGAACATCGCGATCAGTGCCGCCAGATACGCGGCGGGCACCATGCCGGCGGTCGATTGGGCGAGGATGCCGAAGGTGCCGAGGACAATGATCGGCGTCATGTAGGCGATGCCGAACAGCACCACCGACCCTAATGAAAGGGTGCGTTGCAAACGAGCCATGGGCGACTTACTCCGAATTTTATTGGATTTATGGCAGAGCCGAGTTCGGCGAATATTTTCGGGTGTGGCTTTGTTGTTCTGGTGTTGTTTGAGTTTTTTGTTCGGCTTGAAATCTTTTCCCCCTCACCCCAGCCCTCTCCCCCAGGGGGTAGTGGGGGAAGGGAGCCGATATCCATGGGTTTCAACTCCTGAGTAGGACTTGAACTCGCAGTTTCAAACCCTGAGTGCGACTGGATCCGTCAGGTCGGCGTACCTCGAACAATCAACTCGGTCAGTCCCCTCTCCCCCCGGGAGAGGGCTAGGGTGAGGGCATCGGTCAACGGCGTGGAATCAGCAACTCGCGAACACCATCGCCGTGCTCCACCACTTCCCCCGGCAACTTCAAGCGCTGATCATCCAGATAGCGGTAATCCCTGCGCGCAATCTCTAACCGCGCGAAATCCAGCTCAACGCAGAACGTCCCTTCTTCCCGTCCGGCCTCGAACAACAGCGCGCCCAGCGGATCGACCAGCGCACTGCCGCCGGCAAACATCAAACCGTCATCCCCCGCCTCCACGCGATTGACCATCAACGCAAAGGCCTGATTCTCCTGGGCACGGGCCATGATCGCGGTGCGGTGAGTCGGCGCGTACGGGTCCATGTTGCCGTTGGTCACGATCAGCAACTCGGCACCGAGTTGCGCGAGGGCACGGGCCGACTCCGGAAACTCGATGTCGTAGCAGATCAGCAGGCCAACGCGCACACCGTTCCACTCGCAGGTGACGTAGCGGTCGCCGGCCTCGAACACGCCGCGATCCGACGCCCACAAATGCGTCTTGCGGTATTTCAGGGCGATGCCTTCAGGAGTAATCAGCAGCGTGGTGTTGTAGAAGCGACCGTGGTCGTTCTCGGCCATGCCGATCACCACAGCGATATTGCGTTTGCGCGCTGCGGCCAACACGGCGCTGACAGTCGGGCCGTCGACGGATTCGGCGGTTTGCGCCACGGTCTCGGCCGTCGGGAAGCCCATCAGGTGGGTTTCCGGGAACACGATCAATTGCGTGTCGGCAGCGCACGCGGCGATCGCTGCCAGTGCGCGTTCGAGGTTATATGCCGTGGCATTGTCACGGCCCGCCAGTTGGGCGAGTTCGACTTTCATGGGAGTTCCTTGTTATGAGCGTCGGGCGCTGAAAGATTGCCCGGTGGCTGTCTGTGGGCCAGTATGCGCAGCAAGCGAGCGGCCAGGGAATTACGCGGCCGGGGTAACCCGATAGGGGTAGATCGATGACACTTTCGTTTGACGACATCACCTGGCACCGCGCCGTCGGGCAATTGATCGACGCGCTGGACAAGCCGAACTTCTGGGCGCAACTGGTGCGACTGCTCGATCAGTACGTGCCGTTCGATAGCTGGGTGGTGCTGCTGTTCAGCGCCGATCAACACCCGCAGGTCTTCGCCGAATGCCCGGGCGCAGACGGCAGCCCTGACCCGTTGTTTCAGGATTATCTGCGCGGCCTGTACCTGCTCGACCCGTTCTACATCGCCTGTCGCGAGCAAACGCGCACCGGTCTGTATCGCTTGTCCGAGGTGGCGCCGGAGCATTTCGAACTGACCGAGTATTACCAGCGATACTTTCGTCTGAATGTCGTGGCCGACGAAATCCAGTTCAATTGTCAGCTCGAAGGTGATCGCACGCTGTGTCTGTCGCTAGGCAGTGAAAAACGTTTCACTGGCGAACACATCGCCTTGCTGTCATTGATCCAGCCTTGGGTGCTGGGCCTGCTGCGCCAACGACTACCCTATGAGATCAACGAAACCGTGGCCCTCGCCGCCGCCCCTGTCCGGGCAGACTGGCGGGTGCAACTGGAGGCGTCGGTGCAACAACTCAAAGGTGCGCAACTGACCGCCCGCGAGCTGGATGTAGGGCGTTTGATGCTCAGCGGTTGCTCCAGTAAAGAAATCGCCCGTAAGCTGGAAATCTCCGTAGAAACCGTGAAAGTCCATAAGAAACACATGTACAGCAAGCTGGGGATCAAATCCCAGTCCGAGCTGTTTTCGATTTTTCTTCAGGCGCAAAACGCCTGATCGTTTGGTGAAGTTGCCTCATGTAGGAGTGAGCCTGCTCGCGATGGCGTCGGGTCAGTCAAATCATTTGTAGCTGATATACCGCTATCGCGAGCAGGCTCACTCCTACAGGGGAATGTGTTTATCCCTGAATCTTCGCTGATTATTCCGAGTCCGAACCAAGGAAACCGTATGAGCCTGTCACTCCTGAGCCGCTACGCCTTCTTTGCCGTCTGCGTGATATTTACCCTCGCCAGCCTGCCCTTTCTCGAACATGACTGGCTGTGGCCGATCACCGCCGTCACCGGTGTGTTGAGCCTGCTCGGTCTGTTCGACCTGCTGCAAAGCCCGCACGCGGTGCGCCGCAACTACCCGATCCTCGGCAACATCCGCTATCTGGTCGAAGGCATCCGTCCGGAGATCCGTCAGTACCTGCTGGAGTCCGACAGCGACGCCCTGCCCTTCTCTCGCGCGCAACGTTCGCTGGTCTATTCGCGAGCGAAAAACGAAACCGCCGACAAACCGTTCGGCACGCTGATCGATGTCTATCAATCGGGTTTTGAGTTCATCGGCCACTCGATGCGTCCGGCACCGCTGAGCGACCCGAGCAGTTTCCGCGTCACCGTCGGCGGCCCGCAGTGCAGCCAGCCCTACTCGGCGTCGGTGTTCAACATCTCGGCGATGAGCTTCGGTTCGCTCAGCGCCAATGCCATTCGCGCGTTGAACCAGGGCGCGAAACTCGGCAACTTTGCCCACGACACCGGTGAAGGCAGCATCAGCCCGTATCACCGCGAACATGGCGGTGACCTGACCTGGGAACTGGGTAGCGGCTACTTCGGTTGCCGCACCAGCGACGGCCGTTTCGACCCGGAACGCTTCGCTACCCAGGCGCAGAATCCGCAGGTGCGGATGATTGAAATCAAGATGAGCCAGGGCGCCAAACCCGGCCACGGCGGCATCCTGCCCAAGCACAAAGTCACCAAGGAAATCGCCGAAACCCGTGGGATCCTGATGGGCGAAGACTGCGTCTCGCCGTCGCGCCATAGCGCGTTTTCCACACCGCTGGAAATGATGCAGTTCATTCAGCAATTGCGTGAGCTGTCCGGCGGCAAACCGGTGGGTTTCAAGTTCTGCCTTGGCCATCCGTGGGAATTCATGGGCATCGCCAAAGCCATGCTGGAAACCGGCATCCTCCCGGACTTCATCGTTGTCGACGGCAAGGAAGGTGGCACCGGCGCCGCCCCGGTCGAATTCACCGACCACATCGGCGTGCCGATGCGCGAAGGCCTGCTGTTTGTCCACAACACCCTGGTCGGCCTGAACCTGCGCGACAAGATCAAACTCGGCGCCAGCGGCAAGATCGTCAGCGCCTTCGACATCGCCAGCGTGCTGGCCATCGGCGCCGACTGGGCCAACTCCGCACGCGGCTTCATGTTTGCCATCGGCTGCATCCAGTCGCAAAGCTGCCACACCAACAAATGCCCGACCGGCGTGGCCACTCAGGATGCTCTGCGTCAACGCGCGCTGGTGGTGCCGGACAAGGCGCAGCGCGTCTTCAGCTTCCACCGCAATACCTTGAAGGCTCTGGCGGAAATGCTCGCAGCGGCCGGGCTTGAACATCCATCACAACTGTCGGCCAAGCATCTGGTACGGCGCATGTCGGCGACCGAGATCAAACTGTTTTCGCAGTTGCACGTGTTCCTGAAACCGGGGGAATTGCTCACCGGGGAAGTCAACGGCGAGTTCTATTCGCGGATGTGGCAGATGGCGCGGGCGGACAGTTTTGAGCCGCAGGAAGTCGCGGCCGCGTAACGGCCAATGCGCCGGTCTGCGCAACGGACCGGCGCGTTACTGCTGATTTTGGCGCAACAAGACAAACCGGAAAAAAAGGTAACCCGACGACAGATTGAACAGTGTGAAAGACACCACTGTGGCCAATCCATGCCAATGCTGCGCATCGGCAATAGCGCCGATGGCAAAACTCACTCCGCCCATGCCGCCGATAAACAACAGGTAGCGGAGCAGCGACGTATTGCGCTCGAAGGTATACAGCACATTCACGTAAAACGAGAACGCCGCGGCCACGCAAAACGCGGTGAAATTACTGGCAGCCTGCGTCAGCCCCGCGGCGGTGAACAGGACAAAAAATATCTGCCAGTGAATCAGTCCATCGGCGAGGCCGATCACAGTCAATGCAGAGAATCCTTTCATCTCGGTTCCTTGCCAAAGCCGTTTTTGGCGAACAGCCAACCTAGGTCATTACACGCTGGTGGTCTACTGTCAGAAATTACAGGTACAGGGCTGATTGCGACCAACGGTCAGCACTTCACCAAGCCCACAAAGACGTTGAAGCGCTGCCCGAGGCTGCGATCTTTTTTGCTATCGGGTTTTCCGACCTGCAACGCCAAACGCTCGCACTTTGCATTGCATTGCCCGGTTGCAACTAATGTTTCAGGCGACGACGTTAACCGCAATCAGTACGTCAGGATCAGGCAACTCGAAGGATGAGAGATCTTCAACATGGTTGCGACTGATGAAACCATTGTCGATGTCGGCGGGATGAAACTCGCTGACATTGAAATCACGACCAGCACGCTTGCTCCCATAGGTATTGAACGTAACGCTCAACGCTCCGCTTTCCAATGCTTTATGCAAACCCTCCTTCATGGCTTCTGGAGTGGCAAACTTCACTAATCCGGAATTGGGTTCGTAAAAAAGCCACTCGGGTTTACCGTTCCTGACTCTTATTGCTGCAAGCATTGCATGGTCTTTACTGGTCAGTCGTAGAATTTTCGAATTCGGAGAAGTTTCCAGTGCTTCGATAATATCGTCAGCATCCATTTTTGTGCGGGGTGCGCCCATATGAAAGGTGTATTTGTTATTCACCGTATTGTGGAACTGCTCCAGGTTGGAGATAAATTTTGTGGCGTCAGGACTGTAGGGCATCTTGGCCGCCTTGGACAGGTTCTCCATCAGCTTGTCTTCATTGCCTTTGAGAATGGCCAGTGCCATCGCGTTTGAAAGCCCTGCGCACTGACCTTTGGAAACCATATTGACGTGCGCCAGATAATGCCCTTGCGAATAGGCAGTGACTTTGACATTTACGCCCTTCAAATCCTGAACAAGCAGCGCGGAAGAATACTTGGCGTCCTGAATCATTCTTGTTTTCAGTTCTTTTGTCAGAGCGCCTATCTCTGTTGGCGTGAGCCCGGGTTCCGATGCCAGATCAATCAGGTCATCAAACTTCATTCTCGGTCGATAGCCACTGATATCCAATAACCGACCTTCGAGGTAGCCATGATTGAAATCAGCAATATTTCTCGGGTTTTTCGCAAATTCAATGTTGTGATAAAAGCCAACGTAGACACGGGAGTTGGCCTCACTGCCCAGCGTCCCTCCCCAACTGACCCCACGCGCCGTGAACTCTCTCGGAGGGCCATAAAGTTGACTGGTATCAATGTTGTACTGATACCAATTGTCATTTTTCAGCACGCCCACACTGTCGATAGTTTGTTCACCTACCTTGAAGGTACCTATCAGGGTAGGCCCATGCTGTTGGCCCACTGCGTGGAGAAACTTGAAGCCATCCGGCGCATTGCGCAATTTGTCGAGTTGTCGTACGGCGAAGGCACCTACCAAGCCGAGCCCTTTTCCTAACAGCTTACTTCCTGCCACCGCCAGAGCGGGCAAACCACTGAACGGATTGAGTTCGCCAATGACGAATGCTCCGATTATCCTCGCGGCCCGGAGTCCCCGGCTGATTGCCGAAGCGGTCCTGCCCACGACCTGAGTCAGTTTGGCTGCGGTCGACGCTCCGGCGGTAATGAATCCCAAGGCATCGAAGAACAGATCCACCGCACCGTCGAAATAGTTTCCTTTTATAAAGTTGGTAATGGCTGACTTGAAGGGAACCAAGTCAACCACGAAATCGATTACCTTCTGCGTGACCGCGTCTTCCCGCTCTTGAGTCGTCTGGCCTTTGGCTGCCTGCAGAATGTCCTCGTTATCCAGGTCCAGATGTTGAACGAAGGCCTGGGCGATCAGTTCGGTTCTCTCGCTGGAATAACTGTTGAGCGGTAACGAATCATTGACGGGTTGTGGAGACAGCTTCCCGGCTTTCGATTTGTCAGTCAGATCCATGGGTTCGATCGTGTATATGAGGCTCGGGACCAAGGGATTGACGCGCTTTACGGGCTCCGCCGGGTCATAAGGTTTGCTCTCGATAACGCTGCGCTTCAAATCAATTTCATAGAGTTTTGTGTCACCGTCCCACTCGACTTTCATTGTCAGGGCGCTACGTGTGGATTCCAGTTTTTTGCCAAAGAAATCCAGATTGAGCCTATAAGTCTTATGCTGATAGAACGAGACATTGCCATATTCGAGACTTTTTCTGTCCTTCAGCGGTAACTCGGCTACCAGATGTTTTACGCTCAGGCGAGCGCCTTCCTTGATGTTGCGGAGTGCACTGTCGAACTGCGTTTGAAAGATATCTTTTACGCCCAGTTCGAGGGGCGTGTTGATTTCGTCAAGAAGCGGACGCAAGCGTGGATCACGAGTAGTCCATCGGTAGTAAGGAGGTCCTCCCATCATCACGATGTCCAGCAGGGAATATCTGCCATTGAGCGTCGGGTACAAACCGCTCGGATCTGCCGCTGGCTGCTCCAGAAGCCGCTCTTCAAAAGGGACGTCACCCTTGAACGTCGCCTTGAGCCTGGTCAGCGCGATTGCTTTGCGGTTTGGGAGTTCGCTGTTCAACAGGATCGAAATATTGAGGCGGTCGGTCAGTTGCTGATTGAACTGCGTTTTGACTTTGTCCAGTTCGTCGAGAGTGTAATGCTCCTCGTGGTTTTTTTTGATCACACCCTTGATCACACCCCAGTCCGCCAAAGCGGCGGCATGGACCGGCGGAGCGACTTGTGGGTCGATCATTGCAGCGCTGTCCGCGCTGGCCATGACTTGGGCAAATGTCATTTGCGGGACTTTGCCGGGCGTGTGAACTTCAATCGTCCGCGCTGCAACAGTCAGGTTGACCCATGCCGCGCTGCCGTATTTCAAACTGTCGGGCAGCTTCTCGATAAGGCATTCGGGCGCCTTGCGCGCGAGTAACAAGTTGGCGGCCAATCCGGCCAACCTGGAGCTGCTCAAGCCTGCGTTGGTCAAGTAATCAACAAGACGATCGAATACCGCCGAAGCAGGTTTGCCCCAGAGCTTTTCATCCAGCAGATCAAAACCCGCAGTGGTGGTGCGCGTCGGACGATCAATCTCACCCTGATGCAGGCTCAAATGAATGCCGGCCATGGTGTATTCACTGATGCTGACATCCGTAGCTATTGCGTTCAGACGGGTTTGTATCGCTTGCCCCAGCGCTTGCCCACGGGAACCGGTAATCAGTGTTGCCAATGCCGAGGACGGATCCCGGAGTGCCGTATCTGAAAGAGGATTTTCACTGTTCAAATAATCCAGCACTCCTGCCCCGGGTGTCGAAATGTGATCGAGGCTGTCCAGATACAGGCTGGTGACTTGCAAGACTTCTTTTTGTTCAGCAGTCGTCAATGGAATTGGCCAAGACATTGCTCCACCAAAATCGCCAAACTTGTGCGGCAAGATTTTTTCAACTTCCAGGTAGGTTGTAATTACTTCAGACTGATTATCGACAGCGGACGAAGCTGTATCAATAACGGACTCATTATATTCGTACATTCGATCTTCCTTGACGGATTAAATTGAATGAAAAGTAAATAATGAAAAACGCCAAAACACAAAGCCAGAAACCATTACAAACTACAGAAGTAACAAGCTGCATATACGACAATTAAATACACAACACACCAACTTGTTACCGATTACATATTAGTAGCCGCGCACAGCATGCCATAGCCGACTCTAACAAACCTTGACCAGTCCACTATTCATTACACTCAGAGCAATAGTCATCGAGCTTTATTACACTATACATCCGAACATATGCATTGAAAAAATACGGGAGAGAAAACACGCAACACTGTTAAAACAGAAAAAGATCACATCCCGCAACAAGACCTACACAATTAAAACCATGTAGATACTGTTACTGGAAGCGATCTTTTACTTTGACCCGTCGCGTTTCGGCAATTACGAGACCGAACGCACTGCCACGGACGATGCACTTCTCGGCTGCAACTTGAACACGTAGAACAAAACGGTCAGCAGCACCAGGAACGCAGGTCCCACATACAGCGCCACGCGGGTGTCGGGGAAGTACGCCATCAGGCCGACCACCAGCACCAGAAACGCCAAGGCAAAGTACGAACTGACCGGGTACAGCCACATCTTGTACTTGAGGCCGGCACGTTCGCTGGCGCTCAGGCCTTTGCGGAATTTCAGCTGGGCCAGCAGGATCATCACCCAGGTCCAGATCGCGCCGAAGGTGGCAATCGAGGTCACCCAGACAAAGACTTTTTCCGGCACCAGATAGTTGAGCATTACGCCCAAGAGCAACACCCCGATCGACAGCAACAGCGCACGACGTGGCACACCATTATTCGAGGTCTTGGCAAAACCGGCCGGCGCCTGGCCGTTCTGCGCCAGGCTGTAGAGCATGCGCCCGGTGCTGAAGATGCCGCCGTTGCACGACGACAATGCTGCGGTAATCACCACGAAGTTGATGATGCCGGCGGCGGTCTTGATGCCCAGACGCTCAAAGGTCATCACGAACGGACTGCCCTGCGTGCCAATTTCGTTCCACGGGTAGATCGACAGAATCACGAACAGTGCGCCGACGTAGAACAGCAGAATCCGCCAGAACACCGATCCGATTGCATCGGGAATGGTCTTCTGCGGGTTCTTCGCCTCACCGGCGGTCAGGCCGATCATCTCGACGCCCAAGTAGGCGAACATGACCATTTGCAGCGACATCAGCACGCCGGTCACGCCGTTGGGCATGAAGCCGCCGTGCGCCCAGAGGTTGGAAATCCCCAGTGCCACACCGTCATTGCCGAAACCGAAGGCGATAATGCCGACGCCGCCGATGACCATGGCGATGATCGTGACGATCTTGATCAGCGCGAACCAGAACTCGAATTCACCGAAGGCCTTCACCGCGATCAGGTTGATCGACCCCATGCTGATCAGCGCGGCCAACGCCCAGATCCAGCGCGGTACATCGGGAAACCAGATGCCCATGTACACCGCCACTGCGGTGATTTCCGCGACGCAGGTCACCAGCCACAGAAACCAGTAGTTCCAGCCAGTGAGGAAGCCTGCCAACGGGCCGAGGTAGTCTTGTGCGTAGCGGCTGAACGAGCCAGCGACCGGGTTGTGCACGGCCATTTCGCCGAGGGCACGCATGATCACCAGGATTGCCAGCCCACCGAGAATATAAGACAGCATGATCGCCGGGCCGGCCATCTCGATGGCCTTGGCCGAACCTAAAAACAGACCGACGCCGATACAGGCTCCGAGCGCCATCAGGCGAATATGCCGTTCGCCGAGTTCACGTTTGAGCGGTCCGCCCTGAGCGGTGTCGCCGTGAGGCAGTTGATTGCCGACTGGCATAGGGTGCAACCTCGTCTTGTTATTGGATATGACCACCGAGTATCGAAGCGTCGGCCGATAAGCCTTGGCTGGAAATGAAACCGCGCCTGCTTTGTGGGCAGACGCGTCTTGCAGGGCAACCTGAAAGATCAGCGGGGCGTGCAGTATAAAAACCTTGGTGCAGGTCTTTTCACTCTATAAATCACAAGATTCAGCGGGAGTTGCCGCCAATGCACGAGCTGGTCGAGTAGATCAACTGGCAGAGGTAGGAAAACTCGCCACTAAAAACGGCGGCGAGTATTGCACAACCTTGGTGCGTCGTCTTTTCAACGTGCGGTTTTTATCCTCAGGAATCCGCCCTCAAGCCGCGTTACTTTGCTGTGTCGGGGTGACCACGGTTTTCACGACTCTGGAACCGGTTCTGATGATCTTGTCCTGAGCAAAAGCTTTGGCCACACGGGTTGGCGGTTCAAAATAACCAGGATCTTTTACGGAGTATTTGGCAATGGTCGGCGCACCATACTGGGCTTGGTAGTGAAGCATCCATTCCTTCGTCAAACGCTCATATTTCATGTAAGCAAACCCCGTCAGAATCATGTACGCGTTGCCGTTTTCATCATTACGCAACCCGTAATCCGGAAACTCCATGGCGGTACTCAACCCCCAACCATGTTCGTGCGCAGGCAGATCGTTGTATTGCGCAGCTTCCTTGCCAGCCTCCACGTGCCTCACGCGCAGGACATCTTTCCCCATCTGATCCACGGTAAAAGAACAGCCGCTGAACCCAGGCGTAAACACATGATCGGGTTCGCCCAGTCCAGGGTGAACGGGAATGTCCACATAGCCTCCCTGAGGAGCCCAATATCCCAATACCGCGTTGGTCTGGTGTGGCAGTTTGTCAAGATCGCTCCACACGCTGATAGCGTTGAATTCGCCTTCGATCACGCCGGAAGTTGTCATCCTTTGCATGGAAAAAATCATCTGCCCTCCGCCTTCGGTATTGGCCATTTGCGGATCTACCTTGCGGATATCCGACCAAAACTGGGGCTTGAAAAGATCAGTGCAGATAGAAAGATTATCGAATTGCGGAGCCGCCAGGGCCTCACGAATATTCGTGGGCCTGGCGGTGAAAGGGACATATTCAAAGGGTCCCCAATCGTAGGAAAGATGGCGAACATCGTTGAGCGTGACCACTTCGATCCGCGGTTCCCACAGACCGTTGGGCAAACGCTCGCGGTGGAAAGACGGGCGCGCCCAGACCGGTCTGCCAGAGGGGCCTGGCTGCGGTCCGCTGACGTCGTCCGTGTCATGAAGATCATCGGTGATATCGCCGCCGAACAGCGATTGCGGTTGCCATTGATCCGGCGCCACTTGCCGGTACCTGCGAGCCGCCAGTTCGTCGTAACTGGAATCGACAAGGATGACGTCGACCACTTCCGCGTTCAGGGTGAAATCATTCTTGACGCGGTACACCGCGACCTTGCCCCTCTCATCTATATTGCGAATATAACGGCGTTGCCCGTCAGCGCTTTGCAAGATCCCTTTGCCTGCCGGGCTGAGGCGCGCTACTTCGGATGGCCTGACGGCATAGCGACGAAACTCCCTGTTACTGAACCCGGCAGGTGTCGGTTCAACGGATGTCGAAGGAGACGGCAACGCATGTTGCCATTCGCCAGCCCCGTCCTGTTCAACAATCGGCTGGTAAGCCTGCGGTTTGTTCGGGTGAAGAATTCTCGATTGCCCGGTGGCCGGTTCGATGACTTTCTCGAAGACGCCGTCCTTGACCTTCACATAGCGACTGGCGCCGATCGCAAACTGATTCTGTGCATCAGGCTCCACATCTACCAACGACACGTCGCTTCGATAAGGTGCAAGGTCAGGCTTCCACAAACGCTTGTGTCCACCGGGCATCTCGATCGGCGTGAACTCCGAATGAACGCCGGCCAGCAACGGCAGCGTCGCCACACCAATGCCGATATTTTCCAACACGTCGGTGATGTGTTCCCAGCCGGCTTCCTTGTCGCCCTTGCTGAGTTCCTCAAGCCCTTCCAGCACTTCGTCCATCAACTGCACGGCCGACACCCCGAGCATGACCAACCCCAATGGAGGCACGGCAAAAGACAGCACATTGAGTGCGGCCAGGCCGAGCTCGAGGGATAGGGCGAGCAACGATTGCGTGTCCCGTGCATCGGCGTCGGCATTGGACACAGCGGCATCGCGGGCATCACGGAAAATCCGCTGGTTGAACTCCCGCTGCAACGTTGTCCAGATGTCATAGTGCTGGGCCCAAGGATCGCCTGAAGGATCCAGTACCCTGAGTTGCAGAAGAAAATCGGGATCATGCTTTTGCCGACGGGTTTCGTGATCCCACAGCCGTGGTTTGCCCGACGCCGTTGGAACCTCTTCGGTAAAGCTGTAGTAGAACGTCGAACGGTCCTTGTAACGCATGAAACGGCTGAAGAATTGTTGATAGGCCGTTGGCGCCCTGGGCGAGTCACTTTCAGCGCGACGCACGAACTGTTCGATCAATCGGGCCTTGAGTTCCGTCACTGTGGCGTAATGCTTTACGGGATGATCAGGGTCGTCGGGAATGTAGGCGATGAAATCGTTCTTGGCGAAACCGTCAACGGTCGGCAGCAGGTCGTCGAGAATGCTTTCATCGTCCGGATCGGCGATCTCGAAAATGATACAGCTGTGTACGGGCAACTCATTGAAACTCAAGCTGCGATACCACAGCGTCTTACCGTCGACGTGAACAGGTTCCTTCCCGGCTATACTCGACATCAACGCTTCAAAATGTTCCGGGCGAATATCACCCTTACATAATGCAATATAACTCGCCGCCTTCAGCGCCGCTTTCTGGTAGTTGACGAACAGCTTATTCAGCTTGCTCCGAGCACTGGCATCTTCCCAGTGAAGTTCAGTATGCAAGTGGGCCTGATACTGTTTGCCGATATCCAGCTGACGGCATAACGCGATGAACTCATGAACTTCAAGTGCGACTTCGACTGTCTTCCCTCCTGGGGCTGTCGTAAAACAATGCGGCTTGAAAAACAACATCGCCTTTTTTTCAGCCGGATGGTTATGCAGGGCGGCGTCAAGCAGCGAAGCGGGCGGAACTTGCGAGGTGTGAAAATCACTCTTGCCGGACAAATCGACCAGCACCCGATTGACGTCCAGATCCAGGCCGCACCTGTCCTTGATGGCCTTGGCAAGCCTGGGCGCGGCGAATTCATGCGGTGTTTTCACGGAGGCCATGGCGTTATTCAACACGGTGTGCTCCGTTATACTTTCCTCTATCAGGCGTCGAGCATCGTCGCGCTGTTTCGGCGACGCACTCTTCAGCCATTGCGGTGCATCGGCGCCAAAACTTTTTAACATCTCCAGGTTTTCTTTTGACATATTCAACAATGGCGACGGCGTTGCCGCCGTCACAACATCAACATGCTCTGCAATACTGAAAACCTGACCATGAGATTTAAACATCACTTCACCCTAGACAAATAATATTGAAGCCGGAGTTAACCTCAAAACATTCAACGGGCGAAGCCTTCGAGTACTACCAGACTTTAGCAACTTACATTCATACAAATAAGCACTTCTATAAAGTTACAATTACAACTCTGGATGCGCAGCCTTGCAAACCGCACCGTCGCATCGCACGCCCCTTGCCGGGCCCCTTGCCGCTTCCCTGGCCGCACATTTTTTTCACCAGCCCCAACCACCGTCTAAGCTTCAGACAAGTCCGATCAATCTGCGTGAATGGATCAATCGACTATGGGCGCTTTGTGGCAAACCGATTCGAGTAAAGCCGTGGTTCCGACTGACCGTGTGGATGAAGCGCCTGTCCCTGAAAAACCCCGCCGCAATCGGCACGGGTGGAAGGCTTTCTGGTTGTTGCTGGTGATTATCGCGATCGTGGTAGGGCTGGCCGCATCCAAAGAAATGCGCACCTCGCGCTTTCAGTCGCGCGAACTCAGCCAATACGCCGCTTCGCTGACTTACCATCTCGAACCCGGACCCAGCGAAGCGATTCGTTATCCGGGCAACGGGCCGTTCGATCTGCGCCTGGGTTACAGCTCCCTCGATGAATTCCTGCCGCGCCTGCTCAAACGCAACTATGTCGTTACCGAGCAGACGCGTTTTTCTCCGGCATTGCTCAGCTACACCGATAAAGGCCTGTTCGTGCCTTACTCGGAAAAGATCCAGGCCGGGCTGTCGATCACCGACTGCCGGGCTGCGCCACTGTACAAGTACAACTATCCACAACAGCTGTACGCCGACTTCGCAGCCATTCCGCCGGTGGTGGTCAGCAGCCTGTTGTTCATCGAAAACCGTTTTCTGCTCGACCCGAAACAACCGCTGGCCAACCCGGCGGTGGACTGGCCGCGCTTCGGCATGGCGGCGTGGTCGCAAGTCGCCAAATTGCTGCGTCTGCCGGGACAATCGGCGGGCGGCAGTACGTTGGCGACGCAATTGGAAAAGTACCGGCATTCACCGGAAGGTCTGACGGTGTCCGGCGCCGAAAAGCTGCGGCAGATGATGTCGGCCAGCGTGCGCGCCTATCAGCCTGGGCCGCAAACCTTGGGGGCACGGCAGAACATCGTGCGCGATTACCTCAACAGCGTGCCGCTGTCGGCGGTGCCGGGGCATGGCGAAGTGCATGGCATGGCGGAAGGTTTGCGCGTCTGGTACGGCAGTGACTTCAACCAGGCCAACGCACAGTTGAACAGCCCGGCCACGGATCCGAAAACCATGGCTGCCAAAGGCCTGGCTCTGCGCGAGATGCTCTCGTTGATGATCGCCCAGCGCCGCCCTTCGTATTATCTGACCAAGGGCCGCGAGGAACTCGCCGACCTTACCGACAGCCACTTGCGTCTGCTCAAACAGAACGCGGTGATCGATGGCGCATTGGCCGATGCCGCCCTCGCCAGCAAGGTCAGCTACCGCGACTGGCAGACCCAGCCGACCATGCAACCGATCGAAACCAACAAGGGCATCAGCGCCGCCCGCAGTCGTCTGGCAAGCATGCTCAACCGGCCGCTGTACGATCTCGACCGCCTCGACCTTTCGGCCACCAGCACCCTGCAGGGCGAGCTGCAAACCCAAGCCACCGCGTACCTGAAAAAACTTGCCGACCCGGCCTACGCCGCTGAAATCGGCCTGCTCGGCGAACGCTTGTTGACGCCGACCAGCACTACGCAAGTGCGCTACAGCTTCACCCTCTTTGAACTGACCCCGGACGGTTCCCGCGTGCGGGTGCAGACCGACAGCACCGACCAGCCGTTCGACATCAACGAAGGCAGCAAGCTCGAACTCGGCTCAACGGCGAAAATGCGTGTGCTGACCACGTACCTGCAAATCATCGCCGAGCTGCACGACAAGTACGGCGCCATGAGCGTGCCGGAGCTGAAAAAGGTCGAAATTCCCGATCAGGATCGCTTGAGCCAGTGGGTCATCGATTATCTGATGCAGAACAAGGATCACGACCTGTCGAAGCTGCTCGGCGCAGCACTCGATCGCAAATATTCAGCCAGCCCCGGCGAGGCGTTTTTCACTGGCGGCGGCTTGCACACGTTCCACAACTTTCGCAAGGAAGACAACGGCCGCCTGCCGACCCTGCGCGATGCCCTGCGCGAATCGATCAACCTGCCGTTCATTCGGCTGATGCGCGATGTGGTGCGTTATGTCACTTATTCGGGGCCCAACAGCAGTGCCGAATTACTCAAGGATGATCGTGACCCGCGTCGCCAGGAATACCTGGCCAGTTTCGCCGACCGCGAAGGCACCTCGTTCCAGCTCAAGTTCTGGAAAAAGTACAAAAACAAAGACACTCAGGCGCGTCTCGACACATTCCTCGACAGCATGCGCCCGACGCCGATCCGCATGGCCGCCGTGCATCGCTACCTGCTGCCCGATGCCAGTCAGGCAGACTTCAACACGTTCGTCCGTTCCCACCTGAAAGGCGCCAGGCTCAACGAAAAACTCACCGATGATCGCCTGATCCGCCTCTACGACTCCTACGGTCCCGGCAGTTACGATTTGCCCGATCAAGGCTTCATCGCCAAGGTGCATCCGCTGGACCTGTGGATGATGGGTTATCTGCTGAACCACCCGGACGCGACCTTCAGCGAGATCGTCAAGGCCAGCCATTTCGAACGTCAGGAAGTCTACAGCTGGCTGTTCAAAAGCAAGCACAAGGGCGCCCGCGACAGCCGTATTCGCACCATGCTCGAGATCGAGGCGTTTCTCGATATTCACCAGCGCTGGCAGAAAGTCGGTTATCCGTTCGACCATCTGGTGCCGTCGCTGGCCACCGCGATTGGCAGCTCCGGCGATCGCCCCGCCGCACTCGCCGAATTGATCGGGACCATCCTCAATGATGGCGTGCGCATGCCGACCCTGCGCATCGACAGCCTGCATTTCGCCGCCGGTACACCCTACGAAACGCAACTGGTCAACGACCCGCACGTCGGCAAACGAGTGATGCCATCCGAGGTCGCCACAGCCATGCGCGAAGCGTTGTCGCAAGTGGTCGACGCCGGTACGGCAAAACGTGTTTCCGGCAGTTTCAAACTGGCTGATGGCAGCCCACTGGCCATGGGTGGCAAGACCGGCACCGGTGACAACCGCATCGAGGCCATCGGTTCGGGCGGACGCATCCTCAGTTCGAAGTCGATCAACCGCACGGCGACCTTCGTGTTCTACATCGGCGATCACCATTTCGGCACCCTCACCGCGTTCGTTCCAGGGCGCTCGGCAGAGAACTTCAAGTTCACCTCGGCCCTGCCCGTGCAGGTGCTCAAGGGCATGGCACCGATTCTCACGCCGTATCTGCAACCGGGCAGCGACTCGCAATGCAAGCCGACGCAAACCGCCAGCGTGGCGATGCTTGAACCGCAACTCCCTACAGCGAGGTAACAATTCGTGTCAGGTATTTCTGCATCAGGGTGACGTTTTTTCGCTGTAGCGGGTGGTACTTATGTATTTTTCAGATTCGAATTTTCGTCGGGTTCGCCATCAGTAGCGCTGTTTGCCTCCCGATCTTTGAACTTTTGTTTTGCCCTGCCGTGAGTAGGCTGATCATTCCTCAACAATCAAGGATGATTGGCCATGACCCTCCCTCCCCTGCCCATCGCAATCACGGAAAAAGGGCAGCATTACGACTTCATCAAGGCAACCGTCAACGACGCGTTCAAGGGCGCCACCCTCAATCGAGGTATCGCACTGGCCGCCACGCCATTGACGATTCAGCCTTGGTACAGCACGGCCCCCCCGGCTTATCTGGCCAAGCTCTCTGCCGCCAATCTGAAGGCATGGAACTCGCAGAATCAGGTGGATCATCTGCTCGCCAGAACCGATCTTTATGCCTTCGCCGAGCCTTTGCTCAAGGCGAAGATCAAGGAACGTCATGGCATCGAACCCGACGTCAAAACCACCTATTTGCGCCTGTACATTCCCGCCGAAAAACCCTGGTACAACATCAACGTTTCCCAGGGTGTCGTTACACGCACGGTGTCGCTGCTGGACGCCGCATTGCATAACTTCGCCAGCAGTGAAACGGTCGGTCATGGTTCGGATTACATCAGCAAACCCGATGAGCGTGGTTTGTTCGATGTACTGGCCATCAAACAGCACATGCCCATCAGCCAGTTCCAGGCGCTGTGCCGTGATCTGGACATTGGCGAGCAATACAAAAAACACCTGGAAAGCTACCTGTTGCCCGGCGAACCCGTCGCCGAAAGCGTCCTGCAATATAAGGTCAACAGCAGTCAGAAAGACGCCCTTGCCGTGGCCGCGCATCTGGCTCTGATCAAGGAAGAGATCCCATACGACGCCTACAAAATGGTGCTCAACCTCGCCGAGGACAAATCGCCGTTGCTGCTCAACGGCCACTCGATCCGCTGCAGCGATCTGAAACTGCTCGGTACCCGCCTGACCGGCGTGCTGCTGTTATTGCACGGCACACGGGACAGCCGTGGCGTGCGGCGCCTGATCGTCTACATCCCGCATGATCCCGATCATCCGCTCAAGGAATACGCTTCGCTCAAGGCGTTCAAGGATGAACTGACGCGCCAGTTGCGCGAGGACAAACTTTGCGCCTCGACCGGCCAGACCTATCGGCAGTTCTTCAGCCAGTTTGTCGATCAGCAGCAGCGCGGGCATTTTTTTGCCGAACTCAAGCAACGTTTGTTCATCGTCCGGTACAACCCGCGCCAGGATCCGACCGATCAACGCCCACCGTGGCGCGAGGTTCCTGTGGAGAACCCCAACCTGGAGTTCAAGAACCAACCCTTGCAAGGCGATTACTGGCGCCATGCCTACCAGCAGAAACTCAACAAGATCCTCAATGATGCCCGGGAAATCGCCGTCTCCACCGCCGACACCGACAGCAAGGCACGCTGGGCCTGGTGGGACAATTTCAAGAAGATCGTCTCGGACATTTTCAATGCGGCGCTGCTGATCGCCACACCGTTCGTGCCGGGGCTGGGCGAAGTGATGATGGCGTACACCGCTTATCAACTGACCACGGATGTCATCGAAGGCGTGGTCGATCTGGCCGAAGGTCTGTGGCAGGAAGCCGCCGGCCACGTGATCAGCGTGGTCACTGACGTCATTCAACTGGCCGCGTTCGCGGCGGGCGCGCAGATTGGCGAGGTGTTCAAGGTCAAGCTGTCGAAGCTGGTCGACAACATGAAAGCGGTCAGGCTACCCGATGGCCAACCCAGTCTGTGGCACCCGGATCTGGCCCCTTATGCGCGACAGGAACTGACCCTCTCCGCCGACTCGAAACCCGATCCCCAGGGCCTGCATGACTATGGCAAGGAGAAGCTGGTGTCGCTGGAGGGCCAGTTGTACAGTGTCGAAAAAGCCTACTCCGACGCGTACTCCAAAACCCACCACATCAAACACCCGAAACGCAGCAACGCTTACCGCCCGAAGATCGAACACAACGGCCACGGCGCCTGGCTGCATGAAGCGGAGACTCCGCAAGACTGGACCGATGCCACATTGATGCGCCGACTGGGCCACCGTGCCGAACGGTTCTCACCTTCGGAGCTGGAGCAGATCCGCATCAGCAGCGGCACCGATCACGACATGCTGCGCCAGATGCATGTGCAAAACAGCCCGCCACCACCGCTGCTGGCCGACACCCTCAAACGCGCCAGCGCTTACGACGATGTGCGTGCGGCCACCAGCGATATCCGTGCAGGCCGGCCGATCGACCCGCAAGCGGTGTGGCTGGAACCGATGCTGACTGGCTTGCCGGGCTGGCCGACCGGCAAAGCGCTGGAGGTTTACGCGGATGCCAGCCTGACCGGCTATTCGCACAAGTATGGCAACCCGCAGGCACCAGTCGCCGAGACCTTGAGCATCAGCCTAGGTGACCTCAACGCGGGCCGGCTGCCGGAGCGCGTGGTGGATTTTCTCGCCGAGGACGATCTCAAGCAGTTGCTCGGCAGCGAGGTCGCCCGTAACGAACGCGTCAGCGCACTGCGCAGTCGCCTCGCCGACGCTGTCGATGAGCGCCGCAGTGCCGTGGCCGACCGCATGTACCAGGCCACCGAACAATCCGGCAAAGTCGATTTGCGCGTGGTCAGGCGGACCTTCCCGGAACTGCCACTGCCGCTGGCGGAAAAACTCGTAGCGCAGGCCTCACCCGCTGAGCTGCAGCGTATCGCCGACGAAAACCGTCTGCCGCTGCGCCTCAAGACTCAGGCCCGCGAACTGAATTTCGAAGCCTCTGCCGTGCGCGCCTACGACGGATTCTACCGCGACGAATGGCTGACCGCCGACACCGAGCGGCTCGCGCTGAACACCTTGCGCGTGCAGACCGACACCTTTGCCGATCTGCGTATCGAAGTCCGCGATGGCAGCTATGACGGGCCATTGCGTTGCAGCGTCGGCCCCGAAGAGGCGACCACCGTCAGGCGGCTGATCCGCGACGAACATGGCCGCTACGAAGTGCTCAATGCCGACAACCGTTCGCTGCACGCCGCCGACGATTTTTACCAATCGATTCTGCAGGCCGTGCCGGCCGAAACGTTGTCGAGTGTGGGCTATCAACGCGGTCAGGGCCGCCCGCTCAAACTCTGGCTCATGGAACAATCAGCCGCGCCTGCCGAGCGTCGAGCGGTGCTGGCCGAGCCGCCGATTCGCGCGGTGGCGAGTATCGAAACCGAAACGCTGGTGCGCGGCTGGCCGCGTTGGCTACGCGGCTCGACTCCAGCGGAGCGCGTCAGTGACCTCTACCCGCGAATGCGCGCAAATGAAGTGCAGCGATTCATCGAAAAGCTGCGCATTGATGGCGATCCCGCCGAAGGCATCGAGCGTCTGGAGAAAGAACGCCAGCACTTTCAGGAAACGCTACAGAATTGGCGCCACACTTACCCTGATGAGTTGCAACCTTCCGGAGAATTTGCGCCGGGCGTCAATATGGATTTCACGCTGAACGGCGGACAGCGCGTCAGAGACCAATTGATCGCGTGCTTCGAACGCCGTAGCGAAATGCCTGGCGAACGCGGCCCGTTCCCCGGACAGGGCTACACCCTGGATCTGTCTTCGGAGTTTGTGAACGGCGATCTACTGCGCTGGTGGCGCGATTTGCGCAAGCAACCCGGCATGCAGCAACACCTCGATCAAATCACCGCGCTACGACTGGACAACCGGCATCTGCCTACCAACGCCGATGAACTGCTCGGCAGCTTTCCCAAATTACGCCAGTTGAGCGCTCGCCAATGCGGATTGACCGATATTCCTGCCAGCCTCGGGCAAATGCGTCATCTGGAGGAACTGGACCTGACGGACAACCGCATCCGCATGACGGCAGAAGCGAGCGAACGTCTGGGTGGCCTGATCCGCCTCCAGTCGCTCAACCTCAATGGCAATCCATTGCACGAACCGCCCAATGTCGCTGGCATGTACCGCTTGCGCTCGCTGAGCCTCGCCAAGACCGGCATAGAGACATGGCCCGAAGGCTTGTTCAAAGTCGGCAATGTCGATAAACACAGGCCGCGCGGTTTTATGCTCGATATGCGTTCGACGCCAATCAGAACGTTGCCCGAGGTCAAACCGGGTTCCGATCAAGCCTTCGTGCTCAGCCGCACGCGTTTCGATACAGCGAGGCTTTCGAATGAAGACCGGGTGCGGTTTGGCAACTACCGAAAATCCACCGGTTTTTCCATCGAGCCAGCTTATTCAAAGGATGTCGCCGACGAGCTTCGTCATTGGCAGGAATTCGATAACGACGCGCAGATTTACAGCCCGTCGCAGGCACTCAGGCAGTATCGCGAAGAATCCTGGCACGACCTGATGGATGAGCCTGATTCCGAGGGCTTTTTCAGCGTGATTCGCAAACAGCGCGAGAGCCGGGACTACCTCACCGGCGATGGACGCCGACAACTGACCCAGCGCGTCTGGGACATGATCGAAGCCGCGTCACTGGATACGAAACTGCGTGAAAAACTGTTCAAGCAGGCCGTCTCGCCGGATGATTGCGGGGACCTTGGCGCGCAACTGTTCAACTCGCTGGGCATCAAGGTTCTGGTGTCAAAAGCCTACGCTGCGCCAACCTCCAGCAAAGTACTGGACGAGACACTCGTGGGCTTGGCACGCAGCGCCGCCCGGTTGAAAAATGTCGGTGAAGAAGCCAAGGCCGAATTCAGCCGGCAAGAGCAACAACACCTGATCGACCCCGGCAATCCCCCCCCCGATGAAGTGGAAATCTATCTTGCGTTCGAGACCGGGCTGGCAGAAAAGCTGGAACTGCCCTGGCAATCTCAGGGCATGCTTTATGACCTGCGCTCTGGCGTGAAGGCCAAACAAATCGACCGCGCCCACGACATGATCATGAACCGGGAGAAAGGCGACGGCCTGGTCAGTGCCATGATCGATCTGGCCCCCGATAACTTCTGGGAGGAACACCTGCGCAAGACCCATCCGACGCAATACGAAACCAATGACCGTCTGTTCGAGGAAAAGCCCGGGCTGCTTGATGAGTTGCGCGAGGCCCAGGCGCAATGGGCCAATGCCACGCCCCAAACGCCGCTCAATCAGCTCGCACGGAAAATGGAGGGTCTGGCGAAACAACTGGGCATTCCCCAGGCCGATGTCTTCAGTGGCGAGGTCATGAGCGAGGCGCGCTACAACAAACTGCTCGATGACATCGGCTACGAACGCAAAGAACTGTCACGACGCCTGACCCTAGAAGCGATGATCAGCGCAGGGCTCTGAAGGCAACGGGGCGTCACTCGGCCAACCCGCAAGGCTGACCGAGCGGCACCGCGTCTAACCGACTTCGGAATCCCAGATCACCGTGATATTGCCGCGATAGGGTTTGTCCGTGGCATGTTTGATCAGCCAGTCGGTGTCCTGCTCGCCGATCTCGAAGTGCAGGGTGCCCGGCTTGCGCTCGATGTAATGCTCGGGCTGGAAGGTGCCGGAAGTTTCACGCCCCAACAGTTTGCGCCGTACCGGTTGGCCGGCGCTGTCGGTCAGGCCATTGGGCAGACTGACGCTGACGGCGACCGGGCCGGCGAAACCCGATTGACGGTCCATGATGGCGCAGCCCGAGCCTGAGCCCAAAGAGTGCTCGCACTCAAGCTTCATGGTGAATTTCGACGACGCCGAGATATGGAAGATCTGATCACGAAAAAGCCGCACAGGCTTGCGTCCACTGTCGAGCCAGCGCTGCCAGCCGCCTTGGGGCTCCAGTGCGATGTGATTGCCGCCGGGTGGGATATCCACCTTCAGGGTGTGCTGCACATCCAGGACGAAATCCAGGGTCAGGCTGCTGTCGTCCGGCTGGAACAGTTTGCCCATGTCGAAATCACGTCCTGGTCCCAGACTGTAAGTCAATGAACCGGTGTAGCGGCCCGTAGACATCGTCAGTGGGTTGGGGGTGCGCAGCTCGTAGGTGATGTCCAGCTTGTCGAAGTACATCGACGGAATATGGTAGGCCGGCACTTTGAAACAGTGGGCTTCCTGTGTGGTTTTCCAGAAGAACCGCCAGCTGTCTGCCTCGTAGGCACCAACGCCGCTGTGCCAGCAAGGGGCCGGTATGCCTTGTACCCAATTCCCCGTGACCCATAATCTGGAATGGCCTTCAAGTGCATTGTTGCCACCAGCCAGCCGCACCGCCGGATGACTCAGTACATATTTGGAGCCCATGCCAGTGATGCGTATTTCCAGGGATTGCGTTTCCTGCGTCTGGCTGTTTGTCACGGTCAGACGCCGCAAATTGGCGGGCGCTTTTACCGCCGCCCAGTCAAAGAGATCCAGATAGCGAGTTGAGCGGAACCGTACGGGCAATTCGATGCTGAACATTCCGTGACTTTCACACTGACCTGGATAGGTCGCGCAATAACCGCTGTTCGGCGTTTTGTTGACGAACGTATTCTTGTCCGGCCTGGAAGAATCCGGTTGAAACAAGGCGCGGATTTCCTGATTGATCGCCTGCGCCTGCGGGCTGCTCAACACGGCCAGCACCCCCAGCCAAATGTACCTTTTCATTATTCGTCCTGCCTCTGATGAGCCTGATCTGTGTTGCTTTCATTGCGCATCCGGCGCCCGCGCGTTGAACAGCAACACCACGTTGCCGTTGTAATCCCCGGAGCGATAACCGCCGACGGGTTCGATCGGTTCGATTTTCAACGCCACGCGTTTGCCGGTGGCGGCTTCCTCCTGCGAGAGCACTTGGCGAGGGATGATGTGCGAGCTCAATTCGACGCCATTGAAGGTGACCTGCAGCTCGATGATTTCGCCGGGGCGGCCGTTTTCCAGGAACGGCTCGACCCCCAGGCGTGCCTCGATCGCGCTGCTGTCATGGCGCACATCGAAATTTTTCTCAAGGCCGCCGAGCCTGGCGCGCGGGTAATCCCAAGCCAGACGTTGCGGGCGATGAATCCAGTCCGGCTCGACCGGAATGATGTAGAACGGGCGACTGGGAATGGTCAGGGACACTTCGAAGGTATGTTCTTCGCGCGCGGCCCACGCCCCCGCGCCAGTCAGCGCGGTGGCGGCCAACAGCGCGCCGGCGATGGTTTGCTTGATCATGTGGGTTACCCGATGCGTCATTGGAAAAACTGCCTAGCGACTGGCGATCTTCATGGTTTTTTTCTCGCTGCCTTCGATCAGGAAGAAGCGGTATTCGCGACCTTTCTCTTTATCGAAGGCAAAGGTTTTGCCGGCCAGCACATGGTGTTTGGTGGTGGCGCCGCAGTCGGCTTCCTTGGTCAGCGAACAGCTTTTGAACTCGTCGACGATGATCACGGTGTTGCCGTCGTTGCGCAGTTCGTAACGGCTGTCGGTGTCGTTGACGACCGTGGCGAAGCGGGCATCCTTGGGCCGCACAAAGAAGATCGTGCCGAAACCGGTCATGACGTTGACGCCCGCCGTGAGGGACTTCTTGTAGTCGTCGCGCTCTTCGCTGCTGACGACAAAATCGTCTTCCTGTTCCGGCACCACCGGAACGAAACGCACACGGAAATAGCGCTCGCGATCACGCGCGCCCATGTACAACAGCCGCGTGCCCTGCATGCCTTGGGCCGGCACGATCAATCGCGCCGGACTGGCCATCAGGCCATTGCGCGAGGCACCGTCGGCGGCATTTTCGACGGCAATTTCCTGTGGGGTGCCATCGGCGCCGTAAACGATTTCCAGCACATTGATCTTGACGAACGCGGTGGCGTCACCGCTGTTGAATACCCGTTTGAGGTAGGTACTTTTGTCGGCATCGAGATAGTCGTACACAGTGCCGACATTGATCTGCGGTCCAGCCTGCGCTGTCAGGCAAAACACGCTGAGCAGGCTCAGCAGAAAACCACGGTTCATCGTCTTCAACTCCTGAATAGTGAAAATGGCCCGGCGGGAGCAGTCACGCTTCCGAGTCCCAGATAATGGTGATGTTGCCGCGCAGCCGGTCGTTCTTGCCGGGTTGAAGCAGGAAATTGATCGCGAACGGGGTCATGTCGAAATGCAACGTGCCCGGCTTGCGATCGATATACAGCCCAGGCTGGAAAGGCCCGATCCAATTGTTGAACCTCAAGGGCAGTCGGGTGGCGGTGTTGCCGCCGGAATGGGTGATGCCTGCTGGCAGAGTCATGAAAACTTCAACCTCGGCGGTATCGCCTTTCGGGCTGCCAAGGCTGCAAGCGTTGCCTCCCTGCGAGTTGCACAGCAGCATCACTTTGAACCGTGATGAAGCCGAAATGAAAAACGGTTGATCGCGGAAGATTCTTTTCGGCTTGCGCCCGCTGTCGATCCAGCCGGCCCACCCGCCTTCGGGTTCCAGTGACACCTGATTGCCACCCGGTGGCAGATCGATCTTGAGGGTGTGCTGCACGTCGAGCACGAAGTCCAGGGTCAGGCTGTCGTCGTCCGGTTGAAAATCGGCGCCCATACTGAAATCGCCACCGCTGCCAAGGCTGTAGGTCATTGAGCCGGTATACAGCCCCGACGACATGCTCAGCGGATTGGGCGTGCGCAGTTCATAAGCAAAGTCGAGGGTGTCGAAGTACATCGGCCCGATGACCGCCGTAGACTTCTTGACGCAGTGCGCCTCCTCAGGAGTTTTCCAGAAAAACCGGTAGCTGGCAGGATAGGGCACACCGACGCCGCTGTACCGGCAGGGCGCAGCGGCGTAGACCCAACTGCTGCTTTCCCAGAGTCGCTGGTGGCCCAGCAGTTCGTCATCCACGCCGACCAGTTCGTGTGCCGGGCGAGTCAGCACATATTTAGAACCGATACCGCTAATACGCACTTCAACGGTTTCCGTCTCCTGCGTTTCCGTGTTTGTCACCGTCAGTCGCCGCCAATTGGCAGGTGCTTTGATCCCGACGCCCCAATTGGCGCCAATATGATTGGCACTGAAACGAACCGGCAATTGAATGCTGAACATGCCGTTTTCTACACACTGATTCGGAAAAGTGGCGCAGTACCCGCTGTTCGGGGTCTTGTTGACGAACACGTTCTTGTTCGGCTGCGAAGGATCCGGCTGGAACATCGCGCGAATTTCATGACTGGCCGCCTGCGCCGTGGCAACAGCCAGCGTCAGCGCCAATCCCAAGCTTCCTGCTAATAATTTCATCCCTTCAACCCGCCTTCTGTTCTGTGGTCGTCACGTCGGCCAGCGTGTCCGGCGTGCATCGCAGGTCGCCGATCATCAACACATTGTTTTCGCTGCGGTGGCTGTCGGCATCGAGGCGGAACTGACAGAGCAACTGATTGCCCTGACGCACTTCCAGAGTCGGTGAGCCGGCATTCATTTCCATCGAGAAGAAGCCGTCGACTTCGGTCACGCCTCGGCTGGCGTGGTTGATCACGTGATGGCCCTTGAGCGGTCGTCCTTGCTCGTCAATCAGCCGGCCGAGCACGGTCAGGGTTTTCATCACGCGCACCTTGCGATACTCCACGCCGCCCTTGTTCAGGTGATAACGGCTGCGCGCCGGCTCGATGGTGGCCGCCGGTACGTTGTTGCCTTCGAAGTCGAAGCTCACCGAGCTGTTCTGATACGCCGTGATCGGGATGAAATTGCGCCCCGGTTTCAAGGCCGCCCCGCCGCCGCTGTAATCGTCGGCCCGCAGGACGATGTCCTCGATGTCCGACTCAACGTCGACGATCAACCCGGCGCCGCGCACCTCGCTCTGGCTGGTCATGAGCATTTGCTGGCCGCCGACCACCAGCGTGCTGTCGACGTTGAGGCCGCCGGTGAAATTGCCGTTGTAGGACGAACGCTGGACAAACGCATCGCCATTGACCGCATCGGTGCGGAAATTGGTCAGGCTGGACATGCCCAGGCCATAGGTGTCGGTGAGTGCGGTGACTGACACGCTTTGCAGCACGTGATCCTTGAAATCCTTGCGCCAGCCGAGCGAGGCATTGTTGTCACGCGCGCCGTCGCGGGCCGTACGTGAGCCGATGCTGCCGGTGATCTGCTGACCCGGGGCGCCGAGTGCGAGGTTGACGCTCAGGTCGACCCCGCGATTGCGCGCATCGCCACTGCTGTAGCTGCCCGGCCGATCGAACAGCGACAGGCGCCAACTGGCATCGCTGCCAAACAGCTCGGTGCGCTGGGTCCAGCCCAGGTCCACGCCCATGCCTTCGACGTTGCCTTCGCTGTGGGCAATCCGCGCATTGACCGAACTTTTGCTGGTGAGCCGATGGTTGAGCGCCAGCGAGGAGTTGCTGGTCTGGCCGACAAATACATTGCGCGGGCGAACGCGGGTGCCGTCGGGCAAGGTGTCGTAGGTGTACGTGGTGTCGAGCCAACTGCGGGTGTGGCTGACCACCACGCTGCCCGAGCCGTAGTTATAGAGGCTTTGCAGGTCGAGACCGGTGCCGTAGTCCTCGGTTTTATAGACGTTGGCATAGAGGCTGATGTGATTGGCCAGGGTCCAGTCGACCGAGGTGCCGTACTGCAGCTTTTCACGAATCTGCCGCGCCGACAGACCGAGAATCACCCGAGGATGCAGCAGATAGTTCACCGAGGCGCCGGCCGTGGGGCTTCCGCTGGACTGGGTGTCCCAGTTGCTCAGCAACTTCTTTTCTTCGCCGGCGAACAGGTTGTAGCGCCAGCGCTCGTCGAGGTTGCGCCAGTTGTTGGGCTTGTACACCAACTCCTGGGTGGTGGAAGTGATCTGGCCGTCTTCGATCAGGCGCACTTCCACTTCGTAGATGCCACCGGGCAATGGCCGGGTATCGAGGGTCTGCAAACCGGCGGGCACTGATTGCGTGTTGATCAGCAGCCCATCGCGCCAGATTTCCACCGAACCCTGGCGGTTGGCGGTGACATAGATCGGATAAACGCTGGGCATCGGACTGTTGATGGCCAGACTGTCGGAGCTGCCATACATGACGCCGACGGCGGTGTCGGGGCTGGTGCCGAACGTGCGCGGCTGGCGGGTCAGCCCTTCGGAATTAGGGGTGAAATAGCCCAGACGGAAAAAACTGCCTTGCAGTTCGCGCTGGGTGTGTAACTCGTGGATTGCGTGATAAAGCTTGTCGTCCGGGCCACCGAGACGGGCCATTTGCAGGTTGAGCGTCTGGCTCCAGTTGCCCAGGCTTGAGCTGGCTTCAAGACCGAAGCGCCCACCAAGATCCTGATCCTGACCGCCATTGAGATTGAGCTGGTTACGCACCATCAAACCACTGCTGCCGCCTTCGGGCTGCTCGTAGTAGCGCTTGGCGGCCACATCGCGCTCAGCGTTTTCGGTGGCGATCGATACCAGCGAGTTTTCCAGGTTGTAGTGCACCGCCAGAAACTGATCCGGGCACGAACCGCTGCACGCCCCCAAGGGCACGCCGGGTTTGAGAAAGCTCGCCCACTTTTCCCGTTCGGCAGGGCCGAAACGGTTTTCGCTGGTGTCGGTGAATTCGAGCAGGGTGATGCGATCATCGCGGGACAACACCACCATGGCCTCGCCCAGCGGTTGTTGGTCGACTTCGACCCGCACCGCCAGAGGCACATCAAAGAAATGCTCCTCGAAATCCGCCGGCAAACCTTTGGCCTGCGCCAACAGACTGCGAGGTGTCGTACCGGCGTTGCTGGAAGCCACGGCTGCGCTGGCACAAAACAACAGCGCAAGCGCAGCCGCGATGGGTGTCATCGGGAACATGAACTCGTACTCTGATTACAAACAATGGAAGTCCGACGGGGCAAACACTTGTGCCTGCCCCGTCGGTTAACGCCGCTGTAGGGTCGGGCGCTTAATGCGTGTTCACGCGATCAGTTGACCGGTGGCACTGCATCAAAAATCATCGCCACGGAACCGGTGTAATCACCCGGCTGGAAGTTGCTGCCACGGGCGCTGATTTTCAGCGGGGCGCGATAGTTGACGTCCGACTCGGATTCACCCACGACCATTTGCGGGGTCAGGGTCAGTTCCTTGTTGTTGAGCAGGACTTGCAGGTCGATGGAAGTGTTGCCGGCCACCAGTTTCGGCTGACTCTCAAGGCTGGCGTGTACCGAACCGTTGTTGTTGCGCACATCGAAGAAGCCGTTGACGTCGCGCATCTTGCCAGTGGTCGGCTGATAGCTCATGTCCTGATCCTTGTTGACCAGATCCGGATCGGTCGGCACGACATAGAAACCGTTGGTCGGCACATGCGCGACAAGGCTGATCGAGTGCGACGCTTCACCAGCGGCGAATGCGCCAGTGGAACCCAGTGCCAGAAGAGCCAGTGGAGCGGCGATTGCGAGTTTCTTGAACATCGTTATGTACCTGTTTTCTTGATAGGGGGATGAGCATTAAAAGTTCAAGAAGTTGAGTGCCCGAATCTCTGCCCGAGTTGCGTCAGATCAACTTGAACTTTCAATGCCGGGGCATCATCGGCTGTTGTCTCTGGAATGTAAGCAGGCAACTTCCGACAACCTCGTAGTTAATCAACCCTATGACCCGCAAGAAAAAAGAACAAAAAACAGCCATTCGAAACAGTGACTGTAAGTTCCACCCTACAGACAGTTTCAGCTAAAAAACCATACAGCAACTTTGCCCTTCCAGTACGGCAACTTATTGCTATTTAGAACATATACTCTACAGCGAATAGAGCGATGACTTTAACTTTCAAGTTATCGTTTCCGACAACCGGGCGAAATTCGCTGCTTGCGCCTGAAGCGCTTTTGCCGCTCGTCAGCCGAGGCCCTTTCTCGGGAAAAAACGTCTTGCAAGCTCATTAAGATATATCTTAAGTTGTATCTAAACACGACGAGAGAAGACAAAATGAGAGACCATCATTCCCCCCACCGCGAACACGGCGACGGCCGTGACGGCTTCGAAAAACGCCCTGGACGCGAGCGCGGCGGCCGTGGCCCACGGGTGTTTGCCCCCGGTGACCTGAAATTGCTGCTGCTGGCGCTGGTCGCCGAGCAGCCGTGCCACGGCTACGACCTGATCCGCCAGATCGAGGGCATGTTCGACGGCGCCTACAGCCCAAGCCCGGGCGTGATCTACCCGACCCTGACCTTTCTCGAAGAAAGCGAGCTGATCACCGGCGACGCCGAGGGCGGCAAGAAACGTTACAGCGTCACCGACGCCGGTCGTTTGTCTTTAAGCGAACAAGCCGTGGCGCTGGATGGCGTGCGCATGCGTATCGATGTGAGCAAACGCTCACTGCGCGGCCATGATCGTCCGCCGGAAATCCATGAGGCTGTGCATAACCTGCGCCACGCCTTGCAGATGCATCACGGCCGTTGGAGCGAGGCAGAAATCCTGCGCGTGCGTGACCTGCTCAACGACACCGCCAAAGCCATCGTCGACGGCCCTGCCGTGCAACCTGTTTCGGAGAAAAGCCAATGACTGCAGTCGATAGCCAAACCATTCATCGCGTGATGCACGAAATCAAACGCCGCAAACTGGAAGTCCTGCGCGTGGTCGACCTTACCCCGCGCATGCGCCGCATCACCCTCGGCGGGCCGGAGTTGGCCGGGTTCATCAGCCTCGGCACCGACGACCACGTCAAACTGTTGTTCCCGCAGAATGCCGAACAGGCTGCAGCCCTCGAAACCATGGTGCTCGGCGCCGGCAAGGACGATGGGCCGAAACCGGAAATGCGCGACTACACCCCGCGTCGTTACGACCTTGATGCCCTGGAACTGGACATCGATTTCGTCCTGCACGGTGACGGTCCTGCGTCGACCTGGGCTGAGCAAGCCAAGCCAGGACAATTCCTGCACATCGGCGGCCCGCGCGGCTCGATGATCGTCCCGGACATTTTCGACAGCTACCTGCTGATCGGCGACGAAACCGCCCTGCCCGCCATCGCCCGCCGCCTCGAAGGCCTCGCGGCCAATCGCAAGGCGCTGGTGGTGATAGAAGTGGAGAACGGCGCCGAACAGCAAGTGCTGGAGAGCGCGGCGCAGGTCAATGTGATCTGGGTGTTGCGCGAAGGGAGCAAGGACAACCTGCTGGCGACGGTGAAGCAATTGCAGGTGCCCACGGGCAATCTGTATGCGTGGGTCGCGACCGAAACGAAAGTTTCACGGCAGATTCGCCGGGTGCTGATCGATGAGCATGGGCTGGATGAGCAACTCATCAAAGCCGTCGGCTACTGGCGCGCCGAGGGATCCGAAGAAGAGTGATATCCCTTGTAGGAGTGAGCCTGCTCGCGATAGCGGAGTGTCAGTCAATAAATTTGCAACTGTTCCACCGCCATCGCGAGCAGGCTCACTCCTACAGGTGCTTTAACTTCGTACGGCTTGCCAGCGGTCGAGGCCGATGACCACCAAGCCAATCCCCACAAACCCCAGCAATATCCCCCCGGCATTGACCAGCACCTGTGGATAACCCAACACCGCCACATCAATGAACGGATACGCATACGCGCCAAGCAAATGCCCGCGCAGCAAGGCGTAAATGAAATACACCAGCGGATAAATCAGCCACACCGGCAGATGCCACCAGCGCAAGGTGCCCTTGGGCACGCACAACCACCAATAACCCAGAAACAGCAACGGCATCACGTCGTGCAGCAGTTCATCGGCAATAAATTGCCAACCTTCCGGGTGCCACAAATGCCGCAGCAAAATGCTGTAGGCCAGCCCGACCACAGCAATGCTCACGGTAATCCCGCTGCTGACCCACGGCTGTAAAAACCAGCGGCGTGGAGCTGATTCGCGAGCGGTCACGGCACAGGTCAGCACCGTCGCCACTAGCGTATTGGTCAAAATCGTGAAGTAACTGAAAAAGCTCACCAGCCCGCCCAACAGGCTGGCGCCGACGCTCAAGCGCGCGAAAAAAATCAGGTAAAGCTGAATGCCCAACCCCGCCCAGCCCAGTATGGCTGCGCAGGTGATCAGGCGACGACGCCAACAACCGGCGTCCATGTCAGAGCGGTCGCTTGGTGCGCATCAACTTCACGTATAAACGCTCGACCTTCTCCCGCGCCCACGGGGTTTTACGCAGGAACGTCAGGCTCGACTTGATGCTCGGATCGCTCTTGAAGCAGCGGATATCAATGCGCTCAGCCAGCCCCGACCATTCGTAATGGCTCACCAAGGCATTGAGGATCTGTTCGAGGGTGACGCCGTGCAGCGGATCGGGGGTTTGTTCGTTCATGCCAGGCCTTTGGGCGAAGTGAAAATGCAGAAGCCGCGCACCTTAGCCGAGGGGGTGTCCGGGTGGAAGGCCTACCTTCAAATGTAGGCCAACCTGAAAAGATCGCAGGCCGCGAACCGGCCGACAATGCGCCCGTTTGCCGCACTGTTACCGAATCCGAAACGCTGCATGTTCACAAAAGGCCTTTGTCTTTTTGTAACAGATCATTATCCTGCCGCCCTTCCGCTGAATCGCTTCACTGCCTGCGACTTATTGAAGCACTCAGCCCGCACCCCGACAACACCAAAAAAAGACTTAGCCATGCCCGATTTTTCCTTCTCCCGAGACAGCGCTATCTCAACCCTGCGCCTGATTGGCGGCTGCACCGCTCTCGGCCTCGCCACCAGCGTCCAAGCGGCGCCCGCGTTCGACAGTGAATCACCGTACATGCTCGGTGACTGGAACGGCACGCGCACCGAACTCTCGGAAAAAGGCTACGACTTCAAGCTCGATTACACCGGCGAAATGGGCAGCAACCTGCACGGTGGCTACGATCACGACCGCACCGCGCGTTACAGCGATCAGTTCGGCTTGGGCACGCACCTCGACCTGCAAAAGATCCTCGGCTGGGAAGACGCCGAGTTTCAACTGACCATCACCAAACGCAGCGGCAACAACATCAGCAACGACCGCATCAACGATCCGCGCGTTGGCGGCTTCACCTCGGCCCAGGAAGTCTGGGGCCGTGGCCAGACCACGCGCCTGACGCAGATGTGGTACCAGCAGAAATTCTTCGATCAGAAACTCGACATCAAGGTCGGACGCTTCGGCGAAGGCGAAGACTTCAACAGCTTCCCGTGCGACTTCCAGAACCTCGCGTTCTGCGGTTCGCAGGTCGGCAACTGGGTCGGCGGCATCTGGTACAACTGGCCGGTCAGCCAATGGGCGCTGCGCGTCAAATATCACCTGACCCCGGAGCTGTATGCACAGGTCGGCGCCTACGAGCAGAACCCGTCGAACCTCGATCGCGGCAATGGCTTCAAACTCAGCGGTAGCGGCACGCAGGGCGCGATCTTGCCGATCGAACTGGTGTGGACGCCGAAGCTCAACGGCCTGGCGGGCGAATACCGCGCTGGTTATTACTACAGCAATGCGAAGGCCAGCGACGTCTATAAAGACAGCCACGGCCAACCGGCGGCTCTCAGTGGCGAAGCCTATCGCAGCGCGTCGAGCAAACACGGCGTGTGGCTGGGTGTTCAGCAGCAGATCACCAGCATCGCCAGCGATAACTCGCGCGGCCTCAGCGTGTTCGCCAACGGCACCATGCACGACAAGAAAACCAACGCGATCGACAACTACGTGCAGGCCGGTATCACCTACAAAGGCCCGTTCGACGCGCGCGCCAAGGATGACATCGGTTTCGCCCTCGCCCGCGTGCACGTCAACCCGGCCTTCCGCAAAAACGCCGAAGCCAGTAACCGCGCCAACGCCGTTTACGACTATGACGATCCGTCGTTCCTGCCGCCGCAAGACACCGAATACAGCGCCGAGCTGTATTACGGCGTGCACGTGACCAACTGGCTGACCGTACGCCCGAACCTGCAATACATCCGCCACCCCGGTGGCGTGAACAACGTCGACGACGCCCTGATCGGCGGGATCAAGATCCAGTCCTCGTTCTAAAGCACACCACGGATCAAATGTAGGAGTGAGCCTGCTCGCGATAGCGGTAAGTCAGCCACCACAGATATTGCCTGACACACCGCCATCGCGAGCAGGCTCACTCCTACAGATAAATTTCGTTAGCTAGACAAGTTTTTATCTGAACCATGCCTGTGCCAAATCGTCATCTAAAGTGACTACAGCGCGGGACTACATAAAACGTCACGGAGAATCACACTATGAGCACCGAAAGTGCTTCGAGTCGGGGCCGTTTGCTACCGAGCCTGCTCGGCATTCTGCTTCTACTGATGGGCCTGGCCATGTTGGCCGGTGGGGTCAAGCTGAGCATGCTCGGCGGCTCGCTGTACTACCTGCTGGCCGGTATCGGCATTGCGCTGAGCGGCATCCTGCTGCTGATGCGCCGTCGCGCGGCGCTGGGCCTGTACGCCATCGTCTTGTTTGCCAGCACCGTTTGGGCGCTGTGGGAAGTCGGTCTGGACTGGTGGCAACTGGTGCCACGTCTGGCCCTGTGGTTCGTCCTCGGCTTCGTGATGTTGCTGCCGTGGTTCCGTCGTCCGCTGCTGCTTGACGGCCCGGCACCGATGGGCACTGGCGGTCTGACCGTCGCCGTGGTGCTGGCCGGCGTCACCGCTCTGGCCAGCCTGTTCACCCACCCGGGTGAAACCTTCGGTGAACTGGGCCGCGACACCGCGGACACCACCAGCACCGCGCCAGCCATGCCCGATGGCGACTGGCAGGCCTATGGCCGCACCGAGTTCGGTGACCGTTACTCGCCGCTGAAGCAGATCACCCCGGCCAACGTCGGCAAGCTGCAAGAAGCCTGGCGCATCCAGACCGGCGACCTGCCGACCGCTGATGACCCGGTTGAGCTGACCAACGAAAACACCCCGCTGAAAGCCAACGGCATGATCTACGCCTGCACCGCGCACAGCAAAGTGTTGGCCCTGGACCCGGACACCGGTAAAGAATTGTGGCGCTTCGACCCACAGATCAAGAGCCCGGTCGGCTTCAAAGGCTTCGCCCACATGACTTGCCGTGGCGTGTCGTACTACGACGAAGCCGCTTACGCGAAAACTGAAAACGCTGCCTCGGCGGTGATTTCCGAAGCCGGCAAAGCCGTTGCTCAGGCCTGCCCGCGTCGTCTGTACCTGCCAACCGCTGATGCTCGCCTGATCGCCCTGAACGCCGACACCGGCAAGATCTGCGAAGGCTTCGGCAACAAAGGCGTGGTTGACCTGACCCAAGGCATCGGCCCGTTCACCGCTGGTGGCTACTACTCCACCTCGCCAGCGGCGATTACCCGTGATCTGGTGATCATGGGCGGTCACGTCACCGACAACGAATCGACCAACGAGCCATCGGGCGTGATCCGCGCTTTCGACGTGCGCGACGGCCACCTCGTATGGAACTGGGACAGCGACAAGCCAGACGCCACCGAGCCTTTGGCACCGGGCGAAACCTACAGCCGCAACTCGGCGAACATGTGGTCGCTGGCCAGTGTCGACGAAAAACTCGGCATGGTTTACCTGCCACTGGGCAACCAGACCCCAGACCAGTGGGGCGCTGACCGCACCCCGGGCGCCGAGAAATTCAGCGCCGGTGTAGTTGCTCTGGACCTGGCCACCGGTAAAGTGCGCTGGAACTACCAGTTCACTCACCACGACCTGTGGGACATGGACGTTGGCAGCCAGCCAACCCTGCTCGACATGAAAACCGCCGACGGCGTGAAACCGGCGCTGATCGCCCCGACCAAACAGGGCAGCCTGTACGTCCTCGACCGTCGTGACGGCACGCCGATCATTCCGATCAAGGAAATCCCGGTCCCGCAAGGCGCCGTCAAAGGCGACCACACCGCACCGACCCAGGCCCGTTCGGACCTCAACCTGCTGGCCCCGGAACTGACCGAAAAAGCCATGTGGGGCGCGAGTCCGTTCGACCAGATGCTGTGCCGCATCCAGTTCAAAGAACTGCGTTACGAAGGCCAGTACACCCCGCCGTCGGAACAGGGCAGCCTGATCTACCCGGGTAACGTCGGCGTGTTCAACTGGGGCGGCGTTTCGGTCGACCCGGTTCGTCAGATCCTGTTCACCAGCCCGAACTACATGGCTTTCGTTTCGAAAATGGTGCCACGCGAGCAAGTCGCCGCCGGCAGCAAACGCGAAAGCGAAACCGCTGGCGTGCAACCGAACACCGGCGCGCCATACGCGGTGATCATGCACCCGTTCATGTCGCCATTCGGCGTACCGTGCCAGGCCCCGGCCTGGGGCTACGTCGCCGGTATCGACCTGACCACCAGCAAAGTCGTGTGGAAACGCAAAAACGGCACCAGCCGCGACAGCTCGCCAATCCCGATCGGCTTCACCCTCGGCGTGCCAAGCATGGGCGGCTCGATGGTCACGGCTGGCGGCGTCGGCTTCCTCAGCGGCACCCTCGACCAGTACCTGCGCGCGTACGACGTGAACAGCGGTAAAGAGCTGTGGAAATCGCGTCTGCCGGCTGGCGGCCAAGCGACGCCGATGACCTACACCGGTAAGGACGGCAAGCAATACGTGCTGCTGGTTGTCGGCGGTCACGGTTCGCTGGGCACCAAGATGGGTGACTACGTGATTGCGTACAAACTGCCGGAATAAGTTTTAGCGGCGGTAGAACAAAGGCGCCCCCCTGTGAAGGGTGGCGCCTTTTTACATAGAGGAGCGCCCAAAATGCTCCATCCACGGCAAAGCGTGTGGCATCAATGAAGCCTATCCTCTTTTGCCTTTGCTGTTAGCTATTTGAAAATCGATTGACTGTTGTACATCCGCCAACGATTTAAACAGACCGCCAGATTGCCCACCGGAGTAGACAATCTGGAAACGGTCGCCTGAGTTGGCAGGATCATGTTCCAGAATGGTCCAGCCTCGGTAGTTCGTCGTAATAGGGTAACTCATGACTTATCTCCTTGATTTTGTGCGTACTTCCCTAGCGGGAGAAATCGCCCTGCCAATGTCGTTTAACATTGCAGAAACCGTCAACTGTCAGAGTTGACAGGTATTCAATACGCATTCGAGATAAAGATTAATCCGATGCGGAGTATTAACGACTTTGTAAAGAGCGACCCCGGTAGATTCACCTCAGCCTCCAAAACCAAATGGCATTAGCCCGATAAATATTCGGTAAAAACAAACTAAAAACCTGTCAACTATGACAGTACCCCCCATAGTAAAAAAAGATAACCATGCAGTCGTGTGAATAGCACCTCTCGCCAGGCGAGTAGCTGCGCACCTCCTGATGCTTGGTTCCGGGAGTTCAGGAGTTCCCATAAATATTCAAGGAATCCCCCCATGAGCAATCCAGAAAACAGGCGCGCTGCGCTCTTGTTAGCCATCTTAGCGTTGGGCGCTTCAACGCTTGTTAAAGCCGAAGTACTTATAGTAAAGGAAACAAATTGCAATACAGCGCTGAGACAGCTAGAGGCTATCGGAGTTACACCTAGCGAATACAGTTGCGCAGCAAATTCGAAGAAGAAAATGTACTGGCGAGCCTATGCACCAGGGGAGCTATTTAATAAAACCCGTGAGATTTGCGACGCAAATGGACCATACACATCAACTACCTATGAGGTTTCTGAAATCGTTGCGTGTAACTACTACAATCCAGCGAACATGGGAAAATAATTGCACTACGGCGTATTTGAACAAACGATCCGGTGGGTGATGATGCCGGCGCGGTTGGGTACTAAATAATCTGCTAAAAATGGCGAATTTCCTTTACGAGCGAGCTATGCGAGCGAGTGCGGTCTGGCATTCAACATCTGTGTTTACTGACAGGGCCCCATCGCTAGCAGGCTAGCTCCCACAGGTTGAAAAGTGTTTGTCTGTGGGAAATGTGCTGGTCCTACAGACGTTGAAAGTGGCGCGGAGTTTTCCGACAAGTCGCGTCGGTTGTGTCTCGGAAATCGGCTGGATAGGCTCTGGGGGTCGCTGCAAATTCAGCGATGGGGCGTCGCGGCCCGATAACTGATGCATAATCGCCAACCTGAAGGCACCTCGGTGCCCGTTGTTTGTGTCATGGCGGCTGTGCGCGGGATACCTTCGTTGGGGGTATGCCGATTTCTCAGTTATCGGTCCGCGAACCCGCGTACAGCTGCCACCTCAGATTGCGTCGCGGCAATCGAAGGCAGCTCCACTTTCACCAACTGAGTATTCACCATGAAAAAGCCAACACCCAATCCCCCCGAAACCAACGACACCTCGCCCTACGAATCCCCCGATTCCAAGAAATTCCACGAAGCCGCCGAACGCGCCCTCGACCACTACCTCAAACCCAACGCCTTGACCCTGCGTTTCCACAAACCCAGCACCATGTTCCAGGTCGCCCCCGAACAGGACAGCGAAAGCCTGCTGGTCCACGCCTGCGAATCCCTAGCCCAGGCCAGCCTGATGACAAGCGACATCGCCGCCTACATCGACCTGCCGCAACGACGGACGATTCTGGCGATTCAGCAGATCATCATGCTCGCCGAACTGGCCGTAAACCGCGTGCTGGATAACCACGAAATCCCGCAATCTCCAACACACAGCTAACCCCCTGTGGGAGCGAGCCTGCTCGCGAAGGCGTCAGCCCATTCAGCCGTTTGAGTGACTGACACAGTGCTTTCGCGAGCAGGTCTGGGGGGTGACGAAATCGAACACATCGAAAAATCACTCCCCCCATACATAGATACCACCCGTCCCCCACTGCCGCTCGCCATGCTGCCCGCTCACCCTCAGCATGAAAAAGCGCCCATGAACCCCGCCACAGCTCCCACGTCCGAAGAGATCAAAAACGATCTCAACGCGATCGGCCATCACCTGTTTGATACACCAACCCCATTGCTTCCCGAGCAGCCACCGACCACCGAACAGGCCTTTCTGAAACGCCTCGACCAGCAATTGAACACCTACCGAACAAGCTACCTGCAACGCAGCCGCGCGCTGTATCAGGCGTTGGATAACAGCGATCTGCAAAGCGATGCAGGCAAACAGCTGATCGCCACGCTGAAAGTCAGACTGGCCACCCAACTGATCAACATGGATCAGAGCGACCGGATCGACGACAAGCCAGCTAAAACCTTTCTTAAACATGACGCCGGCTTCACCGCCATCGGCCACGAAGCCAGGCAGGCTGTCACCGACCGCCTGTTGCACCCGCAAGCCGGTGAACTGCTGCAAAAGCTCGATTTGGCCCCGATGCTGCGTCCGGCCATGTACGCGCTGCAGTTCAACTATCAAGACACCACCGTTGAGCTGGCCGGCGCCTTTGTTGTCACGGAAAAGAACACTCGCCGAGTCAAGGACTTGCAGACCGACCAGAGCATGGGGTTCGCCCTGCTGTTCACCCCCGCAAGAGGCATCGAGTTCTTCAACTCCCTGGCTGATCTCGACAGTCACCTGCGTACATCGCTGAACCGGGCCAGCGGTCGCGAGGCGTTCATGTCCATGCTGCCGACACGCTTTCACGCCGTGGGCGCAGCAGGGATCTGGCCGCTGCTGCTCGCGCCGATCGACAGCACACCCTTGTTCGAACACACCTACGACGCGCTGATCGAAAAACGCACGCAGGATATCGAGCGCGCCTTGAGCTTCGCCGATAACCCGCAGCAAGACCCCAAGCCATTGCTTACAGCGCTGGAGCGCGCAATTGCTGCCGCCCTGCCGGATATCACGCCGCGTCTGGCATTACGCGCGCAAACCTTGTTCGAACGCCACCTGCGCTATAGCGCGCCGGACTGGTTTCGAAGCGCCAGCACCGCGCAAAAAGACGCGCTGGCGCAGCATCTAGGCAATTACCAGCAGGCGCGGCAACACCTGCTCGACCTGATGGAGCCGGTCTTCAGCCTGACGGCACTGGCCCGCCAGCAATGGCTGGAACGCTTGAGCGAAGACCTGGAAATCGACGATCTAGAGCCGGAAAAGTTAAACCTTTCGACCGATCGTCGAGTGCCGGGCTACGGCGTTTATGTGCATCAATCCAGTCTGCTCGAGCTGTCCTTGCGCGGCCCGCACACCGGCGATGAGTTACCGGGTTCGGCGTTTTTGAAGCACACCACCCTCACCTACGATGACGCGCCTTTGCCGCCAGCCTACGTTGACGTGACGCCGGCATGGCTGATCAAGCAAGCCGTGGAGCTACAGCCTCGAATTGACTTCAATCATTTGCAAAAAGCGCTACAGACCAAGCCCGCGATCAAACCCGCCATCAGGCAGATGCTCGATCAACGTATCGTCGCCCTCGCTCACACGGCGGTGCTGCAAGGGCACCTGCTCGACAGTGATCTGCAACTGATTCAGCGTCTGCGCGACGGCAGCGATCCGCGCCTGCGCGCCGCCACCCTGTCGCTGCACGGCGCCCAGTTGCAGGACTTGTGGGTACTGCGCCAGAACGATGACGGCGGTGCGCTCAAACGGCTGTTGCTGTGCACGCCACAGGCGCCGCGAGCGCAACAATTCCAGGCCTTCGACAGTGAGCGCGAATGCCAGACCCACCTGCTCGGCTGGGCCAGGCACAGTGATGTCGCCGAGAGCATGGCCGGCTACCTGATCAGCCGCGCGCCCATGCGCTTTCGCGCGAAGCTGCGCCACGTGTTGGCTGGGCTGAGCTTCAAGCCTGAGGCGCTGGAGCATCAAAAGGTCACGTTCGATTACACCGACAGTCATGCCGATTGCCTGCGTACGATGGCTGAACTTTTGCTGGCCAAACGGATAGACGACTACGATTTCTGTACACCGCTGTGGTATCGCGCCACCACTGCCGCCAACCGCAGGAAGCTGACGACCCTGAGCGAAGACGCCGAAGGCGCCTTGCGTGCGTTCAACAGCCACGCCTTGTCGGGCAGTCGCTTTGCGGTCTTTGATGACTATGTGCACGAACAAGCAAAAATCAGCTTGAACCGCTTGCTCAGGCGCACCACCAACGATGTCGATCCGGATACCGTGTGGGCTTACTCGCCGACCTCCCTCGTGCGCTCGTGGACGCCAAAACCTTTGACCTACACAGCGCTTTATCGCGACGGCTACGCCGACGGCATCGGTTTTCTCGATGAGAAATTTTCCCGCTCGGCGCGCTTCAGAGGGCCGCAGGGTATCGATATCAGCAACCTGAGTGCACAGAATGTCGCGCGCTCGGTTACCGGTGTGTGGATCGGCCAGCGCTACATCACCAAGGTCAAGGCTGAACTGCAAAGTTCGACGAGCGAAGGTTACGACTTCAGACGCAACGCGACCCTGGCCATTACCCAGCGCCAGATGAAAAGCGCCGCGCTGGAATGCCAGCTGCAAGGCCATATCGCCAGCCATGATCTGCAATGGCTGGAGCAAAGTATCGACAGTATGGCTGAGACGTCCGGGTCGATGCGCACGAAATATCCGCTCCAGCGGTTGATGATCGACGGCGAATGGGTGCTCGATGCGTGGCTGTTCAGCCATGGCGACAACCCGGCCCTGCTTTACACCCCCGAGGCGCCCGACGGCGTCGCTTTTCGCGAAGCGCGGTTGTTCAATTACCTGCTTCAACAGCAGTCCGGCATGCTCGAATATTTGACCTTGCGCGTCGGCGTCAGCGCTCGGACCCGGGTTCGCACGCACCTTGAAAACATCAGGAAAGGGCTGCCCAAAGACCTCAATAAAACCACACCCAGCCCTGCACGTTACGACTCGACCCGCGCAGTCGCGGCGGTCAGTGATCTGCGCACGGCCCTTTACGACATGAAACTGCAACGGCGCATCGACGACGTTAACGCCACCACCACCAACCGGGCCGAGATGATTGCCAGTCTGGTCTGGACCAGTGTCGAATGGATCAGCGCCATTGCCACTGCGCCATTCCCGCTGCTGAGCTTGAGCACCGGTCTGCTCCTGGCGTTCAAGGACGCCATGCTCGCCCTGCACGCGTACCGCCAGGGTGACCACGGCGAAGCTTTCCAGCATTTGCTCGGTTATTTGTTCAACAGTGCCGGCGCGGTGCTGACCGACCTGCGTCCGGCGCTGCGTTCGCTCAAGCCGGCGCGCCGGCCTTTGCGTCAGAGCATCGCCAGTGCCAGTGCCAGCAGCGAACAACAGAGTGTCATGACCGTGATCGATCAAGTGGCGCCCAAACCGGAATGGGATGACATGCGCGTGGTGGTTTTCAGAAATCAGCTGTTCTTTACCGCGAACAGTCCTGACGCACTCGGGCGTTATTTGCTCTATCGGAGCAAGCCGGATTCCCCCGACCTTGTTTCTACCGGCATCCTGACCGTGCGCAACGCCGACGGGATGATGGTACGCAGCGGCATGGCCGGCGGCGCGCCCAAGTACCAAGCCGTGCCGGAGACACCCGGCCCCTACAAGGTATATGGCGTGGAGCGCAAATACCGGCAACGCATCGAAACGGTGATGAATCCGCAAACCCGCGAGGACATCCTCATGCGCGGGCAGGACGATATAGCCAACAGTCCCTACCTGATAATTGCCGGCGTAGTCGATGAACTCGCCTCGACACGCACCGCCTACCTGAAGCAGGTCGAAAAGCTCAGCACAGACGCCACCGCGCATTTCGCCGAACTTGCCCCGCTACCAGCCCGCGCCGAAGTCCCGACAGTCAGCGACGACCTGTCATTTGCCCGGCTGATCGCCAGCGACGCCGTCAAAGGGAAAAATCTGGTGATCGGCGCCCTGCCCGCTTCGATCGCTAGCAAAAAACTGCTGATCGATCATCTGGACGACCTCGTCAAAAACGGCTTCAAGCGACTTTACGTGGAATATCTGGCAGGAGATGTCTTCAATATCAAGCTGGAAAAAATGAACAAGGGCGGAACCTGGAGACACATCAAAACCCATCTTGAAGCCGTCGACCGTGCGCTGGGCCATGAGAAAAACGCGCCATTCTCTTATCTGGCACTGGTGCGTACAGCGCGCGAAAAGGGTCTGAAAATCCATGCGCTGGATGCTTCGACCAGCTACCAACTGGAAGGAGCGATGGTACTCAACGACGTCTCGCCATTAACCCCACGCAGTAACCGCATCAGGAATTTCTATTCACACAAGACGCTGGCTGCCGATAGCGCCGATGCGCCCGAGGAACGCTGGGTGGTCCTCACCGAACAATCACGCATGAGCACTTTCGACAAGACTCCCGGCCTGGCCGACCTGCACGCGGCCGTTGCCGTGCGCGTGGAAGATGTCGCACTCGATCAACCGGCACGCATCGCCCTCGATTCGGCCGGTGCCATTGCCGGGGATACGGCCGCCAGGGGCGATTATCGGGTGCAATGGCCGACGGCGTACAGGGCGCCTCAGCCCGTCTCCCGGCCCGCACCGATTGCCCCTGCTGTCGAGCATTTCAGCGAATACGATATCGCGCCCTCCATGCGCGATGATATTGCGCAAATGCTGCATCAGCCCTACGCCATGGATTCAAGCTACACCCCGACCGTACCGCGTGAAAAACGGGCGTTCGAGGCGTTCATCGCCAACCGCGGGCGCCTGGAGAAAAAGGCCAGTGATGCTTTTGCTCACTACACGCCCCCCGAAGCGGCCACGCTCCCGACGCTCACCTCCGACACAACGTTCGAGGAGTTTTTGCGGCTGCTGGCCGACGGACGCTTGAACCTGCTGATCGGCGAGGCCCATTCCCACATAGCGAGCAAAGCGCTGCTGAAAAAGCACATGAAAGCGCTTAAGCAAGCCGGCTATGACACGCTATACGTGGAACATCTGTTCACCGATTTGCACCAGGCCGATCTGGATATTTTCTATCGGACACAGCGCATGCCGGACCGACTGAAGGCTTATCTAAGCGTCCAGGACCGTGGCCACCTGCCCACCTACGACGGTAACGATACGTACACAGAGGTCTGTCAGGCGGCGGCCAAATACAACATCCGTATCAGGGCACTCGATTGCACCGCGTCTTACCACCTCAAGGGTGTGTACGACGAAGATATCTCGCGAAACGAGATGTTCAGCTATTTTGCCACCCAAGTGATCGAAGCCGACCAACTGGCACACGGACCGCATAAATGGGTAGCCCTTATCGGCAACGCCCACACCAACTACAACCTGGGTGTGCCGGGTCTGGCGGATACCCTCTCGGCGGTCAGTCTCCAGGTACGCGACACTGCTCAGGAACTGGCCAGAGATATCCACCGCGGGGCGTGGGAAGTGGTGGACAGCAAACGCGGCACCAATAGCCGGGCCTTGCGCAGCGATTTCCTGATGGAAGTGGCCGTCGCCGGAACGAAGCAGCCGGACCCGACGCCGTCTGTCAGCCGCACCCAATTAACCCATTCCGGGATGTTCATGATCGAACGTACGGGCACGGACGGGCCCCGACTGGTGCATAAATCCAAGACCGGCGACATCGTTGTGACACCGATCCAGGTCAATGACCACGGCTTGTTTTTCATTGATCGCTGGGGGAAGAAAGATGAGGGTTTCAAATACCTGCAGAGCTTGATCGATATGCTGGTCGATGATGTGAAATTGACCGAGGTGAAATAAACATCAGCCGTCACCTGCGCATTGCCAACAACACAGCCGAAAAGCCCCTCACCCTAACCCTCTCCCGGAGGGAGAGGGGACTGACCGAGGTGTTTGGCAGAAGTACGCCGACGTGCAATACCGCGTTGAACTCAAGTTCCGAATCAGATCAAAAGCCCCTCACCCTAACCCTCTCCCGGAGGGAGAGGGGACTGACCGAGGTGTTTGGCAGAAGTACGCCGACGTGCAATGCCGCGTTGAACTCAAGTTCCGAATCAGATCAAAAGCCCCTCACCCTAGCCCTCTCCCAGAGGGAGAGGGGACTGACCGAGGTGTTTGGGAGAGGTACACCGACGTGAAATACCGAGTCGGACTCAGATTCTGAATCAGATCAAAAGCCCCTCACCCTAGCCCTCTCCCGGAGGGAGAGGGGACTGACCGTGGTGTTTGATAGTGTTACGCCGACGTGAAATACCGAGCCGGACTCAGATTCTGAATCAGATCAAAAGCCCCTCACTAGCCCTCTCCCAGAGGGAGGGGGGACTGACCGAGGTGTTTGGCAGAGCTACGCCGAGGTGCGATACCGAGTTGAACTCAGACTTTGAAAAACACACAAATCGGCCCCCTCTCCCTCGGGAGAGGGCTGGGGTGAGGGGCGAATCCAACACCGAACAAAAGCGGACCGCATGCTCTTCACCACTCAACAGGATGAGCGTTAGCTCGGCTGCAGCTCTTGATTTTGATCCACGGGCGACGTCGGAAGGCTGAGCGGAGGGATTGATCCGGGCGTGGGAGCGCAGCGACCGTTTGGCGAAGCCAAACACAGCGAGAGGAGGTGCAGCGAAGCAAACCGGAGGCGCTGCGCCCGGATCGATCCCGCAGCGAAGGAACCCCGATCCCCAGCGAGCGGGCCGCACGTAGGAGCAAGCGTTTTTTTGCTTACTTTTTTGAGGCGTTTGTCAAAAAAGTGAGTCGCCGTCAGGGCGAAACCCTAAGCCGCCATTACCGAAAAAACGGATATACACACCCAACACACCCCCAACATGGTCGGCCCAGAGGCCGCCAAGTCCAAAGCGTGAACCCTGTCAAAACCCTGAACACACAAGCAGAAACATCCCCCCCATTGAAACCACCCAAACCCTGCCCCATCTAAGACCCATATCCCATTGCGCAGGTGCCCCATGAGCGACCAGCAAGAATTCCCGGAAAACCCCGACGACTACAGCCAAGCCGAAAACATCGAACACACCTCCTCCGGCAAAGGCCTCGCCCTGCCCGGCCAGAACCTGCCGGACAAGGTCTACATCATCCCGATCCACAACCGCCCGTTCTTCCCGGCCCAAGTCCTGCCGGTCATCGTCAACGAAGAACCCTGGGCCGAAACCCTCGAACTGGTCAGCAAATCCGAACACCACTCCCTGGCCCTGTTCTTCATGGACACGCCCCAGGAAGACCCGCGCCACTTCGACACCGGCGCCCTCCCCGAATACGGCACCCTGGTCAAAGTCCACCACGCCAGCCGCGAGAACGGCAAACTGCAATTCGTTGCTCAAGGCCTGAGCCGCGTACGCATCAAAACCTGGCTCAAACACCACCGCCCACCGTATCTGGTCGAAGTCGAATACCCGCACCAGCCCACCGAACCGACCGACGAGGTCAAGGCCTACGGCATGGCGCTGATCAACGCGATCAAGGAACTGCTGCCGCTCAACCCGCTGTACAGCGAAGAGCTGAAGAACTACCTCAACCGCTTCAGCCCCAACGATCCGTCGCCACTGACCGACTTCGCCGCCGCCCTGACCTCCGCCACCGGCCCCGAGCTGCAAGGCGTGCTCGACTGCGTGCCGATGCTCAAGCGCATGGAAAAAGTCCTGCCGATGCTGCGCAAGGAAGTCGAAGTCGCGCGTCTGCAAAAAGAAATCTCGGCGGAAGTTAACCGCAAGATCGGCGAGCATCAGCGCGAATTCTTCCTCAAGGAACAACTCAAGGTCATCCAGCAGGAACTCGGTCTGACCAAGGACGACCGCAGCGCCGACCTCGAACAGTTCGAACAACGCCTGGAGGGCAAAGTCCTGCCGGCGCAGGTGCAGAAGCGCCTCGAAGAAGAAATGAACAAGCTGTCGATCCTCGAGACCGGTTCGCCGGAATACGCGGTGACCCGCAACTACCTCGACTGGGCGACCTCGGTGCCATGGGGCGTCTACGGCGACGACAAACTCGACCTCAAGCACGCGCGCAAAGTCCTCGACAAACACCATGCGGGCCTCGACGACATCAAGGATCGCATCCTCGAATTCCTCGCCGTCGGTGCTTATAAAGGTGAGATCAGCGGCTCCATCGTGCTGCTGGTCGGCCCGCCGGGCGTGGGTAAAACCAGTGTCGGCAAATCCATCGCCGAATCCCTCGGCCGGCCGTTCTACCGCTTCAGCCTCGGCGGCATGCGCGACGAAGCCGAGATCAAGGGCCACCGCCGCACCTACATCGGCGCGCAGCCGGGCAAACTGGTGCAGGCGTTGAAAGACGTCGAAGTGATGAACCCGGTGATCATGCTCGACGAGATCGACAAGATGGGCCAGAGCTACCAGGGCGACCCGGCCTCGGCGCTGCTGGAAACCCTCGACCCGGAACAGAACGTCGAATTCCTCGATCACTACCTCGACCTGCGCATGGACCTGTCGAAAGTCCTGTTCGTCTGCACCGCCAACACCCTCGACTCGATTCCGGGCCCGTTGCTCGACCGCATGGAAGTGATTCGCCTGTCGGGCTACATCACCGAAGAAAAAGTTGCCATCGCCAAGCGTCACCTGTGGCCAAAACTGCTGGAAAAGGCCGGCGTGTCCAAGGGCAGCCTGAGCATCAGCGACAGCGCGCTCAAAGCCTTGATCGACGGTTATGCCCGTGAAGCCGGCGTGCGCCAGCTGGAAAAGCAAATGGGCAAACTGGTGCGCAAAGCGGTGATGAAGCTGATCGACGAGCCGAAAGCGGTGATCAAACTCGGGCCGAAAGATCTCGAAGCGTCACTGGGTCATCCGGTGTTCCGCAACGAACAAGTGCTGTCTGGTACTGGCGTGATTACCGGTCTGGCCTGGACCAGCATGGGCGGCGCGACTTTGCCGATCGAAGCGACGCGGATCCACACACTCAATCGCGGTTTCAAACTCACCGGGCAACTCGGTGACGTGATGAAGGAATCGGCGGAGATCGCCTACAGCTACGTCAGCTCGCACCTGAAACAATTCGGCGGCGACGCGAAGTTCTTCGACGAAGCCTTCGTCCACCTGCACGTACCGGAAGGCGCGACACCCAAGGACGGTCCGAGCGCCGGCGTGACCATGGCCAGCGCCCTGCTCTCGCTCGCGCGTAATCAGCCACCGAAAAAAGGCGTGGCGATGACCGGCGAACTGACCCTGACCGGGCATGTGCTGCCGATTGGCGGGGTGCGCGAGAAGGTGATTGCGGCAAGACGGCAGAAGATTTTTGAGCTGATTTTGCCGGAGCCGAACCGGGGTAACTTTGAGGAATTGCCGGATTATCTGAAGGAAGGGATTACCGTGCACTTCGCGAAGAAGTTTGCGGATGTGGCGAAGATCCTGTTCTGACAGACAGCCCCTCATCGGAACGCCGCCCGCCCAGCCCTCTCCCTGAGGGAGAGGGAGCCGACCGAGTTGTCTTGCGCTATACATCGACCTGAAACACCGAGTCGATTATGGATTCAATGATCTATTTCAGGTCGGTGGACTTCTGGAATATCCCCCGCTCAGCCCTCTCCCCCTGGGAGAGGGCTAGGGTGAGGGCTTGGTGTTGTCACACTTTGTCTCATCTTCAGTTATGCTCGCCGTTCGTCGCCAACGCCGGAGCCGCTGACCTTATGTCCCCCACTCGCCTGTTTCTCCCCCTCGCCCTCTCGTTGCTTGCCGCTTGCGCCACGCAACCGAAACACAACGTGACCGTGGAAAAACAAAGCGAATGCCCGGTGCGGCTGACCAACGGGCAAAACCTCATCATCATGCTGCCAAGCAACCCGACCACCGGTTATCGCTGGGCCATTCAGGACTCGGCTGGCGGCGTGCTGCGTGCACTCAGCCCCGAGGTCTACAGCAATCCGGAAGATGCCGGTGTGGTCGGTGCTGCGGGTTTGTCGACCTGGCGTTTCCAGGCATTCGCCCCCGGCACCGGACGTCTGCGTCTGACCTCGCAACAGCCATGGGCACCGGAAGTGTTGCCGGTGGAAACCTTTGACTGCGCCATTTCGGTGAACTGATCGTGGGCTGGCTGATTCTGGCGCTGATGGGCGCGGTGACGTTTCTCTACGGCGTCAGCACCCATGCGGCGCTGCTGTGCTTGCTGGTGAAGCCGCTGCCGGTGCTGGCGCTGCTCGGCTGGCTACATGATGCGCCGCCCAGCGACTATCGGCGCTGGATCAGTCTTGGTCTGATTTTCTCGTTGCTGGGTGATGTGTTGCTCGCTTGGCCGGGGGATTTGTTTGTATTCGGACTTGGCGCGTTTCTGGTCGCGCATCTGGCGTATCTGAAGGCATATCTGAGTGACTGCAAGCGTCTGGCAATTCTGCCGCTGGTGCTTGCACTCGGTGTCGGCGCGGTGTTGCTGGGGATGCTCATTTCCAGCGGGCTTGGGCCGTTGCTGGCGCCGGTGATTGTCTACGGCACTGCGATCAGCGCAATGCTCTGGCGCGCCCTCGCTCGCCTCGGCACCGATGTGCCGAAACGTTCGGCGCTACTGGCGGCGGGTGGTGCGCTGGCGTTTGTGTTCTCAGACAGCGTGATTGGTATCGACCGTTTCGTCGCCCCTTTCCACGCCGCACCTTACGTCATCATCCTCAGCTACTGGCTTGGCCAATGGGGCATCGCCGCCTCGGCGTTCTCTCAAAGTAAACGCGCCAGCCTTTAAAAGATCGCAGCCTGCGGCAGCTCCTACAGAAAACCGCATTCCCCTGTAGGAGCTGCCGCAGGCTGCGATCTTTTGATTTGCCGCTTTATCAGACAACCCAAGCATCCCGACGCCACTTTGGCTAAAATGCCGGCCTTTCCACCGACACCGCCGGAACCGCCGTGAGCAAAGAACCCGATCGCATTTTCGCCAAGCCTTTGGCCCAGGTACCTGACTTCGCCTTCAACGAAGACGTCGTGCGGGTGTTCCCGGACATGATCAAGCGCTCGGTGCCGGGTTACCCGACCATCGTCGAAAACCTCGGCGTGCTCGCCGCGCAGTTCGCCCAGCCGAACAGCGTGCTCTACGACCTCGGCTCATCGCTGGGCGCGGTCACTCAAGCCCTGCGCCGCCACGTGCGTACCGACGGTTGCCGGGTGATCGCTGTGGATAACTCTGCAGCGATGGTCGAGCGCTGTCGCGAATACCTCAACGGTCAGGATTCGATGTTCCAAGAGTTGCTGCCGGTGGAAGTCATCGAAGGCGACATCCTCGCCCTCGACTTTCAACCTGCTTCGGTGGTGGCGCTGAACTTCACCCTGCAATTCATCGCCCCCGATCAGCGCACCGCGTTGCTCTCGCGCATTCGCCAATCGTTGCTGCCCGGCGGCGCGCTGATTCTGTCGGAGAAGCTGCGCTTCAACGATGCCGAAGAACACGCATTGCTGACTGATCTGCACGTCGCCTTCAAACGCGCCAACGGCTACAGCGAACTGGAAATCGCCCAGAAGCGCAGCGCCATCGAAAACGTCATGAAGCCCGACAGCCTCGAAGAACACCGCGAACGCCTGCTGGCCGCCGGGTTCTCGAAAGTCGTGCCGTGGTTCCAGTGTCTTAACTTTGCCTCGTTGATTGCCTTGCCATGATTGATCTGTCCCCCCTCGCCCGCCGTCTGGCCGGCACACCGCTGGCCGAATGGGCTAACACCCTGCAAGCGCAACTCGACAAGAAAATGGAGAAAGGTCACGGCGATCTGGAGCGCTGGCAAAGTGCGCTGGATGCCTTGCCGAAGATTCAGCCGAGCGAAATCGATCTGCTCAACGGTCTGAAACTCGACACCGATTGCGACGACGAAACCCGCGCGCAGATGCACACCGCGTTGATGGGCCTGTCGCCGTGGCGCAAAGGGCCGTTCGACTTGTTTGGTGTGCACGTCGACACCGAATGGCGTTCGGACTGGAAGTGGTCGCGTGTCTCTCCGCACCTCGACTTGAAGGGTAAACGCATCCTCGATGTCGGTTGCGGCAACGGGTATTACATGTGGCGCATGCTCGGTGCCGGCGCGAACAGTGTGATCGGTGTTGACCCGAACTGGCTGTTCTTCTGCCAGTTCCAGGCGGTGCAGCGTTATCTGTCAGAACCGAATGCCTGGCACCTGCCCTTTCCGTTCGAAGACCTGCCGCCGAATCTGGAAGGTTTCGACACGGTGTTTTCCATGGGTGTGTTCTATCACCGCCGCTCACCGATCGAACATTTGCTGGCGCTGAAGGATTGCCTGGTCAAGGGCGGCGAACTGGTTCTGGAAACGCTGGTGGTGGAAGGCGACAAACATCAGGTACTGGTGCCGGAAGACCGTTATGCGCAAATGCGTAACGTGTGGTTCCTGCCGTCGGTGCCGGCGCTGGAGTTGTGGTTGCGTCGTGCCGGGTTCACTGATGTGAAGTGTGTGGATGTGAGCACGACAACGGTCGAAGAACAGCGTGGTACCGAGTGGATGAAGTATCAGTCGCTGAGTGATTTCCTTGATCCGGAAGATCACAGCAAAACGATTGAAGGATTGCCGGCACCGATGCGCGCGGTGATTGTCGCGAAGAAGTAATCCGACCAATCACCGAGGAGAGCCCCCCCCTCACCCCAGCCCTCTCCCCAAGGAGAGGGGGCCGATCTTTGGGCTTTTCTAAACTTGAGTTCGACTCGGTATCTCAGGTCGGCGGACCTCGCCCATCCAATTCGGTCAGTCCCCTCTCCCTACGGGCGGTCCGACGTTTCGGGAGGGTTAGGGTGAGGGGCTTTTTGCTCTTCGGGCGCGAAAGAATTCGGTCAACACCGCGCCACATTCCTCCGCCAACACCCCGCCTTCATACAACACCCTGTGATTCAAAAATCCCTGGGTGAAAAACTGTCCCTGACTCTGCACAATCCCCGCCTTCGGCTCTAGCGCGCCATACACCACCCGCGCCACCCGCGAATGCACGATCAAACCGGCGCACATGCTGCACGGTTCCAGCGTCACATACAGCGTGCTGCCCGGCAGCCGATAGTTATCCACTGCCTGCGCGGCCGCACGAATGGCGACCATTTCCGCATGGGCACTCGGGTCGCTGGTGCTGATTGGGCAGTTGAAACCGCGCCCGATGATCTCGCCGTCCTGCACCAGCACCGCGCCCACCGGCACTTCACCCAGCGCGGCGCCTTGTGCGGCGAGGGTCAGGGCTTCACGCATGAAGTCACGGTCTCGGCTGCGGTCGATGATCGCGGCAGGGCGAATCTGGCGCATCACTTCACCTCGATGGCGGCCATCAGGCCGGTTTCCATGTGATCGATCACGTGGCAGTGGAACATCCACACCCCCGGATTATCGGCCACCAGCGCCACTTGCGCGCGCTCGTTCTTGCCCAGCAGATAGGTGTCGGTGAAATACGGAATGATCTTGTGCCGGTTCGACGCGATCACCTTGAAACTCATGCCGTGCAGGTGGATCGGGTGCTGATATTGGGTCATGTTCTTCAATTCGAAGATATAACTCTGCCCCAGTTTCAGGCTGGCGATCGGCCGGTCGGCGCAAGTCTTGTCGGTGATGTCCCAGGCCTTGCCGTTGATCTGCCACAGGCTCGGCGGCCGGCCATTGTCGACGTTGACCGACACCGAGCCGACCCATTCGAAATTGAAGTTGAGTTTCTCGGCGTTGGCCAGGTCCGGCTCAGCCACCGGGTTGGCCGGTAGCGCTTTCGGCCAGTCGGTCGGCGCCTCGTTATTGGCCACCGAACGCAGGGTGCCGAGACGTACCGGGCCATTGCGCAGCGACAACTCTTCGCCGGCCGCCGGAGCCTTGATCGCCAGACAGATACGCATGCCCGGGCCCAGCCAGTATTCCTTGCCCAACGGGCGCGGCTCGACCGGATTGCCGTCCAGCGCATAGATCTGCGCTTCGACGCCGGGAATGTTGATGCGGTAAGTCAACGTGTTGTCGAGGTTGAGCAAGCGCACCCGGGTGATCTGCCCGGCCGGCAGTTCGATCACCGGGTTCGGCACGCCGTTGATGGTCGACAACCGCCCCGCCGTACCGCCACGAGCCGCTTCACGGGGAATACTGAACTCGACGAAATTGCCTTCCTCATCGATGTGCCAGTTTTTCAGGCTCAAGGTTTTTTCGTACTTGAAACCGGTGGGCTCGCGCTCTTCGATGATCAGCGGCCCGACCAACCCGCGCCCGAGTTCTTCGCTGCTGCTGACGTGCGGGTGATACCAATAGCTGCCGGCATCCGGCACGCGGAATTTGTAATCGAAGTATTCACCAGGCAACACCGGCAGTTGCGAGACGTACGGCACGCCGTCCATTTCCAGCGGCAGACGAATGCCGTGCCAGTGAATGGTCGTCGCCACCGGCAGGTGGTTGATGAAGCGCACCCGCAGCCATTCACCCTGACGCACTCGCAACTCGGTGCCCGGCGCCGACGGACCAAATGCCCAGGCTTCGGTCTTGTGCCCCGGCACCAGCTCGACGTCGAGCGGTGCGGCGATCAGCTCATAGTCGTGGCCCGCCTCGGCGTCGGCCATTTTTCCCAGCCAATACCGCGACGCGCCCCCCGCACCGACACCAACGACAACAAGACCGGCCAGGCCACCGAGGATTTGGCGACGGGTAAAGGACATGAACTCAACTACCTCACGTATCAGCGACAGGCCCTGAAGGCCTGCAAAAGGCGAATACGATACACCTGCGGTTGAGAAACAGTAAGGGCGACCTGAGGCCGCACATCACCTGCCGACTTAAGATCGCAGCCCGGTAATCAGGTGCACCACACCGCCCTCCAAGGGCATCACGCCCGCGACACCGGCGGCGCTCAATGCGTGTTGGTCGATATGCGACACATCACGCAACACCACCCGCACCCGCGTCAACGCCAGCGGCTGCTGCGACTTCAGGTTATCCACCCCCCCCAGCGCCGCGACGATATCGGCGCTCAACCCATCGCTCGGCTCGGCCGCAGCTGTCGGTGTGTCCACGACCAGATCCGGGGTCAGGGCTTTCCAGAATGCCTTCTGCAATTGATCGAACATGTTCAGTTCTCCAGAGCCCGTAAAGTATCGACGGTTGCCTCGTGAAACAGCTGCAACGCCTCGCGCACTTGCCCGGCACTTTCCAGACCGAGCACCTGTTGCGCGATGATCTGACAATCCGCCAGCGCCAGTTCGCGCACTGCTGCCTTGACCGGGGCGATCATCGGCACGCTCACCGACAACTCATCCACGCCCAACCCCAGCAACAGCGGCACCGCCAGACGTTCAGAGGCCATCGCCCCGCACACACCGACCCATTTGCCATGGGTGTGCGCAGCCTTCACAGTCATGGCGATCAGACGCAATACCGAGGGATGAAAACTGTCCGCCTGACTGGCCAGACGCGGATGATCGCGATCCATCGCCAAGGTGTATTGCGTCAGGTCGTTGGTACCGATCGAGAAGAAATCCACCAGCGGCGCAAACAGATCCGCCATCAGCGCCGCCGCCGGCACTTCGATCATGATTCCCAGCTTCGGTCGTTGCGTTAGCCCTAACGCAAGGATTTCCTCGTCGAGCATCTGCCGTGCCAGACGCAGCTCCGAGAGTTGCGTGACCATCGGCAACATGATGTGCAAACGCGTCAGCTCGCCGCAGCCGAGCATGGCGCGGAACTGTTCACGCAATAACTGCGGGCGCTCCAGACACAAACGAATGCCGCGCACGCCGAGGAACGGGTTGGTTTCGCTGTCCATCGGCACATAGGCCAGCGGTTTGTCGCCGCCGACATCAAGGGTGCGCACCACCAGATTGTGCGCAGGTCCCACGCAGCGGGCGATGGCGCTGTAAGTAGCGACCTGTTCGTCATGGCTCGGCGCGTGATTGCGCCCCAGATAGAGAAATTCCGAACGCAGCAGACCGACGCCCGCGCCTCCCAAAGCCATGGCCTGCTCGGTTTCAGCCAATGAGGCGACGTTGGCCGACACCTCGACGTGATGCCCGTCACGGGTTCGCGCGGCGAGGGTCGCGTTGGCCAGTTCATGCTCATGGCGTTGGCGCTGTTGCGCGTGGCGCGCCTGCCATTGTTTGATCGCCGACGGGTCCGGATGCACATGCAGTTCGCCCTTGTCGGCCTCAAGCAGTACTTGAGTGCCATTGCTCAGCGCGAGCATTTGCACCTGCACCCCGCAGATCGATGGCAGACCACAGGCGCGGGCAAGAATCGCCACGTGGCTGGTCGCGCCGCCCCCGACCGTAGCGAAACCCAGTACCTTGCTGGTATCGATGCCGGCGGTCTGCGAAGGCGTCAGTTGATCGGCAATCAGAATGCACCCTTGCGGCAGCTCCAGCACCTGATCACCAATCCCTAGAAGCAGCTTGAGCACGCGGCGCCCGACATCGGTCAGGTCCGCCGCCCGTTCGGCCAGCAGTGCACTGCCGAGTTGGCGAAACATGATCGCGGTTTCTTCAGTGGCGGCGCGCCAGGCGAAGGCCGCGCTTTTGCCCTCGTCGATCAACACTTGCGCCTGATCGAGCAGACCCGGATCTTCGAGCAGTTCCTGATGGGCCTTGAAGATCTCGGCTTCGGCTTCACCAGCAGCGGTATCACGCAGATGCTGCAAGGCCAGATCGGCTTCGATCAGGGCATTGGCGAGGGCTGCACACTCGACCTCTGCTCCGCCGCCGAACTCGCTGACGTCGAAGACCGGCTCGCTGATCTGCAGCACTTGGCCCAACGCCGAACCGGGTGACGCGCAGATGCCCCGCAGCAGCGTCAGCGTCTCGGTGGCGACGACATCGACAGGCGCCACCGACGTCACCGTTTCACCGCAGCCCTCGGTCAGTAACCGGGTCAGCGTATTGATTGCCGCGTCAGCGTCATCGCCCACCGCACTGAGCCGCACGCTATCGCCAAAAGCAGTTTGCAACGCCATGATCGCCACCAGCGATTTGGCGTTGGCTTGAGCCTGCTGCTTATGCAGGTAAATCTTTGCCGTGAAGCCCTTCGCCGCTTGCGCGAACACCGCCGCCGGGCGCGCGTGCAAACCATTGGGATTGGGCAGTTTCAATGGTTGCGAGAAAACAACCTGCCCCTCTGACGCCCCGGCTTCCTCGCTGAGTGCCTGCGTGCTGGCTATTTCAAGCAACGGCTGACCGCTTTCGACCTGTCCGCTCGACGCGACGAGCCAGGTAAACGGCTCACCGCTGACCACCAGCATCAACGTCATCAGGCTGCGCGCATGTCGGGCAATGTAATCGGCGTTGAACTCGATCAGGGCCTGCCCGGCAGCAACCCGTTGCCCCTCTTCGACCAGACGGGTGAAACCTTGCCCGGCGAGGTTCACCGTATCCAGGCCGATGTGCATCAATACCTGCACGCCGTTGTCATCAGTGATGCTCACGGCATGCCCGCTGGCCTGGACGTTGCTAATGACCCCGGCCAAGGGTGCACACAGCGTCGACGAGGTCGGGTCGATGCATAGACCATCGCCGATCACGCGTCCGGAAAATACCGGATCGGGCACTTGCTCAAGCGCCATCAGGACACCGGACAAGGGAGCCAGCAGTTGCAAGGGTTGGGGTGTGGCCATGACGTCACCTGCAGTTTTATTCTTTGAAGTGCCGATGGAGCGCGACGCGCCATCAGCATCGCTTATTTCCACCAGTATTCGACCTGCAATCCGACATTCGCGCCGTGGCGGGCATTACCGAAGGCGCCGGTATCGGACAACGCAGAACCTTTCGCCAGTTGGTTGGCCGCACGCTTGGCAGCCTCGTTCCAGGTGGCGTACGTGTAATACAAACGCACCTCGGGACGCGCCCAGAACTCCGGCCCTTTGGGCGACCAGGTCGGGGCAAACGTGAACTTGCTCAGCTTGCGCGTGCCGCCCGGCGCTTCGACTTGATCGTGACCCAGTTCGCTCACCAGTTTGAAGTGTTCGCTGAGCGCGTAGGCAGGCCGTACCCCCAACGAGATCCAGTTCTGATCGGCACCGTCCGGGCGAATGTCTTTCTGATACACCGCCGCGATTTGTCCGCCAAAACGCGGGGTCACCTGCCAGTCGAAAAACTCGACGATCCGGTAACTCTTGTTGCCGTCATCCAGTTTGACGTTGCCGGTATAACCCAGCCCGGTGCCCGGCCCTTCACCGTATTGCAGGGCCAGTTTGTTCTTGCCGCCGAGAAAATCCTTTTGCACATGTTGCGTGGTGATTGCCCAGCCTCGGTGGGCATCGCGGCTGTCGGGTTTGTCGATATAACTCAAGCCGAACTCCAGCTCACCGCCCGGGTTGGTCTTGAAACCGGCCACGTTGAAGTCGTGCCGATTGATGTAGTCCTTCTGGTACAGGTTGTCCTTGCGCGAGAAGGCATAGCTGTATTTCAGGTCGCCGATCAGCACGTCTTCAACCCCGCCTCCCGTGGCGCTCTGGTTCCAGTAATAGAAGTCGGAAATGTGAATGTCATTGCGCTTGTAGTAACGGCGCCCCGCCCACAGCGAACCGCCATTGAGCGCAGGCACCGCCGACCACTGTGCGTAGGCCTGCGGCAAGCGTATCGAACCATTGTCTTCTTTGAAGGTGGGGCTGCGGTCGTAGCGGTTATACAGTGAGGCCATGCCATCGACGCTCAGGACCGAACCGTCGTCGAGGGTGTACAGATCCTGACGCAACTCCAGCTCTCCGTACTGCTCGCATTCATTACCCAAACGATATTTCGTTTGCGCACCGGGTAACTGGAAGCACGACTGACCGCTGCTGTTGACCGACGTACCGACACCACTACGCAAGTAACCGCCGAACTCCAGCGCTTGTGAATTCGGCGGTAAGGCCAGGCAAAAACCTGCGACTGCAAGGCTGCGATTTATTGTTGTTTTCATAAGCCACCCCATTGTTTTTATTGTCTGGTTGCATGAATTCGGCGCGCAGAAATCCCCCGCGCAGTGCTCTGCGTGTTTTTTGAACGTTGTTTTTTTAGTTAAAGGTCAGGGATCGATCAGGTGCAGGACGAAGGACTCGTAAGGTCGCAACGTCACCTGGCGCTTGCGCAACGCGCCCTCTGGATAATTGCTGATCAACTGGCGCTGGCTCATCGATTCACTGATGACCGTCGCCGGTAATTCCACTTCACAGGTTGTCCCGTAGAAGTTGTTCACCACCAACAGGCGCTCGGCATCACCTTCACGCACATACGCCCAGACTTGCGGATGTTCCGCCAGCAATTGTCGGTACAGCCCTTCGGTGATCAACGGCTCGTGGCGACGTAACGCGATCAGACGGCGGTAGTGATGCAACACCGATTCCGGATCATCGATCTGGTGGGCAACGTTGATCTGCGCGGCATTCGCCGGCACGCCGATCCACGGTTCGACGCTACTGAAACCGGCGTTCGGGCCGGCGTCCCAGTGCATCGGTGTACGGCCGTTATCACGGGACTTCTGCATGATCGCCGCCATGTTGTCGGCATCGCTGCTGCCGGCTTCGCGCTTGAGGCGAAAGATGTTCAGCGTCTCGACATCGCGATAATGCTCGATCGATTCGAACCCCGGATTGGTCATGCCCAACTCTTCGCCCTGATACACGAAAGGCGTGCCTTGGAGAAAATGCAATGCAGTGCCGAGCATCTTCGCCGAGAGCTCGCGGTGTTCGCCGTCATCGCCAAAGCGCGAAACCACTCGCGGTTGATCGTGGTTACACCAGAACAGCGCGTTCCAGCCACCGCCGGCCTGCATGCCGGTCTGCCAGTCGGACAGAATCCCCTTGAGCTGAAGGAAATCGAAGTCGGCGCGTACCCACTTCTGCAGGTTCGGATAATCGACTTTCAAGTGGTGAAAGTTGAAGGTCATCGACAGTTCTTTAGACTGCGGATTCGAATAGCGAATGCAGTGTTCGAGGCTGGTCGATGACATCTCGCCGACATTGATCAGCTCGTGCCCTGCGAAGACTTCGCGGTGCATCTGCTGCAAGTACGCGTGGACATTCGGCCCGTCGGTGTAGAAGCGTCGGCCATCACTGCTGTCCTCGGGAAAGTCTTCGGGCTTGGAGATCAGATTGATCACGTCCAGCCGAAAACCACCCACACCCTTGTCTCGCCAGAACTGCATCATCCGGAACACTTCGGCACGCACCTGAGGGTTGTCCCAATTCAGGTCGGCCTGGGTGTGGTCGAACAGGTGCAGGTAATACTGACCGGTCTGGGCCTCGTACTCCCAGGCGGAACCGCCGAACTTGGATTCCCAGTTGTTCGGCTGATCACGCCAGATATAGAAGTCACGGTAAGGGTTGTCGAGGCTGCTGCGCGCCTGCTGGAACCAGATGTGTTCGATCGAGGTGTGATTGACCACGATGTCGAGCATCAGCTTGATCCCGCGCTTGCCCGCTTCGGCGATCAGCAATTCACAATCGGCCATGCTGCCGTAGCTCGGGTCGATGGCGTAGTAATCGCTGATGTCGTAGCCATTATCACGCTGCGGCGAACGCAGAAACGGCGTGATCCACAAGCAATCGACACCCAGCCAGTGCAGGTAGTCGAGCTTGGCGACGATACCGAGCAGATCACCTGTCGGGTTGCCGGCGTGGCTATGAAAACTCTTCGGGTAGATCTGGTAGATCACCGAACGCTGCCAGTCTTGCATGGCTCATTTCCCTCTTGAATTTTACGAGCTCCTACAGATCGATTCAGGCAACCCGATAACCGGGCCGGACAATCTTCATGCTCAATGCACAGGTCAGAACAAACGGCACGAGCATGGCAATCAGCATCCCCAGCACAAACATCGGGATGTACTGCGGAATGATCGAGATGAATCCCGGCAGGCCACCGACGCCGATGGCCGAGGCCTGAACCTTGTTCAGCGAAAGGAATACGCAGCCCAGCGCCGAGCCGGTGAGCGCGGCATAGAACGGAAATTTGTAACGCAGGTTGACCCCGAACATCGCCGGCTCGGTGATACCGAAGTAGGCGGAAATCGCCGAGGTCGACGCCATGCTCTTGTCCCGCGCATTACGGGTCATCCAGAACACCGCCAGGGCGGCACTGCCCTGAGCGAGATTGGACATGACGATCATCGGCCAGATGAAGGTGCCGCCCTGGGTCGAGATCAATTGCAGATCGACCGCGAGAAACATGTGGTGCATGCCGGTGATCACCAGCGGCGCATACAGCAGACCGAAAATCGCGCCACCCACCATCGGCGCCAGGTCAAACAGCATGACCAGCCCTTCGGTGATAAAGATTCCGATGTGGCGAGTCACCGGGCCGATTACCGCCAGCGCCAGCACGCCGGTGACGACGATGGTGGTGATCGGAACCACGAGCAACTGAATCGCGTTGGGCACGCGTGCGCGCAGCCATTTTTCGATGACGCTCATCACGTAGGCGGCCAGCAGAATCGGCAGGATCTGCCCCTGGTAACCGACCTTTTCCACCTGGAACAACCCGAGAATGTCGAAGTACGGCAGTTGCTGCCCGTCCAGCCCGGCCACGGCCTTGCCGTAGTTCCAGGCGTTGAGCAGATCGGGATGCACCAGCATCAGACCGAGCACGATGCCGAGGATCTCGCTGCCGCCAAAGCGTTTGGCCGCCGACCAGCCCACCAGCGCCGGCAAAAACACGAACGAGGTGTTGGCCATCAGGTTGATCAGGCTCCACAGCCCGTCGAGTTTCGGGTAGGCATCGAGCAGGGTTTGCCCTTCGATGAACATACCTTTGGCGCCGAGCAGATTGTTGATGCCCATCAACAGGCCGGCAATGATCAGCGCCGGCAGGATGGGCATGAATACGTCGGAAAACACCCGCACCAGACGCTGCATGGCGTTGATCTTTTCGGCGCTTTTCTGTTTGACGTCAGCGATGGTCGACGCCGCGAGACCGGTCTGCCGACGCAATTCGGCATAGACCTTTTCCACGTCACCCGGACCGATCACCACCTGATAGAGGCCACCGGTGAAGAACGAGCCTTTGACCAGATCGATCTGGTTGAGCGTGGCGCTGTCGACCAGGCTCGGGTCCTTCAGGGCCAGTCGCAACCGCGTGACGCAATGGGCGCCCTGTTCGAGGTTGTCGCTGCCACCGAGGCTCTGCAGCAATTGCGCGGCGATGTTCGGGTAGTCGTGGCTCATGCTTGTTCTTCCGCTGGGATTGTTGTTATTGGCAGCACGCCGAAGCGAAAAATACTCGTCTGTACGAGTTAATGCAACAACTCGTACAGACGAGTTTGTTTATGTATGTTCCCGCCAGACCGAAGACGAATTTTCCTACTCGTCCCTAAGGCGATTTCCATCGTCCACATGGACAAAGCCCTACCCTGGCCGTAAGGTTCGAAGCTTTGAGCACCGTCGGCACCGAGCCTCCCCATGAGCAAATACAACCAGATCTATAGCGATCTGCTGGCCAGCATCACGACTGAACGCCTGGAGCGCGGCGCCCGCTTGCCCTCTGAAACCGAACTGATGGACAGCTATCAGGCCAGCCGTGGCACGGTGCGCAAGGCTATCGAACTGCTTCAGGAGCGCGGCTTTGCGCAGAAGATCCACGGCAAGGGCACCTTCGTGCTTTCGACCAACCCGATCGAGTTTCAGCTCGGTGGCATCGTCAGCTTTCAAGAGACCTACCCACGCCTGGGCAACGACGTCAGCACCGAAGTGGTCGAAATGAGCCAGATCCCGCTCGAAGGCGCCCTGCTTGAGCACATCCATGCCGAACCGGGCAGCCTCATCACGCGGATCAAGCGTGTGCGGCGGATTGACGGCAAACGGGTCATCCTCGACATCAACCATTTTGTCAGCGAAGTGATTCCCGGCCTGTCTCTCGATATCGCCGAACAGTCGATCTACGCCCATATCGAACAGACTCTGCAGTTACAGATTGCCTACGCCCAACGCACCATCGAAGCCGTGCCGCGCAGCAAGGACGATCAACTGCACCTGGACCTCGACGGCCAGAGCCATGTGATCGTGGTCAGCAACCAGACCTTCCTTCAGGACGGTCGTCAGTTCGAGTACACCGAATCACGGCACACCCTCGACAAGTTCTACTTTTCCGACGTAGCCCGACGCTGACCCCCGCACGTTTCGAACAACAATGTGCGGTACATATGTAGTGCACTCCACTTGAGTGAACAGGCCATGCTTGGCCTTCATTTTCTCAAGGATGGAGAAAGCATGAACGCCCACCTACCACCGCCCCTGCCTAACGCCGCGGACAAAGCGGCTCTGAAGAAGATCGCCTTTACTGTCGTGCAAAACTGCCCCGGCCTGCAGGAAGCAGCACAGCAAGCTGCCCGTGATCTACTGGAAGCAAACGGCTTGTCGAGCCTCGATCCGGATCAGGTTTACTTCCATCGTTTCAAGACTGCCCAGAGCAGCGTCCACACGTTTACCGGTTGGGAGCACATCGATGAAAAGCCCTACGAATCGATGACCCTGACACAGCTGGTTATTCATCGTTTTCGCGCGACCGACCAGGACAACGCCGATCTTCTCGACCTGTACGGCGGTTTTTATACAAAAGGTCCGCAAACCGGGAATTTCGACGAAAAAAATCAGGTGCGACTGCATGGCAACGAGGTTTTGAAAGCGTTCTGGAGCCTCGATTTCAGTGGTCACTACACCGCCATCCTGACGGACTTCTGGAACACTCACGCCGACGATTTCCGCACCTTGGCCAAATGCAATTTTCTCAACAGGGCGGTGCAGGCTCTGGATCTTGGGCAGCTCACCAGTCATGACTTTCAATGGCTGGTAAATTCAGTGGTGGGGCCTGTCAGTTGGCCGGTCACCCTGAACATGCTGCAAGCGAGTCGAACTGCAACGGGGGATGTTTATGCCTTTGACGTCGACGGGCATGTCGCCACTCGGTTGCTGCGCATTGTTGACTCTGCGGGTCGGCAGATTATCTATCTGCCCGGTGAGGCCGAAGCATTCGTGATCAAGGACACGGCGGCGGATCTGCATTGGTGGGTGCTGGAGCAGATGAACGACGCGAAACGCCGCGCGTCCTTCCTGGATCACTTTGCCCTCGCCGACCGTCAACACATGAGCGAGAACGTGACCGATCTGATGAATCGCCTGGTGGGCACTTGGGGCCGGTCCGATCATCACCTGATCAACCGTACAAACCTGGTGCTGACCGATGATGCATTCAGTTGGCTGCGCGACTCGACTCGCCAGGCGATGTTTGCAGAAGCCCAACTGTCGCTGACATCCAATGGCGATCTGCGCAAAAAGCTGTGGATCGGCTACCTGAGTGGGGGCCTCAAGGTGTTCGGGCCGATGGCCACTGTCGGTTGGCCACTGGCATTGCCAGTGATTGGCGCCACCCTCGCCAGCATGGGTCTGAATATCGATCAGGCACAAAACGGCAAGACAAGGGCCGAGCGCAAGGCCGGCTTGCTGGGCGCAGTCTTGAGTGGCATCAACCTGTTATTCAACCTCCCATTACTTATCGACACCGGGTCGATGCTGGAGGTTGGCGCAGAAGTCGAGGCGGCGGAGGCCGTAGAAATGGCCGAGTACAACGAAGCCTTGAGTCCTGCTGTCGAGAGCGACAACCCATCGCCAATCATGGTGCCGGACGATGTCGATATCACCCTGCCGAATCTTCACGAGACCGTGCTGATCCCGGCGCAAAAAACCGCACCGCCGCCGGTGCCCGAACGCTATCAATGCAACGAGTTGCTCGACGGCACAGCACTCGACGAAGAGTCCGGGAAATACCACGGTGTTTACCGTCTCGACTCCGATCCGCCCTACGCCATTCTGATGAATGACACTCCCTACTATGTGCGCTACTTCGCCAATTCTCGCGGTAGTGGTGATTGGGCAATCGTTGACCCGGAGCGACCCAATCAGTTTGTCCACGCCTTACCGGTCCGCCTCAATGGCGCAGGCGAGTGGGAGCGGATGCCTGCACTGGGACTCAAAGGAGGCGGTCAATGCATGGGCAAAAAATGCACCCCGGATATCGAACTCGATACCTTCGAACCCGTACCGCCCGAGATACCCGCAGAAGAGGCGGCAGAACCGCAGCCCTCGACATCGCGCCCTCCACGTCCGGTGAACAGCGCCTACGACATCGATCCGCTCGTGCGCCGTTCGATAAGAGGCTGGGCGTTGAACCTCAACGAAACCCATGCCCAGTTACAGCCCGACGGGGCCGGTGGCTTTGGCATGGACGACCCGTTCGAGCTGCATGCCGTTGGTAAACGCCTGCTACTGCAGAGTTCAGCCAGAAGCTTTTTCAAGAATCTGCCGTGGATGATCCAGCCCGCGCGGCCAACGCTGCCCGAGCTCAGCGGCTCGATGCCACTGGCCGAACTTGTCGATGGCATTTTTGAAAACGCATCAGGTCTGGTGGTAGGAGAAACCCTTGATCGCATCGCCAGCATGCGTTTTCTGATTGAAAGCATGCCGGCATTGGCCCGCCACGCGAAAACCCTCTACCTGCGCGGGCTGCTCAGTGACTTCGCTCAGGTTGAACTGAATCGCTACTTCACCAGTGGCATTATGTCCGCGGACCTGCGCAGTTATTTGATCAGTCTCGGCACCGATCCGGGCGGTCGTTTCAACCCACTGAAACTGGTTCAGATAGCAGGAGCGAACGGGGTTCGAGTCCAGGCGCTCGACTGCGCCGCGAGCTACAAAATGAAAACACCTCTGCCCTCCGTCGACGAGCAAATGATGAGCACCTACCTGACAAACAACATCATGACCGGCGACGTCTACCTCAACAGCCCGCAGAAATGGATTGTCGTGACGGATGCTCAAAACACCAACACCTTCAGAGGACTACTGGGTGTCAGTGAGTTGAAGGGAGCAATCGGCCTGAGAATCGCTGAAGTCGGCCCCGGTGAAGACCTGGGCGTTGATGTCGATCCGGGTATTGAAGTACCACGCGGCAGCTCGCCCGGCGGCGCTGTCAGGCAAGGTAATCCGGACCTTCTGCGCGCCGACTTGCGATTGAAAGTTCAGGCACCTGAGCAGGCCTGGAGCGAGGAGACGCTGGAGAATCTTTTGTACAGGCGTGGCATGTATCTGTTTGAAAAAGCGGGGGACAGCTACACGCTGATCCACCGCAGCAAACAAGGCATGCTCCAGCGCACGCCGATAACTCGATTGAGCGACGGCAAAGTCTCCCTTCACCGACCTGCGTGGCAGCGGGTGAATGACATCGCGTACGCCAACCTGAAGGACATGTCTCAGCGGCTGTCCGATACCGGACTGATATTGCGTAGCCGGATCCCTGATTGAGGCTCTCCGGTTAAACATGAGCAGGGGAAACCCGACAACAAAAAATGCCCGTCAGCAAAACTGACGGGCATTTTTCATCAAGCTTCCTCCGCACTTGTGAAGCCAGCTAGCGCCTGCAGGACGTCCTGCAATCTGCCCTCCTCCAGCACTCCCACCCTATTATCAACAAGGGCAATGCGGTAGCCCGGTAGTGCACTGCCCTTGCGCGAATCAGTCATGCTCGATCTTTGTTTCTCAAGGATGAAGAACGCATGACCTCACCCGAACGACGTCTCCTGCCAAACGCAGCGGATAAAACTGCCCTCAAAGCCATTGCCGCGACTATCGTGCAGACCTGCCCGAGTTTGCTCGACGCAGCCCGGCAAGTCGCCAACGAAATCCTGGCGGAAAAAGGACTGTCCGGCCTCGATCCTGACCGGATTTACTTCCACCGTTTCAAAACGGCGCAGAGCAGTGCGTTGACCTTCACTGGTTGGGAACATGCGCTGGAAAAACCTTACGAAACGCTCACCCTCACGCAGTTGGTGATCCATCGCTTTCGCGCGACCGATCAAGACAACGCAGATCTGCTTGGCCTCTACTGCGGCTTCTACTCGGATGGCCCGGAGGCAGAGAACTTCAATCAGAGCAATGAAGTGCGATTGCTCGGCAGCGATGTGCTGAGGGCATTCTGGGATGTCGACTTCAGCGCGCGCTACACAGGTCAACTGACGAGATTCTGGCAAACCTCGGCGGATAACTTCCGCGCCCTGGCAAAGTGCAACTTTCTCAGTCTGGCTGTGCAGGCGCTGCAGCAGGGTGACCTGGATGGCGCTGATTTTCAGCGCATCGTCGGCTCGGTCATCGGGCCCGTCACTTGGCCCGTTACCTTGCAAATGCTGCAAGCGCTACACCCGGTCGGTGCTGAAGTGCGGGCGCTGGATCTCGATGGCCACGTCGCCTTCAATGCTCTGCGTCTGGTGGAAAGCAGTGGCCGCCAGACCCTTTACTTGCCAGGCGAGGCCCGAGCATTCCTCTTTAAGGACAATGAAGCGGATCTGCATTGGTGGATACTTGAGCAGATGAATTCAGACGACAAGCGCACGGCATTTCTCCAGCATTTCCCGCTGGCTGACCGTAATCACATCAACGAAAACCTCACCGATCTGATGAACCGCCTGGTGAGCACCTGGGGTCACAGCGATCACCGCATGATCAATCGCAGCAACGTCGCGATCAGCGGTGACGCATTCACTTGGTTGAGCGAGTCGACACGTTCAGGCATGGTTGCCGAGGCGCACTTGGCGCTCACGTCCAACAGCGACCTGCGCAAAAAACTCTGGATCGGTTATTTGAGTGCCGGGCTGAAAGTATTCGGCCCGATGGCAGCGGTGGGCTGGCCCTTGGCGTTGCCTTTGATTGGCGCCAGCATCGCGAACATGGGATTGAACATCGATCAGGCCATCAACGGCATTACGCCCACCGAACGCAAGGCCGGTGTTACTGGTGCAGTGCTCAATGCCATCGACATTGTGTTCAGCATTCCGTTTCTGATCAGCACGGGCGCGCAACTTGAAGTGGGCCCGCAGGTGGATTTTGCCGAAGCTGAAGAAATGCTCGGGTTGATCGAGTTCACTTCGCCAGACTCACCCTTCTTGCCGCCTCTGGATCAACCGCCAGTCCCGGTGGTTGATCCAGAGGTAGCCGTTGAGCTGACAAACGAAATCCCCACCGAGACTCCCATCGCATCCATCCGGCCGTTGGCCACGGCTGCTGCGCGCCAAGGTTCGCCCTTGCCAAAGATTCCTGCCCGATATCGATGCAACGAATTACTGGCCCACCGCTCTGTAGAGGCAGCGCCGGGCAAATATGAAGGTATTTACCGCCTGGACAAGGATCCGGGCCATGCCATCGAAATGGAGGGTAGCGCGTACTACGTGCGCTACTTCGCCGACTCCGAAGACGCCGGCAACTGGGCCATCGTCAATCCCGAGCGACCCAATCAGTTCGCTTACTCATTGCCAGTACGCTTCGGCAGTAGCGGCAAGTGGCAACGCATACCCGCCTTGCGTCTCAGGGGAGGCGGCCAATGCGTGGGCAAGGCCTGTTTCCTGGACTCCGACCTGTCCTCGTCCTCGGCCCAGGCTTCATCAACGCCGTCAGCGGAGCTTCCCCTCGTCGAACCGGTTTCACCGGTTGCGCGACCACTGCGCCTGGTGACGCCCCTCAACGACATCGAAGGCGTGGACATGGCGAGAATGAAAAGATGGGCAATGAACTTGCCCGAGACGTTCGCCGAGCTCTCCAGTGCAAACCGCGGTAAACCATCAAGTGTCGATACGTATGCGGCCTATTTTCGCGACAGACGCTCGTCCTTGCTAAACGAAGCCAAAGAGTATTACTCCGAGCTGAACTGGACCAACTTGCCCGCACGGCCCGTCATCCCGCCAATCGATGCCGCGATGCAGACGGCTGAGTTGATTGATCGCATCTTTGCCAATACCGATGGACTGGTCGTCGGCGAAACCCTTGATCGCATCGCCAGCACACGCTTCATGATCGAAAACATGCCGGCGTTCGCACGGCATATCAACACGCTGTACGTACGGGGTTTGCTGAGTGATTTTGCTCAGGCAGATCTCAACGACTTTTTCCTGTCGGGAGAGATGTCAGAGGATCTTCGAGGCTACTTGTCCAGCCTGGGCACCGACCCTGATGACCGATTCAACATCCTTGAACTGGTCAAGACAGCCCAGGCCAATGGCATCCGGGCCCAAGGTCTTGAAGTCGCGCACAGTTACAAACTGAAGGTACCGCTGACCTCGATCGAAGAGCAGATGATCCACGCCCGGCTCGCCTCTCAAATCATGTGGGGGGACGAGCTCCTCAACAGACCAGGCAAATGGGTTGCCCTGGTCGAGGCAACGAGCACCAATACCTTCAGAAATCTGCCCGGCATCAGCGAACTCAGGGGTGGCATCGGGTTACGGATTGAAGAAGCGACATCCACCGAAGTGGCCGGCGTCAGGATAGACCCGGGACTGGAAGTCGCTCGGGGCCCGTTTGATAACGGGGCATCGACGCGCAACTCATCCGACTTTCTATTCGCTGATCTGCGCTTGCAGATCGAAACGCCTGTGCCGCGTTGGACTGAGGCAACAGTGAATACCCTGCTGAATCGCAACGGCATGTTCATGCTCGAAAAAACCCAGAATGCATACACGCTTGTGCGTCGCAACAGCGACGGCAATATTGTTCGAACAATGGTGAATCGCCGAGGGGATGGTCAGGTTTACATCTGGGCACAGTCGATGCCCCGAATCAGCGGCATCATGTTCCGTGACATCGGCGCGTTATCCCAGCGCCTGATAGAGATCGGCTTGACCCTGCAAAGTCGCTTGCCCGGCTAACTGTTTTTCAGGGCATGAAACGAAAAAACCCTTGGCTTCAGGCCAAGGGTTTTTCGTTAATCAACCTGCAGCGGGATTATTCCCACTCAATGGTCGCCGGCGGCTTGCTCGACACGTCGTAAGTGACGCGGGAGATGCCTTCGATTTCATTGATGATGCGGCCGGAGACGGTTTCCAGCAATTCGTAAGGCAGGTGTGCCCAACGCGCGGTCATGAAGTCGATGGTCTCTACGGCACGCAGGGCCACGACCCAGGCGTAACGACGGCCGTCGCCAACAACGCCAACCGATTTCACTGGCTGGAACACCACGAAGGCCTGGCTGACTTTATGGTACCAGTCGGCTTTGCGCAGTTCTTCGATGAAGATGTGGTCAGCGCGACGCAGCAGGTCGGCGTATTCCTTCTTCACTTCACCGAGGATGCGCACGCCCAGACCCGGGCCCGGGAACGGGTGACGGTAGACCATGTCGTACGGCAGGCCCAGTTCCAGGCCCAGACGACGGACTTCGTCCTTGAACAGTTCGCGCAGTGGCTCGACCAGTTTCAGGTTCATTTCTTCCGGCAGGCCGCCCACGTTGTGGTGCGACTTGATTACGTGAGCCTTGCCGCTTTTCGCGCCAGCCGACTCGATCACGTCCGGGTAGATGGTGCCCTGCGCGAGGTACTTGATGTTTTCCAGTTTATTGGACTGGGCATCGAAGACGTCGATGAAGGTACGACCGATGATCTTGCGCTTCTTCTCCGGATCGGCTTCGCCGGCCAGGTTGTTGAGGAACTGATCTTCAGCGTTGGCGCGAATGACTTTGACGCCCATGTTCTCGGCGAACATGGCCATCACTTGCTCGCCTTCGTGCAGACGCAGCAGGCCATTGTCGACGAAGACGCAGGTCAGTTGGTCGCCGATGGCTTTGTGCAGCAGCGCGGCAACCACCGAGGAGTCAACACCACCGGACAGACCCAGCAGCACGTTGTCGGTGCCGACTTGTGCGCGGATGTTGGCAATGGCGTCTTCAGCGATCTTCGACGGGGTCCACAGGGCTTCACAGCCGCAGATGTCGAGGACAAAACGCGACAGGATGCGACCGCCCTGCTTGGTGTGGGTCACTTCCGGGTGGAACTGCACGCCGTAGTAACCACGGTCGTCGTTGAACATACCGGCGATCGGGCAGCTCGGGGTGCTGGCGAGGATGTGGAAGTCTTCCGGCATCCTGGTGACCTTGTCACCGTGGCTCATCCACACGTCGAGGCCGAACAGGCCGTCAGCGTCGATATGGTCTTCGATGCCGTCGAGCAGGCGGCTCTTGCCGACCACGTCAACGCGGGCGTAACCGAACTCACGCAGTTCGGAACCTTCAACCTTGCCGCCCAGTTGCTCGGCCATGGTCTGCATGCCGTAGCAGATACCGAAGACCGGTACGCCCAGATCGAACACTGCCTTTGGGCAGCGCGGGCTGTCGGCGACGTGCACGGACTCGGGGCCGCCGGCGAGGATGACGCCTTTAGGAGCGAATTCGCGGATCGCATCTTCGTCCATGTCGAACGGGTGCAGTTCGCAGTACACACCGATTTCACGCACGCGGCGGGCAATCAGTTGGGTGTATTGCGAACCGAAGTCGAGGATCAGGATGCGGTGAGCGTGAATATCGAGGGCCATGATTCAGTCTCGTCTAAGTCGTTCAGAAACAGTCGTGATTCAGAAACAACTCGGGGCTGAATCAAACAGCCCCGGTTGCTTACTTTATTGCTTGAAGGCTCAACCTACGCGGTAGTTTGGCGCTTCTTTGGTGATCTGCACGTCGTGAACGTGGGATTCGGCCATGCCAGCGCCGGTGATCCGCACGAATTCAGGCTTGGTGCGCATCTCTTCGATGTTGGCGCTGCCGGTGTAGCCCATCGAGGAACGCAGACCGCCCATCAACTGGTGAATGATCGCGCTCAGGGTGCCTTTGTAAGGAACACGGCCTTCGATGCCTTCCGGAACGAGTTTCTCGGCGCCTGCCGAGGAGTCCTGGAAGTAACGGTCGGAAGAACCTTGTGCCTGGGACATGGCGCCCAGCGAACCCATGCCGCGATAAGCCTTGTACGAACGGCCCTGGAACAGTTCGATTTCGCCCGGCGCTTCTTCAGTACCGGCGAACATCGAGCCCATCATCACGCAGGAAGCACCGGCTACGATGGCCTTGGACAGGTCACCGGAGAAACGGATGCCGCCGTCGGCGATCAACGGAACGCCAGTGCCTTCAAGGGCAGCGGCGACATTGGCGATGGCACTGATTTGCGGGACGCCGACACCGGCGACGATACGGGTGGTGCAGATCGAGCCAGGGCCGATACCGACCTTGACTGCGTCAGCGCCTGCTTCGGCCAGAGCCTTGGCAGCGGCGCCGGTGGCGATGTTGCCGCCGATCACCTGCACTTCAGGGAAATTCTCTTTGACCCAACGAACGCGGTCGATCACGCCTTTGGAGTGACCGTGCGCGGTATCGACTACCACGACGTCCACGCCAGCATTGACCAGAGCGGCAACGCGGTCACCGGTGTCTTTACCGGTGCCGACAGCGGCGCCAACGCGCAGACGACCTTGATCGTCCTTGCTGGCCAGCGGGTAGGCTTTGGCTTTTTCGATATCGTTGACGGTCATCATGCCTTTGAGGGCGAATTTGTCGTCGACGATCAGCACGCGCTCGATGCGGTGCTTGTGCAGCAGTTCGCGTGCTTCGTCCTTGCTCGCGCCTTCCTTGATCGTGACCAAACGCTCTTTGGGCGTCATCACTTCACGGACGGTGGCTTCCAGACGGCTTTCGAAACGCACGTCACGGGAGGTGACGATGCCGACCAGGTCGCCATCGTGCAGCACCGGAACGCCGGAAATGTTGTGCATGCGGGTCAATTCAAACAGATCACGAACCGTGGCATCAGCCTCGATGGTGATCGGATCCTTGACGACGCCGGCTTCGAACTTCTTGACCTTACGCACTTCGGCAGCTTGCTGCTCGATGGTCATGTTCTTGTGGATAATGCCGATGCCACCTTCCTGAGCCATGGCGATTGCCAAACGGGCTTCAGTGACGGTGTCCATTGCAGCAGAAACCAGAGGAATGTTCAGCTCGATGCCACGGGTAAGGCGGGTCTTGAGACTGACTTCGTTAGGAAGCACCTCGGAATAACCAGGCACTAAGAGAATGTCGTCGAATGTCAGAGCTTCTTGGCTGATACGCAGCATCGCGGGGGCTCCCGAGCGGGAAAATGGAAGCGCGCCATTATAGTCATCCACCCCCTGCTGTTCAATGTAAAACTCAGCTTAATATCAATGTTGCTGATGTACGGAGATCCCCGGCCCTACAGCTCCACCTTGACCCAAGAGACAGGTTGATCGAGCCAATCGGCGAACTCATCGATAAAGCTCTGCTTGAAGCCCGCCTCCAGCCAGTTGTTGAAGATGAAACCGAGGTTGGAAAACGCACATTCCTGCAAAAACAGAAAACCGTTGATGTCATCTTCATGCCCGCATTCCGGGCAAGTGAAGTTGTCGGTGCGACCTGGAAACCAGTCTTCAAGGCTTTCGAACAGCGCTTCGCCGACCTCGCGACGGCACTCGGCGCAACCGGCTTCTTCGAGAAAACCTTTGGCCGGGGTGTAGATGCAGCGTTTGGTGACGATCTCCAAGCCGTTGATCGGCTCACCAAACGGCAACGCTTGCGGGTGCAGCACCACGGCGCGCGCGCCGTCAGCGATCGCGTAAGCCATGCGATTGCCGGTGCGGCCACAGGTGCTCAGCTCTTCTTTGATGATGTTCTTGCGTACCAGCCAGCGCACGATCGCCCGCGCCCGGGGCTCGTGGACCGGCAGGGTGGAGATTTTCGGGACGATGATGCTTTGCGAATTCATGGAAAGTCCTGCGGTATGGCTTCTGACGCCTGCTCGCGAAGAGGCCCTAAAGGCCGGCAGCTTAATCCCTGACGAAATCCGGTCAAGTGCTGAGGTAGCGCCCGATCAACGCCAGCCCGCTCGCTAGCACCAGCCATGTCACCAGCCGCACAAACGCTTCGCGCGACAACTTCATGGTCAACCGCCGCCCGATCCACAATCCCAACGCCATGGCCGGTAACAAACACAGCGCCAACATCAACAAGGGTAGCTCGGCATACACGCCGGCGATGGCAAAAAGACTTAAACGCACCACCGTGCTGCAACTGATCAGCGCACTTTGCGTGGCCCGAGCTGAGTCTTTCGGCAGTCGGCTGTTGAGATAAATCGCATATAAAAAGCCGCCACTGCCAAACAGCGCCCCAAACAACCCGCCCACCGTGCCCATCGGCACCGCCCACCCCGCCGACAATTGCGTCGGCCGCGCTTTCACCCACAGGCTGTAAATCGCGTAAGCGCTGATAAACAATCCCATCAATAACAGCAACACATCGGATTTGAGGTTGAGCAGGAAAATAACCCCAAGCGTACAGCCCACCGCCATGCATGGCAGTAGCCGCAACAACTCCGGTTTCGCCACATCCCGCCGCGACGGCAGCAGGTTGCCGAACGCCGCGACAAAATCCAGCAGCACCAGCAACGGTACGATCTTCGACAACGGCATGAACAGAATCAGGATCGGCCCGGCCACTAACGCCGTGCCGAACCCGGCAATGCCGAAAACGATATAGGCCAGGGCGATCCCCAGCCCAATCACCGCCCAGCCGCCGGCGCCCCACGCCCAGTCACTCAACAATCCCGCCACGCTCATCGATTCGCGTCCTTAATAAGCCTGCAATGACTTTAGCCAGCGTCGAGCGTTGCGACTAATATCTTCAAAGCCACCGACCCATCTCAAAAAGGCATTGCTGTGCTTTCAACCCGTCAATTGCGTTACTTCGTGGAAATCGCCGAATGCGGCAGTTTCAGTGCGGCGGCCGAGCGCCTGTTTATCGCGCAATCGGCGCTGAGCCGGCAAATCAAGGACATGGAAACGCGTCTGCAAACACCGCTGTTCGAACGCACGGCACGCCAGCCCCGACTGACGGCGGCGGGCGAAGCGTTTTTGCCGCGGGCAAGAAATCTGCTCAATGAGCTGAGCAAGGCCAGCGCCATGGCCACTGAGGTCGGCAATGGTCAGCTCGGCACCTTGCGCCTCAGCCATTCCAGCACAGTGTCGATCAGCGGCCGTTTGCTCAGAGACATCGGCGCGTATCTGCAGCGACAACCCGGTGTATCGCTGGACATCGGCAAGTTGTCTTCCGAGGCGCAACTGGAAGAGTTGGCCGAGGGCCGACTCGATATTGGCTTGCTGCGCCTGCCGGTGTTACGCCAGCGTGAAGGGCTTCAGATTGTGCCGCTGTTTACTGAGCGGTTGCTGCTGGCGGTGCCGATGGATCATCGATTGGCGGAGGCTGAGCGAGTCGATCTGGCGCAATTGAAGGACGAAGCGTTCATCTCCATTCCACACCCGCAACGCGGCGGACTGAGCTACCTGTGTGCCGACTTGTGCATGCGCCAGGGTTTCTTCCCGAAAGCGGCGCGGGTGATGTCGCGCAAGACCACGCAGCTACAGTTGATTCGGGCCGGCTTCGGCATTGCACTGCTGCCGGAATCGATGCAGGACATCGCCCCGAGCGGCGTGCGTTTTGTACCGCTGGCCGATCCCGATTGCCAAAGCACCGTCGCCCTCGCCTATCGCCAGAATCCCACTCCGCTGATTCACCACTTCATCGAAAACTTCACAACCCCCTTGTAGGAGTGAGCCTGCTCGCGATAGCGGTTGAACATTCAACCTATCCTGCGACTGACACACCGCTATCGCGAGCAGGCTCACTCCTACAGGGGACTTGTGGTGATTCAACGGCAAATGCCTTTAAACTGCGCCCCATGATTAAAGATCCCTTTGCAAGACTTGGCCTGGACCGTGAAGTCCTGACCGTCAGCCAGCTCAACGGCCGCGCGCGGGTGTTGCTTGAAGACGTGTTCAGCAACATTTGGGTCGAAGGCGAAATCTCCAACCTCGCCCGCCCGGCGTCCGGCCACATCTATTTCACCCTCAAAGACAGCGGCGCGCAGGTGCGTTGCGCGCTGTTCCGGCAGAACGCCGCGCGAGTGCGCCAGGCGTTGAAGGACGGCTTGGCGGTGAAGGTGCACGGCAAGGTCTCGCTGTTCGAGGGCCGTGGCGACTATCAGCTGATCCTCGACACTGTGGAGCCTGCCGGTGACGGCGCGCTGCGTCTGGCTTTCGATGCACTCAAAGAAAAGCTCAGCGCCGAAGGCCTGTTCAGTGCCGAACGCAAAGTGCCGCTGCCCGCGCATCCGCAACGCATCGGCATCATCAGTTCGCCGACCGGCGCGGTGATTCGCGACATCATCAGCGTGTTCCGCCGCCGTGCGCCGCAAGTGCAACTGACGCTGATTCCGACCGCCGTGCAGGGCCGCGAAGCCACCGCACAAATCGTTCGTGCGCTGAAAATGGCCGATGCCCGTGGCTTCGATGCGTTGATCCTCGCCCGTGGCGGCGGTTCGCTGGAAGACCTTTGGTGCTTCAACGAAGAAGCCGTGGCCCGTGCCGTTGATGCGTGCGTGACGCCGATTGTCAGCGCCGTCGGCCATGAAACCGATGTGTCGATCAGCGACTTTGTTGCCGACGTGCGCGCACCGACGCCATCTGCAGCTGCCGAGTTGCTCGCTCCGGATTCCAGTCATCTGATCCGTCAGGTCGAAAGCCTGCATCGCCGCTTGGTGATGCGCATGCGCGACCGTTTGATGCGTGATCGCCTGCGCCTGGAAGGCATGGCCCGTCGCCTGCGCCATCCCGGTGAACGTCTGCGCCAGCAAGCGCAGCGTCTGGACGATCTGGACATGCGCATGCGCCGGGCGTTCGAGCGTCACCTCAATACTCGCCGCGAACGCTTGATCCGCCTGGAAACCCGTCTCGCCGGGCAACATCCGGGACGGCAATTGGCGATGCTGCGCCAGCGACTCGACAGCCTCGCCGAACGCTTGCCCCGCGCCATGCGCGAAGGCCTGAAAAATCGCCGTCTGCAACTGCACAGCCAGATGCAGACGCTGCATGTTGTCAGCCCGTTGGCAACGCTCGGTCGTGGCTACAGCATTCTGCTCGATGAGCGTGGCCACGCAATCCGCAACGCCGCCCAGACCCACACCGGCCAGCGCCTGAAAGCCAAACTCGGCGAAGGCGAACTGCAAGTGCGCGTCGAGGACAATCACCTGACGCCTGTCACCCTCTCTTTACTGGACTGATCCATGCCGCGTTTTCTCGCTCCATTGTTTTTGCTCTGCCTGACCTTCAATGCCCACGCAGACAGTTACATCACCCGGCTGCTGAACAAACCGGTGCCGGGTGGCGTGGCGGTGGTTGATCTGGGCGCGGCCGCGCAGGCACCGAAAGCCACGTATCAGGGCAAACCGGTGCTGGTGGTGAAAGAACAGAACAACTGGCTGGCGATTGTCGGCGTGCCGTTGACGGTGAAGCCGGGCGCGCAGCAGATCAGCAGCGGTGGGCGCAATCTGCCATTCACCGTGGGCAACAAGAAATACCCGGAACAGCGCATTACCCTGAAGAACAAACAGCAAGTCAACCCGGATCAGTCGAACCTCAAACGCATCGAGGGTGAACTGGCCGAGCAGATCAAGGCGTATCGCAGCTTCAGCCCGAACACACCGAGCAATTTGCTGCTGGACAAACCGGTCAATGGGCCGCTGTCGAGCAAATTTGGTGTGCGTCGCTTCTTTAACGATGAAGAGCGCAACCCGCATGCGGGCCTCGACTTCGCGGTGCCGGCGGGTACGCCGATCAAGACCCCGGCGGCGGGCAAGGTGATCCTCACCGGCAATTACTTCTTCAACGGCAACACCGTGTTTGTCGACCATGGGCAGGGCTTTATCAGCATGTTCTGCCACATGTCGAAGATTGATGTGAAAGTCGGCGATCAACTGGCGCGCGGCGCGGTGGTCGGCAAGGTTGGCATGACCGGCCGCGCGACCGGCCCGCACATGCACTGGAATGTCAGCCTGAATGATGCGCGGGTGGATCCGGCGATTTTCATTGGCGCATTTCAACCTTGAATATGTGTTGAGGCGACCGGCCTCTTCGCGAGCAGGCTCGTTCCCACAGGGGATCTTAATCACAACAAAGATCCCCTGTGGGAACGAGCCTGCTCGCGAAGGCGGCCTATCAAACACCGCCACACTCAATGAATCTTCAAAAACTCAATTGCGCCCCAATCTAACCTCGCGCAAATATCACAATAATCAGCGACCTCCAGCGCAATAAAATCCTGCAAAAACCCGCTTTCCGAGTATTCCTCTCAATTTTTTCCGACTGCTTGCCAACCTCTCCCCCCGCGGTTAGGGTTGAAGGCATGAAAACCTCTCACACCCTCATTCAGCTTCGCCAGCACCGCAGCCTGTGCCTCGTCAGTGCACGACTGCCAGGCTGAATCGCGGCACCTCGTCCCACGCTTTTCCCAGAACATTCGTAACACCGGTAGGCCGCCTCTTTTCGGCCCAGACAATAAGGAATTTCCCGATGAGCATGCTCAAAGATCCGTCTTCGAAATACCGCGCGTTTCCTGTCATCAACCTGCCGGATCGCACCTGGCCGTCGAAAACCATCGACACCGCGCCGATCTGGTGCAGTTCCGACCTGCGTGACGGCAACCAGTCGCTGATCGAACCGATGGACGCGGTGAAAAAGCTGCGCTTCTGGAAAACCCTGGTGCAGGTCGGTGTAAAGGAAATCGAAGCCTCGTTCCCGGCCGCTTCGCAAACCGACTTCGACTTCGTGCGTACCCTGATCGAAGAAGGCCACATCCCGGACGACACCACCATTCAGGTGCTGACCCAGGGCCGTGAAGATTTGATCGAGCGTACTTTCGAATCCCTGCGCGGTGCGAAAAAAGCCATCGTTCACTTGTACAACGCCACCTCGCCTTCTTTCCGTCGCATCGTCTTCAACCAGGACAAGGACGGTATCAAGGCCATCGCCGTGAACGCGGCCAAGCTGTTCGTCAAATACGCGGCGATGCAGCCGGACACCGAGTGGACCTTCGAATACTCGCCGGAAACCTTCAGCGCTACCGAGCTGGAATTCGCCAAGGAAGTCTGTGACGCGGTGATCGAGGTGTGGAACCCGACGCCTGAGCACAAGATGATCCTCAACCTGCCCGCCACCGTTGAGTGCGCGACACCGAACATCTACGCCGATCAGATCGAGTGGTTCGGCCGCAATATCAACCGTCGTGACAGCGTGATCATCAGCCTGCACACCCACAACGACCGTGGCACTGGCGTTGCGGCTACCGAACTGGGCCTGATGGCTGGCGCCGATCGCGTCGAAGGCTGCCTGTTCGGCAACGGCGAGCGTACCGGTAACGTCGACCTCGTCACCGTCGCGTTGAACATGTACACCCAGGGTCTCGACCCGCAGCTGGACTTCTCCGACATCGACGGCGTGCGCAAAGTCGTCGAAGAGTGCAACCAGATTCAGGTTCACCCGCGTCACCCGTACGTTGGCGACCTGGTGCACACCGCGTTCTCCGGCTCGCACCAGGATGCAATCCGCAAGGGCTTCTCCCAGCAGAAACCAGACGCGCTTTGGGAAGTGCCGTACTTGCCGATCGACCCGGCCGACATTGGCCGCAGCTACGAGGCAGTTATTCGCGTCAACAGCCAGTCGGGCAAGGGCGGCATCGCTTACTTGCTGGAGCAGGAATACGGCATCAGCCTGCCACGTCGCATGCAGATCGAATTCAGCCAGGTGGTGCAGCGTGAAACCGATCGTCTCGGCCTGGAGATGACCGCCAAGCAGATCCACTCGCTGTTGATCAGCGAATACCTGCAAGCCAACACCCCGTACGCGCTGGTCAGCCATCGCCTGCAGGAAGAAAACGGCAACAGCGCCGTCGAAGTGGAAGTGGCGAGCAAAGGTCAGGGCGAAACCAACCTGCACTGGCGCGGCAAAGGCAACGGTGCGCTGGAAGCACTGGTCGCCGGCCTGCCGGTTCCGGTGGAGATCATGGACTACAACGAACACGCGATCGGCGCGGGCACCAATGCCAAGGCAGCGGCGTACATCGAGCTGCGTGTGAATGGCGAACGTGCGGTGCACGGCGTGGGTATCGATGAAAACATCACCACGGCCAGCTTCAAGGCCCTGTTCAGCGCGCTGAACCGCTCGCTGAGCCAGCCTGAGGCGAAAGCGGCGTAATCGACCGCTGAAATGCAAAAGGCCCCGGCGTTTGAACTCCGGGGCCTTTTTGTTGAAGATCAAAAGATCGCAGCCTTCGGCAGCTCCTACATTGTGATGTCGTACGCCATGTGGAGCTGCCCAAGGCTGCGATCTTTTGCTTTTCAGGTGAACTCGAAGGTGTCGGCATCCAGATTCGCCGGGAAACGCTCGCGATACGCCGCGAGCGGAGCCGCTTCCAGCACAGCCTTGAACACACCATCCGCCTCCCCCGCCGCCAGCAAGGTTTCACCCTGGAAATCCAGCACCTGACTGTCTCCGGTATACGCGAAGCCCTTGCCGTCGGTGCCAACGCGATTCACCGCCGCCACATAACAAAGGTTTTCGATCGCTCGCGCTGGCAACAGGCGATTCCAGTGCAGACGCCGCGCGCCTGGCCAGTTGGCGGTGTACAGCAATAGATCGGTGTCCTGGGCATCGCGGCTCCACACCGGGAAACGCAGGTCATAACAAATCAATGGCCGAATCCGCCAGCCCTTGAGTTCGAACTGCACCTGACGTTCGCCGGGGGTGTAGTGGTTATGCTCGCCCGCCATGCGAAACAGATGGCGCTTGTCGTAATGCAACACTTCGCCGTCCGGTCGCGCCCACAGCAGGCGGTTGCGGTGGCTGCCGTCAGCGGCCTGGATAATCACACTGCCGGTGATCACTGCATCGAGCCTCGCCGCCTGAACCCGCAGCCATTTGTGCGTCGGGCCGTTCTCGACTTCGGCAAGGGTTTCGGACTCCATGGAAAATCCGGTGGTGAACATTTCCGGCAGGATGATCAGATCAGCGCCCTGCGCCTGCTCCAGCAACTGCTCGAAATGCTCGAAGTTGGCCTGACGGTCGTGCCAGGCCAGGCTGGTCTGGATGAGCGCCAGGTTGAGATCGGGTAACGCACTCAGATCACGCATAGTTTTGCCGCCGCTTCACGCAGCGTCTCCTCGCGTTTGGCAAAGCACAGGCGCACCAGGCGCTGACCTTGCGGTGGATTCTGGTAGAACACCGACACCGGAATACTCGCCACGCCGTGTTCGCGGGTCATCCACATGGCCATCTCGACGTCATTCAGGTCAGGACGGATCTGCGAGTAATCGACCAACTGAAAATAGGTGCCAGCGACACGGGTGAAGGTGAAGCGCGACGGCGCCAGCAGATCGCAGAACAGATCGCGCTTGGCCTGATAGAAGCCCGGCAGTTCTTCAACGTGTTCCGGGTGCTCGGCCATGTAATCGGCCAGCGCATATTGCAGCGGAGTGACACCGCAGAAGCTGACGTACTGATGAACTTTGCGCAATTCGGCCGTAAGCGCTGGTGGAGCAACGACGTAACCGGTTTTCCAGCCAGTGACGTGATAGGTCTTGCCGAACGAGCTGACCACGAAGGCGCGCTGATACAGCTCCTCATGGGCGAGCACGCTGACGTGCGGCACGCCGTCGAACACCAGATGTTCGTAGACTTCGTCGCTGATCAGATAGATGTCGCGATCGCGGATCAGCGCCGCCAGTTGATCGAGTTCGGCACGACTGATCAGTGCGCCGCTCGGGTTGTGCGGGGTGTTGATGACGATCATCTTCGTGCGCGGGCTCAGGGCCGCGGCGAGCTGATCGAAATCAATGGAGAAGTCGTCCGGGTTCAGTTGCACATGCACGCAACGACCGCCCGCCAACTCCGTTGCCGGTGCGTAGCTGTCATAGCACGGGTCGAACACGATGACTTCGTCGCCGCTGTGGATAACCGCTTGAATTGCACAGAAGATCGCCTGGGTCGCGCCCGGCGTGACCGTCACTTCGCTGTCGGCATTGACCTGCACGCCATAGCTGCGAGCGATTTTCGCCGCAATCTGCTCGCGTAGCGCCGGCAAACCGGTCATCGGTGAATACTGGTTATGGCCATTGGCGATGTGCCGACCAACCGCGTCACGCAGTGACTGCGGGCCGTCAAAATCAGGAAAACCCTGGGACAGGTTGATCGCGCCGGTTTGCGCGGCGAGCTGAGACATCTGCGTGAAAATAGTGATGCCGACATTCGGCAGCTTACTGGTGATCATCGGGGGTTCCCTGCTCAACACCCGGCTCTGACGACGGCGCGGGAGAGCCCGAGGATAGCCCATCCGGCGCCCATAAAAAAAGGGCGCTCTGGTGAGCGCCCTTCTTATCGCCGAACCCATGTAGGAGCTGCCGAAGGCAGCGATCCCTTGATCTTGTCTTTGAAGCAAAATCAAAAGATCGCAGCCTGCGGCAGCTCCTACACGAAGTGATAAATCACTTCTTGTCGCGGCGCTTCTTGTCAGCTTTCTTGTGGTGCGACATCAAACGACGCTTCTTGTTGACCTGGCGGTCGGTCAGCGTGGTTTTGTTGCCTTCGTACGGGTTCTCGCCGCCCTTGAACTCGATGCGGATCGGCGTACCGACCAGCTTCAGCACACGACGGTAAGTGTTCTCCAGATAGCGCACATACGACTTCGGCACTTTCTCGATCTGGTTACCGTGGATCACGATGATCGGCGGGTTGGCACCACCCAAGTGGGCATAACGCAGCTTGATCCGGCGGTTGTTGACCATCGGTGGCGCGTGCTCGCCAACCGCGTCTTCCAGGATCTGGGTCAGACGGTTGGTCGGCCAGCGGGTGACCGCCGACTTGAACGAGTTCTGTACGGAAGCGTAGAGGTTGCCCACGCCAGTGCCGTGCAATGCCGAGATGAAGTGGATGTCAGCGTAATCAACGAAGAACAGACGACGTTGCAGCTCGACTTTGACGTAGTCACGCTCGCTCGGCGTCATGCCGTCCCACTTGTTGATCGCGATGACCAGCGCACGACCGGACTCGATAGCGAAACCGAGCAGGTTGAGGTCGTGATCGACCACGCCTTCGCGGGCGTCCATCACGAAGATCACTACGTTGGCGTCTTTGATCGCCTGCAGGGTTTTGACCACGGAGAATTTTTCGACTTCTTCGTGGATCTTGCCGCGCTTGCGCACACCGGCGGTGTCGATCAGCGTGTATTTCTCTTCATTGCGTTCGAACGGAATGTAGATACTGTCGCGCGTGGTGCCGGGTTGGTCATAGACAATAACCCGGTCTTCACCAAGCATGCGGTTGACCAGGGTCGACTTGCCGACGTTCGGACGGCCGATGATGGCGATCTTGATCCCGTCTTTTTCGCTTGGGCCAGGAATGCGCTTGGCTTCCTCGCCTTCGGCAACGATCTCTTCTTCGCCGTCTTCCGGTTCTTCTTCGTCTTTGGGGAAATCACCCAGGGCGATTTCCAGCATCTGCGTGATGCCACGGCCGTGAGCACCGGCGATCGGGATCGCGTGGCCCATACCCAGCGGAGCGAACTCAGCGCGGGCCATTTCCGGGTCGATGTTGTCGACCTTGTTGGCGACCACGTAGGAACGCTTGTTACGTTTGCGCAGGTGTTCGGCGATCATCTGGTCGGCGGCGGTGAAACCGGCCTTGGCATCTACCAGGAACAGCACAACATCCGCTTCTTCAATGGCCAGCAGCGACTGCTCGGCCATTTTTTCGTCCATACCATGCTCGTCACCGGAGATACCACCGGTGTCGACCAGAATGTAGGAACGCCCTTGCCACTTGGCCTCACCGTACTGGCGATCACGGGTCAGACCGGACAAGTCGCCGACAATGGCGTCGCGAGTCCTGGTCAGGCGGTTGAACAAGGTGGACTTGCCGACGTTCGGTCGGCCCACCAGGGCGATTACGGGAACCATGCGGCTCTCCACTTCGTTATTTCAGAAAATACAAAAGCCGCTGCGAGGCAGCGGCTGGTGCTCGGGGCAACACTGTGGGTGTTCTCTGTGGGAGCGAGCCTGCTCGCGAAAAACGCCAAGGCACCGCGTTTATTCAGGCCGTCTGCGTAATCGTTGACGCCCATCGCGAGCAGGCTCGCTCCCACATTCATACTCACAAGTGAAGCTGCCTGGGGGTGTTAACCCCAAGCATAGTTGTTACTTGATGGTCAGGGCTTCCAGTTTGCCGCTGTTGCCATATACATAAATCGTGTCACCCACCACCAGCGGACGGGCACGCAGGCCGTCACTGTCGATGCGCTCACGGCCGACGAAACGACCGTCAACCTGACTCAGCAGGTGCAGATAACCTTCCAGGTCACCCACTGCAACATAGCTGGAGAACACTTCCGGAGCCGACAGTTGACGGCGAGCCAGCGAATCGTTGCTCCACAATGCTGTGGTTGAACGCTCGTCGACGCCTTCAACGGTGCCCGAAGACAGGCTCACGTAAACGCTGCCGAAACCCTGAGCGATACCGGCATAGCTCGACGCATCGCGCTGCCAGAGTTGACGACCGCTTTCCAGGTCCAGTGCCGCAACGCGACCTTGGTAGCTGGCAACGTACAGGGTGCCGCCGGACAGCAGCAGACCGCCGTCGATGTCGACCACGCGCTCCAGTTCCGAACGACCTTGTGGAATCGCAATGCGTTGTTCCCACACCGGCACGCCGTTGGAAATGTCCAGAGCAACCACTTTACCGGTCGACAGACCAGCCACCGCGAGGCGGTTGGTCACCAACGGGGCACTGGTGCCACGCAGGGTCAGTACGGCCGGGGTGCTGTCATACACCCAGCGCTGGGTACCGGTGGAGGCATCCAGGCCGATCAGACGATCGTCCTGAGTCTGCACCACTACCACGTCACCGTTGTTAGCCGGCGGCGCGAGGACTTCGCTGTTTACGCGAGCACGCCACTTCTCTTCACCGTTGCTGGTGTCCAGAGCGACGACTTCGCCACGCAGGGTGCCGATCAGCACCAGACCATAACCAACGCCGACAGCGCCGGAGACGGGCAGCTCAAGATCCTGCTTCCATTTCACGTCGCCATTGCCGCGATCCATGGCCATCACCACGCCGGTCACATCAGCGGCGTAGATGGTGTCACCGTCGATCGCCGGCACCAGCATGTTGTAGGTTTCGCCCTGACCGTCACCGATCGAACGACTCCACTGCTTGTGCAGAACCACTTCTTCTTTGAAGTCGGTCAGTTCAGCCGGTGGCAATTCTTTCTTGCTGTTGCTGCTGCAACCCGCGGCCAGAAGGGCCAGAGCCAGCAATGCTGCATGCTTCCAACGGATCACGTCACGCATCCCCTTTGGCCAGGTCGTCGAGCTTGATTTGAAGGCCACCGACCGCCGCTTCATCCGACAGTGCCGCCTTGGCTTTTTGATACGCCTTGTTCGCGTCATCGGTACGGCCCAGCTGCACCAGCAGGTCGCCCTTGAGTTCTTCGCGAGTGGCCAGGAACGCTTTGTCGGCATCGCCGTCGAGCAGTTTCAGGCCGTCTTCAGCCTTGTTCTGCGCACCCAGTACCTGCGCCAGACGCTGACGGGCGATTTCACCCAGCGCCGGGTTGGCCGGTTTGTCGACAATGGCTTTCAGTTCGGTCGCGGCGTCATCCAGCTTGCCGCTGTCGACCGCCACTTTGGCCACGAACAGGCTGCCGTACTGCGCGTAGGCAGAACCGCCGAATTCGCTGTTGAGCTTGCCGGCCAGGTCCGCAACGCGGGCCGCGTCAGGCTTGCCATCAGGCGTCAGCGTGGTTTCCAGCAATTGCTGATAGAGCACCGAGGCGCCTTGCGACTGGTTGCTCTGATACTTGTGATAAGCCTGCCAGCCGAACACGATGACCAGCGCCAACAGGCCGCCGGTGACCAGAGGTTTGCCGTTGCGTGTCCACCAGTCCTTCAAATCCGCCAACTGTTCGTCTTCGGTACTCGACACCCCAATACTCCTTAATCGCTAAATCGGCTGTTTGGACAGCTTCAACCCTGCACGACGCAGGTGGCCAGGTGAGCGGCGAGCGCATCCCAGGCAATGCTTTGTTGTTCGCCCTGGCCACGCAGGGGTTTGAAACCTACCACTTGCTGGGCCATTTCGTCGTCACCGAGGATCAGTGCGTACAGCGCACCGCTCTTGTCGGCCTTCTTGAACTGGCTTTTGAAGCTGCCGGCGCCGGCATTGACTTGCAGACGCAGGTTTGGAAGTTGATCGCGAACCCGTTCAGCCAGGGCCAGACCGGCCAGCTCGGCTTCTTCACCGAAGGCGCACAGATAGACATCAACCTGACGGGAGATTTCTTCCGGGATCTGTTCCAGGGTTTCCAGCATCAGTACCAGACGCTCGATGCCCATGGCGAAACCGACGCCGGTGGTTGGCTTGCCGCCCATCTGCTCGACCAGACCGTCGTAACGGCCACCCGCGCAAACAGTGCCCTGGGCGCCGAGCTTGTCGGTAACCCATTCGAATACGGTTTTGCTGTAGTAATCGAGGCCGCGCACCAGCTTCGGGTTGAGCACGTACGGAATGCCAACGGCATCCAGACGCGCTTTCAAACCTTCGAAGTGCGCACGGGATTCGTCGTCGAGGTAGTCGGCCATTTTCGGCGCATCGACCAGCACCGCTTGAGTGTCGGCATTTTTCGTGTCGAGCACGCGCAGCGGGTTGGTTTTCAGGCGACGCTGGCTGTCTTCGTCGAGCTTGTCGTGGTGCGCCGAGAGGTACTCGACCAGCGCTTCACGATAACGCCCACGGGACTCGCTGGTGCCCAGACTGTTGAGCTCGAGCTTGACCGCATCACGGATACCCAACTCGCCCCACAGGCGCCAGGTCATGATGATCAGCTCGGCGTCGATGTCCGGACCGTCGAGGTTGAACACTTCCAGACCGATCTGGTGGAACTGACGATAACGACCTTTCTGCGGACGCTCGTGGCGGAACATCGGGCCGATGTACCAGAGTTTCTGCACTTGGCCGCCACCGGTGATGCCGTGCTCAAGCACAGCACGCACGCACGCCGCGGTGCCTTCCGGACGCAGGGTCAGGGAGTCGCCGTTGCGATCTTCGAAGGTGTACATCTCTTTTTCGACGATGTCGGTCACTTCACCGATCGAGCGCTTGAACAGCTCGGTGAACTCGACGATCGGCATGCGGATCTGCTTGTAACCGTAGTTATCCAGCAAACGCGCTACGGTGCCCTCGAAATAACGCCACAGCGGGGTCTGTTCGGGCAGGATGTCGTTCATGCCACGAATGGCTTGCAATGACTTGCTCACTTTAAATCCTTAAATTCGTTCGGCTCTTCAGTCAGGCTCAGCCGCGCGCAATAACCGCAGCGTCAGCTTCGACCTTTTCGGCCGCTTTCTGGCGGATCAGCTTTTCCAGCTCGTCCACCAGATTGTCATTCGTCAGTTTCTGCGACGGCTTGCCGTCGATGTAAATCAGGTTTGGCGTACCGCCGGTCAAGCCGATATGGGCTTCCTTGGCTTCGCCGGGGCCGTTGACCACGCAACCGATCACCGCGACATCCAGCGGCACCAGCAGGTCTTCAAGGCGCCCTTCCAGCTCGTTCATGGTTTTCACCACATCGAAGTTCTGCCGCGAGCAGCTCGGGCAGGCGATGAAGTTGATGCCACGGGAACGCAGATGCAAAGACTTGAGAATGTCGTAACCGACCTTCACTTCCTCGACCGGGTCGGCCGCCAGCGAGATGCGGATAGTATCGCCAATCCCCTCGGCGAGCAGCATACCTAGGCCCACGGCGGATTTCACTGTGCCCGAACGCAATCCACCGGCTTCGGTGATGCCCAGGTGCAGCGGCTGGACGATTTCTTTCGCCAGCAAGCGGTACGCTTCGACGGCCATGAACACGTCGGAAGCCTTCACGCTGACCTTGAAGTCCTGGAAATTCAGGCGCTCGAGGTGTTCAACGTGGCGCAGAGCGGACTCAACCAGCGCGGCTGGAGTCGGCTCGCCGTATTTCTTTTGCAGGTCTTTTTCCAGCGAACCGGCGTTGACGCCGATGCGGATCGGAATCCCGCGATCACGTGCCGCATCGACCACCGCACGAACACGATCTTCGCGACCGATGTTGCCCGGGTTGATGCGCAGGCAGTCCACACCCAATTCGGCTACGCGCAGGGCGATCTTGTAGTCGAAGTGGATGTCGGCAACCAGCGGTACCTTGACCAGTTGCTTGATCTTGCCGAACGCCTCGGCGGCGTCCATGTCCGGCACCGAAACGCGAACGATGTCGACGCCGGCGGCTTCCAGACGATTGATTTGCGCAACAGTGGCGGCAACGTCATTGGTGTCGCTGTTGGTCATGCTCTGCACCGCGATCGGCGCATCGCCGCCCACCGGTACGTTGCCGACCCAGATCTTGCGCGAAACGCGACGTTTGATTGGAGATTCGCCGTGCATGACTTATTGACCCAACTTCAGGCGAGCAGTCTCGCCACTGGTGAACGGAGCGATATCGACCGGCTGGCCGTTGTAGCTGACCTGCGCGGCACGGGCAACACCCAGACGTACGTTAAGCGGCGGCTTGCCGGAAACGGTGACGCTATCGCCTTTATGCTTCAGACCACTGAAAATCACTTTGCCACGGCCATCGGTCACTTGTGCCCAGCAATCGGCGCTGAACTGCAACTGGACCTGACCGTCGCCTGCAACCGGCGCGGTTGCTTCTGCGATTGGCGCGGCGGTAGCAGGAGCAACCGGCGCAGTGGTGGTCGGTGCTGGAGTCGCGGGAGCGTTTGGTGCCGGGGTTGCCGGGGTAGCGACAACTGGCGCTGGCGTATGAGCCGGGGCGGTCGTCGTTGCCGCCGGCGCAACCGGTGCGGCCGGAGTGGTTGCCGGGGTGGTAGCTTCGGCACCGGTCGATTCAGCGGTGGTTTCAGACTGAGGCAGCGCCAGCGCTGTGGAAGTATCAGCCTGATTCTCCTCGACAGCCTGGTCTTCCGGCTCGTCAATCGGGTGAATCTGGGTCGTACCGTCAGCACCTTCGACTTCAACGTGCTCAGGCGCCAGCGACGTCAAGTCCTTGCTGCGCAGCGAGGTCTGATCCTGCCACCAGACGAAACCGCCGCCGATGACCGCGATCAGCAACAGCAGGCTGACAATACGCAGAATGGTGTGGGAAACCCGCACCGGCTCTTCGATACGGCCAAGGGCATGAACGTTGCTGCCCTGGGAATCAGTGCCAGTGGACTGGTCGAATTGCTGGACCAGAACGGTCTGGTCCATGCCGAGCAATTTGGCATAGGCGCGAATGTAACCGCGAGCGAAGGTATGCCCCGGCAGCTTGTCGAAGGCGCCGGCTTCAAGATTGCTCAGGGAAGTCACGGTGAGGTTGAGCTTGAGGGCCACTTCGGCCAGCGACCAGCCATTGCTTTCGCGGGCCTGGCGCAGGGTCTCACCGGGGTTAACGCGATTCGCTGCTACAACTTCGGGATGCGCCGCTTTCATCATTGCTCCGACAGGTATTGCTGATATTCCGGCGTACCGGGATAGAGTCGTTTTAATTGCAGGCCATAACTGGCGGCCTTGTCGCGATCTTCAAACACTTTTGCCAGCCGAACGCCGAGCAATAGACTACGTGCATTTTGTTCGGTCAGCAGGCTGAAACGGTCGTAATAGTCACGCGCGGGCACATAATGCCTGTCTTCGAAGGACAACTCAGCCATTTCCAGCAATGCACGCGGTTGTTGACGATTCAGACGCAGTGCCTTTTCCAGCTGTTGCTGCGCCAGATCACGCTGACCGAGCTTCGCGGCCGTCATGCCGAGGTTCTCGAACACACGCGAACGCTCAGGATACAGGGTATCGGCAGCGGCCTGTTCAAAACGCTCGTAGGCTTCTTTATAACGCTGTTCTTCGTAGAGAAAACTGCCGTAGTTGTTGAGGATGCGCGCATCGGCAGGACGGGAGGACAAAGCCTTGCGGAAGTGTTCGTCGGCCAGCTCAGGCTCCATTTCGGACTGGAACACCAAGCCGAGAGCAGCGTTGGCGTCAGGATCGGAACCATCGATTTCCAGCGCCTTCTTCAGCGGCACCTTGGCCCGCTCGGTCATGCCTTGCTGCAAGTATCCCAGCCCCAACTGCACGTAGGCAGCCCGCGCTTCATCGCGGCCCTTGCTGGTCTTCATCGGGTTGTAGTCACCCGACAGGACACAACCAGCACACAGGCTGGCCAACAGCAACAGCAGCGCAAAGCGCAGGGACATAGAGATCCTCTCTTAATTTGTGTTCGCGGCGTTCTGTGCCAGATCGCTGTCGGCGCTCAACTCGCGCACGGCGATGTAACGTTCGCTGCGACGGGTGCGATCCAGCACCTGCCCTACCAATTGACCACATGCAGCGTCGATGTCTTCACCACGGGTGGTGCGGACGGTGACGTTGAAACCGGCCTGATGCAACTGATCCTGGAAACGACGGATCGCGTTGTTGCTTGGCCGCTCGTACCCGGAATGCGGGAACGGGTTGAACGGAATCAGGTTGATCTTGCACGGAATATTCTTCAGTAGCTCGATCATCTCGACGGCGTGCTCGACCTTGTCGTTGATGTCCTTGAGCAAGGTGTACTCGATGGTCAGCACGCGTTTTTCGCCCAGGGACGACATGTAGCGCTGGCACGACTCGAGCAACATCTTAAGCGGATATTTCTTGTTGATCGGCACCAATTGGTTACGCAATGCGTCATTCGGTGCGTGCAGCGACAACGCCAGGGAGACGTCGATGTGCTTGGCCAGCTCATCGATCATCGGCACCACGCCCGAAGTGGACAGGGTTACGCGGCGCTTGGAAATCCCGTAGCCGAGGTCATCCATCATCAGATGCATGGCGGCGACGACGTTGTCGAAGTTCAGCAGCGGCTCACCCATGCCCATCATCACCACGTTGGTGATGGCACGGTCGACGGTTGCCGGGACGCTGCCGAAAGATTTGTTGGCAATCCACACCTGACCGATGACTTCGGCGGCGGTGAGGTTGCTATTGAAGCCTTGCTTGCCGGTGGAGCAGAAACTGCAATCCAGGGCACAGCCTGCCTGGGACGAAACGCACAATGTGCCGCGCTTGCCCTGGGGAATGTACACGGTCTCGACGCAGCTGCCGGACGCCACGCGCACCACCCACTTACGGGTGCCGTCGCTGGAGATGTCCTCGCTGACCACTTCCGGACCACGGACCTCAGCAATAGCCTTGAGCTTGTCGCGCAAGGCCTTGCTGACGTTCGTCATGGCGTCGAAATCATCGACGCCAAAGTGGTGAATCCATTTCATTACCTGACCGGCACGGAAACGCTTCTCCCCGATTGAGTCGAAGAATTTTTCCATTTCCTGTTGAGTCAGACCCAGCAGGTTGGTTTTTACAGTCGATGTAGTCATGGATTCACCTTCACTCTTAAGCCAATGCTTAGCGAGTGGTTACTTCAGTAGCTGCGAAGAAGTACGAGATTTCACGAGCAGCTGCGGCTTCGGAGTCCGAACCGTGAACAGCGTTGGCGTCGATGGAATCAGCGAAGTCAGCGCGGATGGTGCCGGCAGCAGCTTCTTTAGGGTTGGTAGCGCCCATCAGCTCACGGTTCAGAGCGATAGCGTTTTCGCCTTCCAGAACCTGAACAACAACAGGACCGGAGATCATGAAAGCAACCAGGTCGCCGAAGAAACCACGAGCGCTGTGCTCAGCGTAGAAGCCTTCAGCTTCAGCTTTGGACAGTTGCTTCAGTTTCGAAGCTACAACGCGCAGGCCGGCTTTTTCGAAACGGGTGGTGATTTCGCCGATGACGTTTTTTGCAACAGCGTCAGGCTTGATGATGGAGAAAGTGCGTTGAACAGCCATGGTGTAACTCCAGAAACGGTAATTTGCGAAAAATTAAACCCGCGAATTATACGCGGGTTCTTGGGTATTGCCTAACCTGCGAGGACGATCAGTCCAATTCTTCAGCCCAGAGCGTCTGAACCGCTTCCAACACCTTCTCGCCTACGCGACCAGAGGTGTTGTCAAAATCCGGCAGTTCTTTGATCCATTGCTGCAAGTCGACGAAATTGACAGAAAACGGATCTACACCCGGCTTGGCCGCGGCCAGTTCTTCTGCAATACGTTGAACATCGTTCCAACCGTAGCTCATGACAGTCTTACCAGTCAGTGCGGCGCTTCAGCCGCATGGTTAAGCGAATATTTCGGAATTTCGACGGTGATGTCTTCTTCACCGACGATCGCCTGGCAAGCCAGACGCGATTGCGCTTCCAGGCCCCAGGCGCGATCGAGGAAGTCTTCTTCCAGCTCGTCAGCCTCTTCCATCGAGTCGAAACCCTCGCGGATGATGCAGTGGCAAGTGGTGCAAGCACACACGCCGCCGCAGGCGCTTTCCATCTCGATATGGTGTTCGTGGGCCAGTTCGAGAATCGATGTGCCGGGCGCAGCCTCGACCACCATGCCTTCAGGGCAGAACTTCTCGTGGGGCAGAAAAATGACCTGCGGCATCAGATATCCTCGATTTCATTCAGATTGCGCCCCGACAGAGCGGCTTTCACCGTCAGATCCATGCGGCGGGCAGCAAAAGCATCGGTCACTTGCGACAGACGCTTGGTCTGCTGCTCGATGGCGTAACCATCGGTACCTTTCATCAGTTCGGCCAGTTCCTGCAGTTGCAGGTCGATAACCATGCGCTCTTCGGCGTCGAGCAAACGCTCGCCATCGGCCTCCAGAGCACCCTGCACCGCTTCGATCAAGCGTTGGGCATCGACTTGCTGCTCACGCAGAACGCGGGCGACCTTGTCGTCATTGGCGTGCTGGAACGAATCCTTGAGCATCTTGGCGATTTCGCCGTCGGTCAGACCGTAGGACGGCTTGACCTGAATGCTCGCCTCAACGCCCGAACCCAGCTCACGAGCGGAAACGCTGAGCAGACCGTCGGCATCGACCTGGAAGGTCACGCGAATCTTCGCTGCACCAGCCACCATCGCTGGAATGCCGCGCAACTCGAAGCGCGCCAGGGAGCGACAGTCGCTGATCAGCTCGCGCTCACCCTGCAGGACGTGGATCGCCATGGCCGACTGGCCGTCTTTATACGTAGTGAAATCTTGTGCGCGAGCGACAGGGATGGTGGTGTTGCGCGGAATCACCTTCTCCATCAGGCCGCCCATGGTTTCCAGCCCCAGGGACAGCGGAATCACGTCGAGCAGCAGCAGTTCGCCGCCATCGCGCTTGTTGCCCGCCAGGGTATCGGCCTGGATCGCGGCACCGATGGCCACCACTTGATCCGGATCGATTTCAGTCAAAGGCTGACGACCAAAAGCTTCGGCAACGGCTTCGCGAACACGCGGAACGCGGGTCGAACCGCCGACCATGACCACGGCGTGCACGTCTTCCAGCTCAATGCCGGAATCGCGAACGGCACGACGGCAGGCTTTCAGGCTGCGCGCGACCATCGGTTCGATCAACGCATCGAAGGCTTCGCGAGTCAGCGGCGCTTTCCAGTCGCCATAGGCCACTTCAACGCTGGCCGCATCGGTCAGCGCTTCTTTGGCCGCACAAGCGGTTTGCAACAGATTGCGTTGTGCGCCCGGATCGAGATCGGCGGACAGGCCAGCGCTCTCGATAATCCAGCCGGCAATCGCGTGATCGAAGTCATCGCCGCCCAGCGCGCTGTCGCCGCCAGTGGCCAGAACTTCGAAAACACCGCCAGTCAGACGCAGAATCGAAATATCGAAGGTGCCGCCGCCCAGGTCATAAATTGCGACCAGGCCTTCAGCGTGTTGATCCAGACCGTATGCCACAGCCGCTGCGGTCGGCTCATTGAGCAAACGCAGCACGTTCAGACCGGCGAGTTTCGCGGCATCTTTAGTGGCTTGACGCTGAGCATCGTCGAAATACGCCGGAACGGTAATCACCGCACCCACCAGTTCGCCACCCAAGGTCGCTTCAGCGCGCTGACGCAGGACCTTGAGGATATCGGCGGAGACTTCGACCGGGCTTTTCGGGCCCTGCACGGTGTCGATGAACGGCATGTGCGACTCGCCACCGACAAAGCGGTAGGGCAGTTGCTCGCCCAATTGCTTGACGTCGGACAGACCACGACCCATCAAGCGCTTGACCGACAGCACAGTGTTCAAAGGATCGGAAGCGGCAGCCAGCTTGGCCGACTCGCCGACTTCGACGTGATCAGCGTGGTAACGCACAGCGGACGGCAGGATGACCTGCCCGTTTGCGTCGGCCAACGGCTCGGAAAGACCACTGCGCAACGCAGCGACCAGCGAATTGGTAGTGCCCAAGTCGATCCCCACAGCCAGACGACGCTGGTGCGGTTGAGGACTTTGGCCGGGTTCGGCGATCTGCAGTAGGGCCATCGTGATCAGGACTTATCTGTATATCAGGCGTGCGACCGGAGCGGCACTGGGTTAATCGTCGAGGCGCTCTTCTAACTGGCGCACTTCGTAGGTGAGCTTGTCGAGGAACTGCATGCGCCGCATCAGGCGTTCGGCCTGTTCGCGTTGCGCCGCATCATCCCAACAGGCTGCGAAGCTTTCATTGAGTTCTTCCTGAGCCACTTTCAAGCGCCGCTTGAACACCGCGACACCGTCGAGGTCGGCACTGTCCTGGAGGTCTTCGAGCTCTTCGCGCCATTGCATCTGCTGCAGAAGAAACTCGGGATCATGGACGGTGACTTCCATCGGCACTTCATGCCCGCTGATGGTCAGCAGGTAGCGTGCGCGCTGGGCCGGACTCTTGAGCGTCTGATAGGCGTCGTTGAGCCGTGCAGATTGCTCGAGTGCCGACCGCTGCTCACGCTCGGAAGCGTCGGCAAAGCGGTCAGGATGAACGCCGCGCGCCAACTCACGATAGCGCGTGGCCAACTGCTCGAGATCCAGACGGAAACCCGGTTGCAGCTCGAATAAAGCGAAATGACAAGGAATACCCACGACAAGCCTCAGATGTTGAAGCTTTCGCCGCAGCCACATTCACCGCGTACGTTGGGGTTGTTGAACTTGAAGCCTTCGTTCAACCCTTCCTTGACGAAATCGAGCTCGGTGCCGTCCAGGTAGGCGAGGCTTTTCGGGTCGATGATCACTTTTTCGCCGTGACTCTCGAACACCTGATCCTCTGCAACCACCTCGTCGACAAACTCCAGCACGTAGGCAAGGCCGGAACAGCCTGTGGTGCGAACACCCAGACGAATCCCTTCACCTTTGCCGCGCCCGTCGAGGGAGCGCCGCACGTGTCGAGCAGCCGCTTCTGTCATGCTGATAGCCATCGGTGACTCCTTACTCGTCGCCAAATCCAGAAAGTCAGATCAAGCCTTTCTTCTGCTTGTAATCGCGAACAGCCGCTTTGATAGCGTCTTCAGCCAGTACCGAGCAGTGAATTTTCACTGGCGGCAGGGCCAGTTCTTCGGCCAGCTGAGTGTTCTTGATAGTTTCTGCTTCGTCCAGGGTCTTGCCCTTCATCCACTCGGTGGCGAGGGAGCTGGAAGCGATAGCCGAACCGCAGCCGTAGGTCTTGAACTTGGCATCTTCGATGATGCCAGCGTCGTTGACCTTGATTTGCAGACGCATCACGTCGCCGCACGCCGGAGCGCCGACCATGCCGGTGCCGACATCAGGATCTTCCGCGTTCATCTTGCCGACGTTGCGCGGGTTTTCGTAGTGGTCGATGACCTTTTCGCTGTAAGCCATGATTCTCAATCCTCACTCATCAGGGCCGCTCTTGAGACCCTGCAACTGCGCTGCGTAAACCGCCACGTCGCTACAGGATCTGTATCTGGCGGCTTCTATATTTAGTGTGCCGCCCACTCGATTTTCGAGATATCGACGCCGTCTTTGTACATGTCCCACAGCGGCGACAAAGCGCGCAGCTTGGTAACGGCCTCGCAGACTTTCTGCGCGGCGTAGTCGATTTCTTCTTCGGTGGTGAAACGCCCGAAGGTGAAGCGGATCGAGCTGTGTGCCAGTTCGTCGTTGCGGCCCAGGGCGCGCAGTACGTACGAAGGCTCCAGCGACGCCGAGGTGCAAGCCGAACCGGACGATACCGCGAGATCCTTGAGCGCCATGATCAGCGACTCGCCTTCAACGTAGTTGAAGCTCAGGTTCAGGTTGTGCGGAACGCGGGCGGTCAGGCTGCCGTTGACGTACAGCTCTTCCAGATGCTCGACCTGCTTGTAGAAACGGTCGCTCAAGGCTTTGATACGGACGTTTTCAGCAGCCATGTCTTCTTTGGCTACACGGAACGCTTCACCCATGCCGACGATCTGATGGGTCGCCAGAGTGCCGGAACGCATGCCGCGCTCGTGACCGCCGCCGTGCATGGTCGCTTCGATGCGCACACGCGGCTTGCGGCTGACGTACAGCGCGCCGATGCCTTTAGGGCCGTAGGTTTTGTGAGCGGAGAACGACATCATGTCGACTTTCAGTTTCTGCAGGTCGATGTCGACCTTGCCAGTAGACTGAGCGGCGTCGACGTGGAACAGAACGCCCTTGGCGCGGAGCATTTCGCCAATAGCGGCGATGTCGTTGACGGTGCCGATTTCGTTGTTCACGTGCATCACGGAGACCAGGATGGTGTCTTCGCGCAGTGCAGCTTCAATCATGGCCGGGGTGATCAGACCGTCTTCGGTCGGCTCGAGGTAAGTGACCTCGAAACCTTCACGCTCCAGTTGGCGCATGGTGTCAAGGACAGCCTTGTGCTCAATCTTGGAGGTGATCAGGTGCTTGCCCTTGGAACCGTAGAAATGCGCCGCACCCTTGATTGCCAGGTTGTCGGATTCGGTCGCGCCCGAGGTCCAGACGATTTCGCGCGGGTCGGCATTGACCAGATCGGCCACCTGACGACGGGCGTTTTCGACGGACTCTTCAGCCTTCCAGCCGAATACGTGGGAACGGGACGCCGGGTTACCGAAGTTTCCGTCGACCAGCAGGCATTCACTCATCTTTTGCGCAACACGCGGATCAACCGGGGTGGTCGCAGAGTAATCAAGGTAAATCGGCAATTTCATGGACTATCTCCTAAATCAGGGCTGGCGTGCCGCTAGCTCTTTGGCTGTCATTCGACGGCGGACGCTTCAATCTTGTCCAGGCGTGGCGCCTTGCTGTTGCAACGACGCTGGTCCTGACGCTGGGCTACTTCTTGCACCTCACGGCGAGTCACAAGATCAGCCAAGCTGATACCACTTAGAAATTCGTGAATCTGCAGGCTCAAATCGCACCACAGATGATGGGTCAGGCAGGTGTCGCCGGAATGGCAATCGCCTTGGCCTTGGCATTTGGTGGCATCGACCGATTCGTTTACCGCATCGATCACCTGAGCGACCTGAATGCCCTGCATGTCGCGGGACAACTGGTAGCCACCACCCGGGCCGCGAACGCTGGAAACCAGGTTACTGCGGCGCAGCTTGGCGAACAGCTGTTCGAGGTAGGACAGGGAGATGCCTTGGCGCTCGGAGATATCGGCCAGGGACACCGGCCCGTGCTGCGCGTGCAACGCCAGGTCAAGCATGGCGGTCACGGCGTATCGGCCTTTTGTAGTCAGTCGCATGGACAGTTACCACGGAGTTCAGAATGGGGCGAGTATGCAATTCCCGAGTATTTAAGTCAACTTTAAGACCTAGTACTTTAGTCAGGATTACCCGCAAAAGAGCGCGCGAATGATAGCAGGGTCTGCGGCCTAATGGCACACCGACTGGCGTAAGCCTGTGTAGGAGCTGCCGCAGGCTGCGATCTTTTGATTTTGCTCTGTTAGAAGATCAAGGTATCGCAGCCTTCGGCAGCTCCTACAGGGGAATGTCAGCTAGCCTTGGATTCGTCTTTGCCTTTGACGCAGGCGAAGTCTTCTTCACGCAGCTCAGGCAGATCTTTCGCACAGTAATTGCTGCCCAGATCCTTCAGCGCGCCGCACATCCCCTCCAGCCGCCCGTCCACCGCCTGCAGGTGATCGAGCAACTGACCGATGGCGCGCGCCACCGGGTCGGGCATGTCTTCACTGACGCCGTAGGCATCGAAACCGATCTTCTCGGCCATGGCCTTGCGCTTGGCATCCTGCTCCTCATCGGATTTGACGATGATTCGCCCAGGAATACCGACAACCGTGGCGCCTGGCGGCACTTCTTTGGTCACCACGGCATTGGAACCGACCTTGGCACCGGCGCCGACCGTGAAAGGACCGAGCACCTTGGCGCCCGCGCCCACGACCACACCATCACCCAGCGTCGGGTGACGCTTGCCTTTGTTCCAGCTGGTACCACCGAGAGTCACGCCCTGATATATCGTCACGTCATCGCCAATCTCAGCGGTTTCACCGATGACGATGCCCATGCCGTGGTCGATAAAGAAACGACGACCGACCTTGGCGCCCGGATGAATTTCGATCCCGGTCAACCAGCGACCGAAGTTTGATACCAGCCGCGCCAGCCATTTCAGCTCGTTGCGCCAGAGCATGCCGGCCAATCGATGAATCCAGATTGCATGCATACCGGGGTAGCAAGTCAGGACTTCAAAAGCGTTACGCGCCGCCGGATCTCGATGGAATACGCTCTGGATATCTTCACGCAAACGCTCAAACATCATTTAGTCCTTCCGCTTAAGAAGCTCACCACGGGCCGCTTTCTGGGTTTCCGTGAGGATGCCACGCAAAATATTCATTTCCGCCCGACTGACCGAGCTGCGTCCGTACAACCGGCGCAGGCGCGCCATCAGGTGCCGTGGTTTTTCCGGATCGAGGAATTCGATGGCGACCAGCGTCTGTTCCAGATGCTCATAAAAGCGCTCCAGCTCATCCATGGTCGCCAGCTCGGCGCTTTTCACCGAGGCCACTTCTTCTTTCTCGATCTTGCTCGGCTGACCTTGTGCGGCCAGCCAGGCCATACGCACTTCGTAGCTCAACACCTGCACCGCCGCGCCAAGGTTCAGCGAACTGAACTCCGGGTCGGAGGGGATGTGCACGTGAAAGTGACATCGCTGCAACTCGTCATTGGTCAGGCCGGAATCCTCACGACCGAACACCAGCGCGATCTCGGCGCCCTGCCCGGCCTCCTCGACCACTTTGGTGCCGCACTCGCGCGGATCCAACAATGGCCACGGGATACGCCGGTCACGGGCGCTGGTGCCAAGCACCAGATTGCAGCCGACCAAGGCGTCTTCCAAGGTGGCGACGACTTGCGCGTTTTCAAGGATGTCACCGGCACCGGAGGCGCGAGCATCGGCCTCGTGATGCGGAAACAGGCGCGGTTCGACCAGCACCAGTCGCGACAGACCCATGTTTTTCATGGCGCGCGCGGCCCCGCCGATATTGCCGGGGTGGCTGGTATTGACCAGGACAACACGAATGTTCTGCAGCAAGGGAGGCGCTCTCGGACACAGGAAAGGGGTGCAAATCTTACAGAACAGCCTACCGTTAAGCTATGAAAGCGAACAGCGTCCTTCACCTGAAGAAAAGTTCTGATAGAATGCGCGGCTTTCTTTAACAACCTTAGGTGACACATCCATGCAGCCCATGCTGAATATCGCGCTGCGCGCCGCCCGCAGCGCCAGTGAACTGATCTTCCGCTCCATCGAGCGCCTGGATACCATCAAGGTCGACGAAAAAGACGCCAAGGATTATGTATCCGAGGTCGATCGCGCCGCTGAACAGAAAATCATCGACGCGCTGCGCAAGGCTTACCCGAACCACTCCATCCGCGGTGAAGAGACTGGCCTGCACGCCGGTACCGGCATCGAAGGCGAAGAGTACCTGTGGATCATCGATCCACTGGACGGCACCACCAACTTCCTGCGCGGCATTCCTCACTTCGCTGTCAGCATCGCCTGCAAATACCGCGGTCGCCTGGAACACGCAGTGGTTCTGGACCCGGTTCGCCAGGAAGAATTCACCGCCAGCCGTGGTCGCGGCGCCCAACTGAACGGTCGTCGCCTGCGCGTCAGCGGCCGCACCAGCCTCGACGGCGCCCTGCTGGGTACCGGCTTCCCGTTCCGTGACGACCAGATGGACAACCTCGACAACTACCTGGGCATGTTCCGCGCTCTGGTTGGCCAGACTGCCGGCATCCGCCGCGCCGGTTCCGCCAGCCTGGACCTGGCTTATGTAGCTGCCGGTCGTTTCGATGCGTTCTGGGAATCGGGCCTGTCCGAGTGGGACATGGCTGCAGGCGCCCTGCTGATTCAAGAAGCTGGCGGCCTGGTGAGCGACTTCACCGGCGGTCACGACTTCCTTGAAAAAGGCCACATCGTTGCCGGCAACACCAAATGCTTCAAGGCAGTTCTGACGGCGATCCAGCCGCACCTGCCGGCTTCGCTGAAGCGCTAAGCTTCACGCGAAAGGAAAAAAGCATCCTTTGGGGTGCTTTTTTTATGCCTGGAATTCGTCACCCGCCACACCACGAGACCAATGTAGGAGTGAGCCTGCTCGCGATAGCGGTGTACCAGTCACCATCTGTTTTGAATGATAAATAGCTATCGCGAGCAGGCTCACCCCTACAGGGGATTTGCTGTGCTGCTTAAATGGCGGGCACAAAAAAAGCACCCCGCAGGGTGCTTCTTGTTAAAACAGTCGGCCTTTACTGAGCCGGCTCATTCTGCGACAGAATCAGCTTGCCTTCCTTGTCGACCGGAATCTGGTTGCCCGGATCACGATCCATCCGCACCTTGCCTTCCTTGCCATCGAGCGAGTAACGCACGTCGTAACCGACGACCTTGTCACTGATGTCATTGACCGTGTTGCAGCGGGTTTGCGTGGTGGTGTAGGTGTCACGCTCCTGCATGCCTTCCTGCACCTTGTTGCCCGCATAACCGCCACCGACCGCACCGGCGACCGTGGCAATCTTCTTGCCGGTGCCGCCGCCAATCTGATTACCCAGCAAACCACCTGCCAGCGCACCGACGACGGTACCGGCAATCTGGTGTTGATCTTTTACCGGTGCCTGACGAGTCACTGTCACGTCCTTGCACACTTCACGTGGAGTCTTGATCTGTGTTTTAACCGGTTCAACGGCCAATACTTGCGCATACTCAGGGCCGCTTTTAACCAGGCTGTAGGTGGCAACAGCACCCCCGGCAGTCACACCGACAGCACCCAATACCGCACCAACCAGCAACGACTTGTTCACATGAACCTCCTGACCATCACATGCGGGACGCGCCCGCGCTTCTCCCAGCCTTGGAGCATAAAAAAAGGCGCGAGTTCAACTCGCGCCTTTCTTGGGCTGACAGCCGGGAAAACGATGGCCGTTATGGACGGTCGTCGACTTCCTTCTCGGTGTTGGCCGGAGGAATCAGATCCTCGGTGGTCAGGTTCAGCCAGATCAGCACCACGTTAGCGATGTAGATCGACGAGTAAGTACCCGCCAGAACACCGATAAACAGCGCGATCGAGAAGCCGAACAGGTTGTCACCGCCAAAGAACAGCAGGGCGGCGATCGCCAGCAAGGTGGAGATCGACGTCGCCATGGTGCGCAGCAGGGTCTGCGTGGTCGAGATGTTGATGTTCTCGATCAGCGTTGCCTTGCGCAGCACACGGAAGTTCTCACGAACCCGGTCGAATACCACGATGGTGTCGTTCAGCGAGTAGCCGATGATCGCCAGCACCGCCGCCAGCACGGTCAGATCGAAAGTGATCTGGAAGTACGACAGGATGCCGATGGTGACGATCACGTCGTGAATCAGCGAAACAATGGCGCCGACCGCGAACTTCCACTGAAAGCGGAAAGCCAAGTAGATCAGGATACCGCCGAGCGCCAGCAGCATGCCGAGGCCGCCCTGGTCGCGCAGCTCTTCACCGACCTGCGGGCCGACGAACTCGACACGCTTGACCGTTGCCGGGTTGTCGCCGCCGACCTTCAGCAGCGCTTCCGCGACCTGATGGCCCAGTTGCGGGTCTTCACCTGGCATCCGCACCAGCAGATCGGTAGTCGCGCCGAAGCTCTGCACGATTGCTTCGTGGTAACCCGACGTAGCCAGCTGCTCACGCACCTTGGTAACGTCGGCCGGACGCTCGTAGGTCAGCTCGATGAGCGTACCGCCGGTGAAGTCCAGCCCCCAGTTCATGCCCTTGGTAGCGACACTGAACATAGCCAGCAAGGTGAGGAATACTGTGACGCCGAACGCGAAGTTGCGAACGCCCATGAAGTTGATTGTACGTAACATGGCAGCCCCTTAAATCCACAACTTCTTGAAGTCACGTCCGCCAAAGATCAGGTTGACCATTGCGCGGGTCACCATGATGGCCGTGAACATCGAGGTAAAGATCCCGAGGGACATGGTCACTGCGAAACCTTTGACCGGGCCGGTGCCCATGGCAAAGAGAATCCCGCCGACCAACAACGTTGTCAGGTTGGCGTCGAGAATCGCGGTGAATGCCCGGCCGAAGCCTTCGTTGATTGCACGCTGCACGGTCATGCCGGCGGCGATCTCTTCACGAATCCGCGAGAAGATCAGCACGTTGGCGTCGACCGCCATACCCATGGTCAATACGATACCGGCGATACCCGGCAGGGTCAGTGTTGCACCCAGCAGCGACATCAAGGCCAGCAGCAACACCATGTTCACCGCCAGCGCGACGGTGGCGATGATGCCGAAGAAGCGGTAGATGGCGATGATGAACAGCGACACGAACAGCATGCCCCACAGCGACGCATCGATACCTTTGGTGATGTTGTCAGCACCCAGGCTCGGGCCGATGGTGCGCTCTTCAGCAAAGTACATCGGTGCAGCCAGACCACCGGCGCGCAGCAGCAGCGCCAGTTCGGACGATTCGCCCTGACCGTTCAGACCAGTGATGCGGAACTGAGCACCCAGCGGCGACTGGATGGTCGCCAGGCTGATGATCTTCTTCTCTTCTTTGAACGTTTGCACCGCAACGTCTTTCTCGACGCCATCGACCACTTGCTTGGTGTAAGTGGTGATCGGACGCTGTTCGATGAAGATCACCGCCATGCTGCGACCGACGTTCGAACGAGTAGCGCGACTCATCAGCTCGCCACCATGACCATCCAGACGGATGTTCACTTCTGGTGTGCCGTGCTCGCCAAAACCAGCCTTGGCATCGGTAACCTGGTCACCGGTGATGATCAGGCCACGCTCGATCTGCGCTGGCGGACGATTGCCTTCACGGAATTCAAAGGATTCGGAGGTGGCTTTCGAAGCACCCGGCTCAGCAGCCAGACGGAACTCAAGGTTGGCCGTCTTGCCGAGAATACGCTTGGCTTCGGCAGTGTCCTGCACGCCCGGCAGCTCAACCACGATGCGGTTGGCGCCCTGACGCTGAACGATCGGTTCGGCAACACCCAGCTCGTTGACGCGGTTACGTACCGTGGTCAAGTTCTGCTTGATGGAGTATTCACGGATTTCCGCCAGCTTCGCCGGGGTCATCGCCAGACGCAGCACCGGTTGACCATTGAGGTCGGCCGGAACAATGTCGAAATCGTTGAAGTTCTTGCGGATCAGTGCACGGGCCTGTTCGCGGGAGTCTTCATCGCTGAAGCCCAACTGAATGGCACCGCCCAGTTGCGGCAGGCTGCGATAGCGCAGCTTCTCTTTGCGCAGCAGGCTCTTGACGTCGCCTTCGTAGACTTTCAGGCGGGCATCGAGGGCTTTGTCCATGTCCACTTCCAGCAGGAAGTGCACACCACCGGACAAGTCCAGACCCAGCTTCATCGGGTGCGCGCCCAGATTGCGCAGCCATTGCGGGGTGGTCTGTGCCAGGTTCAGCGCGACGACGTAGTCATCACCCAACGCCTTGCGCACAACGTCTTTGGCCGGCAACTGGTCTTCAGCCTTGCTCAGACGGATCAGACCGCCCTTGCCGTTGGCGGCCAGCGTGGCTGCCTTGACGTTGATCCCGGACTCCTTGAGCGCAGTGCTCACACGATCCAGATCAGCCTGATTGACTTGCAGCGCAGTGCTTGCACCGCTGACCTGAATGGCCGGGTCATCGGGGTATAGATTCGGAGCGGAATAAATCAGACCGATCGCCAGCACCGCCAGGATCAGAATGTATTTCCACAGAGGATATTTGTTCAGCATCACGCCGCCCGTTATGAACGCGGGGCGCCTTGCGCGCCCCGTCGATTGAGTAGAAGTTGTTGCTTCAGATCGCTTTCAGCGTGCCTTTTGGCAGCGTGGCGGCGATGGCGCCTTTCTGGAACTTCATTTCGACGGTGTCGGAAACTTCCAGAACCACGAAGTCATCGGCCACTTTGGTGATCTTGCCGGCGATGCCGCCAGTGGTCACAACTTCGTCACCTTTTTGCAGGCTGCTCAGCAGGTTCTTCTGCTCTTTGGCGCGCTTGGCCTGTGGACGCCAGATCATCAGGTAGAAGATGACCAGGAAGCCGACCAGGAAAATCCACTCGAAACCGCCGCCCATTGGGCCGGCAGCAGCCGGTGCAGCCGCGTCAGCCATGGCGTTAGAGATAAAAAAGCTCATTTAGCACTCCAGTTGCAAATGTTGAATCTTGGGGTCAGAAAACTCAGTCCAAAGGCGGAACGGGGAGCCCGCGTTTGGCGTAGAAGGCATCGACAAAGGCGGCCAATGTACCCTGTTGAATAGCCTCGCGCAAACCAGCCATCAGCACCTGATAATGGCGCAAGTTATGGATGGTATTGAGCATGCTTCCCAGCATTTCGCCGCACTTGTCCAGGTGATGCAGATAAGCGCGGGAGAAGTTCTGGCAGGTATAGCAATCGCAGGTCGGATCCAGCGGCGATTCATCATGGCGATGGAACGCGTTACGGATCTTCAGCACGCCGGTATCAATGAACAGATGCCCATTGCGGGCATTACGGGTTGGCATCACGCAATCGAACATGTCCACACCGCGGCGCACACCCTCAACCAGATCTTCCGGTTTGCCAACGCCCATAAGGTAACGAGGTTTGTCAGCCGGCATCATGCCCGGCAGATAATCCAATACTTTGATCATTTCGTGCTTCGGCTCACCCACCGACAGACCGCCAATGGCCAAGCCATCGAAACCGATCTTGTCGAGGCCTTCGAGCGAGCGCATGCGCAGATCCTGGTGCATGCCACCCTGAACGATGCCGAACAGCGCCGCGGTGTTTTCACCGTGGGCATTTTTCGAGCGCTGCGCCCAGCGCAGCGACAGTTCCATCGATACGCGAGCGACGTCTTCGTCAGCCGGGTACGGCGTGCATTCGTCGAAGATCATCACGATGTCGGAGCCGAGATCGCGCTGCACCTGCATCGATTCTTCCGGGCCCATGAACACTTTGGCACCGTCGACCGGAGAGGCGAAGGTCACGCCCTCCTCCTTGATCTTGCGCATCGCGCCGAGGCTGAACACCTGGAAACCACCGGAGTCAGTGAGGATCGGGCCTTTCCACTGCATGAAATCGTGCAGGTCGCCGTGTTCCTTGATCACTTGAGTGCCAGGGCGCAGCCACAGGTGGAAGGTGTTGCCGAGAATGATTTCTGCGCCGGTGGCAACGATGTCACGCGGCAACATGCCCTTGACCGTGCCGTAAGTGCCCACCGGCATGAACGCCGGGGTCTCGACGGTGCCACGCGGGAAGGTCAGGCGACCACGCCGGGCCTTGCCATCGGTGGCCAGAAGTTCAAAGGACATGCGACATTCGCGACTCATTCTGTTTCCTCTGGGCCTGTTTGTTCAGGGGCAGTCGGTGCGGGATTACGAGTGATGAACATCGCATCACCGTAGCTGAAAAAGCGGTAACCGTTGTCGACGGCAGCCTTGTAGGCGGCCATGGTTTCCGGATAACCGGCAAATGCCGAAACCAGCATCAACAGCGTCGATTCCGGCAAATGGAAATTGGTCACCAGGGCGTCGACCACATGGAACGGCCGGCCCGGGAAGATAAAGATATCGGTGTCGCCACTGAACGGCTTGAGCACGCCATCGCGCGCGGCACTTTCCAGCGAACGCACGCTGGTGGTGCCTACGGCAATTACTCGACCACCGCGCGCACGGCACTCTGCGACCGCATCGACCACGTCCTGGCCGACTTCCAGCCACTCGGTGTGCATGTGGTGATCTTCAAGCTTCTCGACGCGCACCGGCTGGAACGTCCCCGCGCCCACATGCAGCGTAACGAATGTGGTCTCGACGCCCTTGTCCGCAATCGCTTCCATCAGCGACTGATCAAAATGCAGCCCCGCCGTCGGCGCCGCCACCGCACCGAGTTTCTCGGCGTACACGGTCTGATAACGCTCGCGATCCGAGCCTTCGTCCGGGCGGTCTATATAAGGAGGCAATGGCATGTGCCCGACGCGGTCGAGCAGCGGCAGCACTTCTTCAGCGAAGCCCAGCTCGAACAACGCATCGTGACGCGCGAGCATTTCTGCCTCGCCACCACCGTCGATCAGGATCTTCGAACCCGGCTTCGGCGACTTGCTGGAACGCACATGGGCCAGCACGCGATGCGTATCGAGCACCCGCTCAACGAGGATTTCCAGCTTGCCGCCGGACGCTTTCTGCCCGAACAGCCGCGCCGGAATCACCCGGGTATTGTTGAACACCATCAAATCGCCCGGGTGCAAATGCTCGAGCAAATCAGTGAATTGACGGTGTGCGAGGGCGCCGCTCGGCCCGTCAAGGGTCAGCAGGCGACTACCGCGACGCTCGGCCAAAGGGTGGCGGGCGATCAGCGAATCAGGGAGCTCGAAAGTAAAGTCAGCAACGCGCATGATGGGGTTCGTCTAGCAGGGCCGGAAAGTCTAGCGGAAATATCGAAAATTCTCTATGTACCTGATTGACCGACGGTAATCTCATCTCTATACTTCGCCGCCATTGAGCCCTGATGGCGGAATTGGTAGACGCGGCGGATTCAAAATCCGTTTTCGAAAGGAGTGGGAGTTCGAGTCTCCCTCGGGGCACCAAAATTAAGAAAGGTCTTGCTTAGCAAGGCCTTTTTTTTCGTCTGTAGAAAAATGATTTATTCCCACTATCCTCATTCATCCCCCTGCGCGGCCACGCATGCGCTGCGTTAGCTGCCTCGAAATTAATCAGCGCGACTCCGGCTGCTCAATTTCGCACCGATTGCCCCATTGCTCCACTCCTTCGCCTCGACGCGTTAAAACCCTCATTACCGATATAGACATAAGACGAGCCGGGTTCAGTGCATTCACGCCACCCTCCCGCCGCTGAAGCCTGCCAACCACTTCTACTGACCTTACTCAGTCGGCATGCGCTTTTACGGTGTTACCCGACCACCTGTAAGCAAGCATTCTCTGCGCTCGCGGGAAGGCTTTTATCGATCAATGACACCTAGTATCCGCCAGCGGGCAAGCACACCTTGCCCTCGCTCGCATGTGTATGACCGCCCGTGCGAAGTAGCACGGCGACGACGCTAACTTCGAGGGCGATGCGATCTTGGCGCGGCTTCGCCAAGTCATTGAGCGCTTCGGTGAAAGCCGCTTCACACGCTGGGAATCGGCGGCGGCAAAAATCGATGAGCACGGGCCGCGCACCATCGGCCGACTAGGTTTTCGTAAGACGTTGGAGCACGGTTTGGGCGATGCCCTTCACACCACCAATACCTACTACGTACTCCCCGAGTTATGGCGCTCGGAAATCTTCCGGGGCATGAACATCAGTGCGGTGAACAAAGAGCTTCTGCAGCGCGGTGTCTTTGAGCCGGGGAATGATGGTAAGGCGTCGAGTTTGGCGCGGTTGCCGGGCTTGGGCACGCAACGGTGCTACATAGTGAAAACGATTCCGGGAATGGATGAGAGCGAGGCTCGGGCTGCCTGAGGGCATCTCTGCTGATCGAGGTAGCGCCGGCTTATTCCGGCCTCGCCAGCCACTCAATCCAATCCACAATCAAATTGAACAGAGACTAAACACATGAACGAGATTCAAGACCTTAAAGACCGTCGCGACCATCTGCGCAGCGAGGCAGAACAGCTGCACGCAGACATGCTGCCCCTCGAGACGATACTGGAAAGCGACGACGCCATTGAACCGGAACGCGAGCGCGAACTGCGGGAAAAGTACAGCGAATTGAAAGGCAAATTCGACTCGCGCAATCTCAATGCCGATCTGTTGGACCGGCGAATCAATCGCCGAGAAAACCTCGCCAACTGCGATTCCCTGATGGCTGGCTACATCGAAGCGATGGACAACTGGACCGCTGATGAGCATGAATTGAGGGAGAAACGTCAGAGCCTCAGCACACGCCTGGAGCAAATTCAGCAGCAGGCGGAAGAGGACATGGGAAAAGCTCGCCAAGCCGAAACGGACGCCGCCACGGCGTACGCGCAGGCTGTCGCGTGGGGCGACACCGAAGGCGAGAAGACAGCTAATACTGATGCGCAAAAGGCTGCGAAGAACCTCACGGTGGCCACCGAACACAATCGTCGGCAACACCTGATCATGACAGCCTTGGAGCAGGAGCTGGTTACCGTAGATAAATACATCGCAGAAGCACAGCTAAAGCATAAAGAGATAGAGCGCACCGCCCTGTTGCTATCGCATACGGTACTCGAAGAGCAATGGAACGATGCCGCTAAGGCGTTGTTCGAGGTTGGCGGAAAGCTTTGGGCGAACTACAACCTGCTCGGCCGTGACCAGATTGGCCTTATGAAGCTTGCCGTTCCAGAGCAAGGCGAGAACTTTGGGAAGTGGACATGGGAAGAGCTATCAGCTCGCTAGCGCCAGTACCGCACGCGGGACTTGTTCCAGCTCGACGGCTTAGCGACGCCGAACCAACCTGAAGTCATGAGCAATCTGGAACAACGTAAGGATGAACGTAATGAACAAGCCGATACAGAACAGCGCCAGTTGGTCTGACACGCTCAAAACTCGAAAGGCCCACCTCATTGCCCTGCTAAAGACCATCAACGCAGGGCCGGGCAAATCCAGTCCAATACAAACGCTGACGATTAACGCGATCAAATCGGAAATGACGCACATTGACAGCCAACTGAACCGTCGAAAATAGCGCTGAACTATAACTAGCTCATTTTATCTTATTCACTAAGCACGACCACTCCGAAAAGGGAAGAAAATGTCCAAACTCGCAGAGTACCGCCAGCTAGAAAAACACCTCGCTGAGCAGCTTCAGGCACTGGAAGCACTGAAAGGTGATGACGGACTGAAGAAGGAAATAGAGTTCGAAACGAAGCTGCGCAAGCTGCTCGAACATTACGGTTTCAGCCTGAAGCACATTATTAACCTGCTTGATCCGCAAACGAATGCACGTCGCCAATCTGCGTCTCCGGCCACGAGCACACGTAAATTACGCAAACTGAAGGTGTACAAAAACCCGAATACCGGTGAGGTCATCGAAACTAAAGGAGGGAATCACAAAGCTCTAAAAGAGTGGAAAGCAGCACACGGCGCGGTTGTCGTAGAGGGGTGGTTGAAGAAGTAATACAGCGTCACCTGAAAAAGGGCCTACTCGGGCCCTTTTTAGTGAATAGTTACTGCAGCAATTTCATCGTCAACTCACAGCCGCCTTACTAGGCTGATATAATTTCTAGCTCCCGCTGAGAAGATCACGGGCTGTTTCAGAAAAAAGCGCTCAGCCCCTTCGTATACAGGATCACGAGCTCATAGTTGATTTTGGATTATGCCGTCTATGTTCCGAGTAGCTACTCTTAAGGACATCAACTAAACCTTCAGCTGATTCAGTCGCCCAGCGAGCCAAACTACCTGTCAAAAATTTAAATGGCCAACTATGAGGCACATCTTTTAACTCTACAGATCGAGGGATTTTTGAATAAATGGCATCCTTTTTACGAGGCGGCGGTACGACTTGCTCGTAACCATTTGATTTGAAATGTACAAACTCATTTCTTATATGGATGACATCCTTTACCTGCTGCCACTCTTTCTGAGAGCTCAGCCATCCTTCGCCATTTAGACAATCCGAAATTTCCTGCCATTTAGTTTCCAAACTACCTTTTCTTTGGTAGACGAGCGGTCCTTCCACCATAAGCAGATCTGGAATATCCAGAGTACGAATATATTCATCTTCCTTATTCTGATGCAAAAAGAAGGAAATTTGATTTATAAACGCCTCCAAGTAACAAACTGAGAGAATCACTGTAGCTAAAGCAGAGCTAAGACTATCGTCATCCAATGCTTTCTTGAGCATTTCTTGCGCTGAAAACATATGAATCGAAGCCATATCAGGCAGTTCAGTAATCGACACCCAGCCGTCATGCAGATGATTCTCCATCCACGAATGCCTCATTGAGCCATTTGGGATTTTCCGAAGTATAAAATCAAGAGGACAAGGTGTTATGCCCAGCACCGAAAACTCTTCGTGAAGCTCCGTAACCTCTTCAGATTTTCCTCCATAAATGTGCGATAGATTTACAGGCTCAAAATCAGCCATCCCGCAACAGTCATTGTAAAGTTTCCCGCTTTCGCAACCACAGAGGGCTTTGTCGCCAATACCAACCTTGCTCAAACCTGCTTCTTTTGCAAGTTTGTTAATATAACCCAGTTGCGCCTCCGAAATATACAACAGTCTCTCGTCTTTAAGTTCTTCACCAATAGCTTTCGCCTCCGCTAGAATTTTTTTCGCCTGTTTAAACTGCTTCAGATCTGCATAAATGGTCGAAAAATTTCCTAAGGTACTGGCCAAGTCTCTCTTATCACCTATCAATCGACTGAGGTAAAGATCTTTTCTATAATATGCGATTGCTCTGCCATATCTTTTTTGTTCTCTAAAATAGCTACCGAGATTGCAATAATTATTTGCTACCCCCTTCAAATCTCCTATCTTAAGCTTGGTATTTGTGGAAAAATTTAGTTCTTCAACTCCTTCTTTCTGCTTGCTCTCTTCCTCGCTATACAGCTTTTGCAAGGACAAATTTGCGCGAGCCCTCCCAATGTGCTCCGCCTCACGCGCAGAAAACTCTTGTAATAATTTTATAGATTGCTCCCAGCAATCAATAGCTTTCAACCTATTTCCATCTGACGAAAATGCTTTGCCCGCCTCAATCAGCATGAGCCCGCGAAAACGACGTTGAACTGAATTAGCTGCAGCTCCAGAATTCCAATTGTCGAAAATCGATTCAAATAGCTTACATGCGCCCTCAGTAAAGCCTAACGCCCCATAAGACACAGCAAGTTGATACATTACCTTTTCTGACAAATCGCTTTCATCACCACACTCTATAGTTTCTAAAACCGATATTGCGTTTTTATGCTCTCCTTGATGCTGATAAGCGACTGCCAAGCTCAAAGTTGCATTTATGATATTTTTCTCTGACAACCCATCTACTGCAAGTAGAGCTTTTAATTGTTCAATTGCAGACTCTCTGGACTTCTTGCAGTCCCGCATAGCCAGATTTCCTGCATCATTAATCAAAGCGCCAAAGTTCTTTGAAGGAGCTCCAGCAGCCTGGCCTTGAGTCATGCAGCATTTCCTAGATTTTTTTCCACTACCGCATTCGCAAAGTCTATTCCCTCCGGTACGCCTCATTACCACTCCTTACATTGTTTAGCGAAAAATCCAAACTCATTATCTAACAAAACCTGGCTCAATGGGTGACCTCTCCGTTTCACAAGCGCACCAAATACAGCTTGCAGGCCCATCGCGATAACAATTAACGACCCATAGTGGTCACTCGACGCGTCCACGGGCTTAAGGGTGATTAACATCGGATACCACGCCATCGTCAATGTGAAAGGCGGCACTCAAGAGGTAGCCTGAAGGTGTCGATGCTGGTTTCGTAAGACCGAGACATGCGACGGGCCAGTGTCGTCATGCAATAATGCCATTTCAGAGTCTTGAGATCCCCGCAAGGCTTTCGATGAAACCAATAACCGCCCCCGACGTACGATTTCAATCAGAAATCTCTTCTTAGTTTCCTCGCCGACTTTCTCGTACATACTACTCGACCAGATGATTCATCCCTGGCGTCTATCGAGGATAAATTCGTTTATTCACGGGAAAACAGATCATCAATTGGATCGACCGCACTAAACGACTGTTCGGACCAGCTTATGCGTTTATCTCTGTAAAACTCATAATCTGGCTCACGCTCTGCTTCATAAAAATATTTATCGTAAAATCTATCGACATCAACATACCCTATAACAGCGTCTGCCACATTGGACGAATCATTAGCTCCCAATGCAAATGCTTTTTCATCCATTAGTTCGATAAACTTTCTACGCGCTGCTGATTGCGAAATGCTATCAGCAAATACTTCTTCATCTGGAAACTCATCTTCAACTGATGCGATTAGGTGGTCAGTGATGGCTTGGTCATATGCATCGTAAAGCGATTGATGTACTACCACATCAAAGCACTTGACTAGCTGAACTAAAATCAGTAATTCGTCATAACCTGGATCTTTGGTAAATGCCTCCACCAAGAATGCTTCTACTGCGACTTTATCAACACTGCCATTGCGCAGCGCCCACAACAGTACTCGTGCTGACGCCAATAAACATATTCCACATTTTTCACCAGCGATAAAATCAATAGCTTTTAATAAACTTCGATCTGATAAGTTAAATTTTTTACCAAGCTCAGATCTTACAATGCATAACTGCGCTACAAATTCGGCATTACTCCCAACAAAAAACATATCTGCAACGGATGCAAATATATGATCTATCACTTCGGTAGCCACGCCATCATTGATTATCTTGTTATCCAGCATATCCTTCAGCGTCTTCAACGAAGATAGTGTCTTCAGACTGCAAAAGCACTGCCGTAAAACAGGAGTATTGGTGGCATATCTGTTGAGTACGAAGTCACCTAAAGACGGGTTAAATAGACGGACAAAAGGATGACCTTCACCTACTAAGAATCTCGTGATCATCGAACCGGATAGGTGACGGAGGTTTAGTAGAAAATCTTTTTTTCCAGTGAGACTTGCTGCTCCTGGACTCCCTAGATATCGCGCAAAAGCCTCTGACAGCTCAGACTCAGTAATCAAGCGCCCGTTCATAGCGACCAGCAAAACCAAAGTACGCCCGCAATCATCCAGTTGCGCTTGAAATGGATGATCCCAGACCTGAGACGGATCATCTAGCAAACCAGTGATATGAGTCCAGTAGGACTCTGGCGATACATCCTCCAGTCGCTGGGCATCGGTAATAAATCGGATTAGCCGAGGATTAAAATTTCTGTGCTCAATAATGGTTCGATAACGCCTTTGCGAGTATAGTTGCTCGACGTATTCACCATCAATTTCAGAATGCCAGATATGATTATAGAGAATTTGCGCTTTATCGATCTTCGCCAAAGACTCGAGCGTAATTTCAAATTCATTTCGATTTATATTTGAGTTATGGAAAACATCGTTTAAAATTTTCCCCTGATTGAGAATAGTAGTTCGAGATGTCAATACAAAGCGCTTCCTTGGGTTTTTGACTATGCGCCTTATAAAGCTCACAACCTTGCCACCCTCATGCCCGGAAAGCGCCTCTAGGTAGTTACGACCCAAAAAATCATCAAAATAGAAAATCTGCTTTGAATCATGGTCTAAAATACCCTCAGCCTCTCTTATATCATCAGAAATTACCGAGAGCTCAAACCCGTTCGCGACATACTGTAAAATTATCTGTCCTGCCAACGTTGTCTTACCAATCCCAGCTGGACCCGTGATAATTACAACACTCGTAGATTCCAGCTTTTCAATTGATTGATTGTGACTTACTGTAGCGACATATAGCTTAGAGGCCTCAATTATCTCGCCAAGCTCAAATTGGCTCCTGTCATGTATAGGCTTGTTGAGCAGATACGCAAGGACATTTGAGCTAGCAATCCAGAGCTTATAGTGCCGTCTTTCAACATCTGGGTGCTTGGCCAATATATCACTCAAATCCTCTCGCCCTAGTATGTCTGATGGAGACAAAACAAATGGCGAAAGCTTTTGCATCAAAATGCTTTTATCATTACGTGAAAGCGAGTGAGACAAGGCTAAAATATATCGACTCGGTGATAATTTCTGAACTTTAACGCTTTCAGAGTCCGCAATATATTTAACTAGCTTTTCTAACGGCGTCGAAATCCAATGCTTACACTGGAGAATCCACTCATTTCCCTCGGACCTAAAAAAGCGTCCATCCACTCCGGCGTCTCGTCCGGGCTTGAATCTTTCGAATTTCACCCCTTCCCTCGCGCTCAGCAGGTCAGCACAAAAGATTTCGAATTCTTTGTCGTTTAGTCGCGAAAAATCGTACTCGCTCACAAAAGCCTCGCTCAGTGGACCACATACCAGTAAACCGCTCAGCGAGGAAGTATATACATGAGCCCTCGCTGTAATGTCCGCAAGGTTGCTTGCTTTCTTGGAAATGGTCGGCCAGCACAATGCTCATCAGAAAATGTCGGAATAGGGGGATCGGGATACGTGAGACCGAACATGGCGAAGCATGGCAAGGAAGCCGACGGGTATTAGTGTGATGGGCCTGTGAATACGCCTTCACAGTCTTCATCTAACGAGTTTCGAAGAACAATAGGTGTACTCGATTGATCGCCGAGATTCTGAGCGGAATAGTCACAGGGAAAAATACAGCGGCGAAGTATGACTTCGTTGGTTTTCTCCAACGCAGCTAAGCGATTTCGGAGAACGGATGATCTGCTGAACGATCCTGACCGCTATCTTCTTCGCGACGGACAGCAAACGGCCAAGAAGTCCCATAGCGACGACAAACCTACTCACAAGTCTTCAAGCTCTCTCTATCAGTGCCGCTGCCCTCGTGATATTGCTACGTACCAACACGCCACGGCACCGATGAGAGGAAGCCTGATCCACCGCCCGATACGCATAGGGCGGGTGCCAGTCTGTAGGTAAAGTCTGAGCTTGGAGCCTGCACCTGTAGGTTTTGTCCAACACGAGACCTTAAAATCCCGTAACACCGTTCCGCAGTGTTACACCAGACACAAGGTAAGCCACTAGCGGGTGTTACATTACTTTTATCTTTTAAAAACAACTATTTAATCTATTACGTTACACCTGTAACACTTGTAACACCACATTTGAAAGGTATCCGTCCCCGCCCCCCATTAGCAATGCGTTCCATCAGCGATGAGACTCAGCAGGTGCCGGCGCCCCTGAGGCTTTTTGACACATACGGGGTCGGAAACCCGCCGGACTTTGTTAGCGGACAGGTGCGCAGCTTAGTGAACTGGTGAACCGGGTGAACCGGGTGAACACACAGTTCACCAGTGCAATTGCACAAGGTGTTGAGAGGTAGCCGGGGACCCTGAGCATTTCTGAATGGCACGGGGCATAAAACCCGCGTGATCTTGGCAGTGGCTGATTTTTGTACATTGGTTGACAGGTTGACTTGGTTGACGGCCCAAGGTGTCCATAATCATCAACACAAAAGACCATCGTTACCGCTGCGGTAACGATGGCCTTTTTTCAGCAGGATTCTTTCGATTTCAATGGCTGAAATTTCAGTAACTTTGAAACCCTCCCACTAACACAGTCCTGCGGGTTTCCGACCCCGTACCCAAGGGCGGGTCCCAGGGGCCCCCTCACCTTTTGGCCATGTTCTGGCGGAAACGACTACCGCCGCTTAAGCTCATAAAAATTAATGAACTAGGAGAGCATATGGAACAGCGTGAATCAGAAGGGACACTAAATGTCATTGAGATCAACACGGAAGATGGCACTAAAAAAATCGAGATCAAACCAGGCTGCCCGATATTTATCCTTGGTCGAAACGGAACCGGAAAATCTGCGTTAGTGGGAATGCTCTCTACTAAGCTTGGTAAAAATTTAGTGTTTATGCCAGGTTCTCGACCTGCATACTTTGATCGTGAAAGTCTCAATTTGACAGCTGCGTCCAGAAGAGATTTAGCAATCAACTTGCCTCAATGGGATGCAGATCCAGACACACGGTGGAAAGTCACATCAGGGACGGCCAGAAATGAAAAAGCCATACATGACCTGCAAAGCGCTGAATTGCAGTACAAGGTCGATGCCGCAAACGAAATCAAAGCTGAAGGTGCTCAATCGAGCGCGATTGCTCGACTCCAGTCAAACAACGCCCCTCTAGATCGCATCAATGCCCTGCTATCCCAGTCAAACCTGCAGGTTCGAGTTCTAATTTCTGAAGGTGAACTAAAAGCCCAGCAAGGCGATTCCGTTTACAGCTTTGCTCGAATGTCTGATGGAGAGCGTGCCGCCCTTATTTTTGCAGCTGAAGTCGTGGCAGCTCCTGATGGAGCCATTTTCCTAATTGATGAGCCGGAGCTTCATCTCCACCCGGCAATCGTCGTTCCGCTGCTTAAAGCGCTCATTGCAGAACGCCCTACATGCGGTTTTGTCATATGCACGCATGAGTTAGAGCTACCGGGTAATTCCTTTGAGTCGAAAATCATCCTCGTTCGAGGTTGTAAATGGTCTGGGACCGTAGTCGAATCGTGGCAAGTAGACGTTTTGGAAGCCCCTGAAGAAATACCAGAATGGTTATGCGTCGATCTGATCGGTTCGCGCCAGAAGATATTGTTTATAGAAGGAACAGCCAACAGCCTGGACCATCCTCTTTATTCACTACTTTTCCCTAAGGTCTCAGTGAGATCGCGTGAAAGCTGCCGAGAGGTTATGAGGGCGGTAGAAGGTTTGCGAGCCGTGGAAAAAATGCATAGGGCGCAAGCCTTCGGTCTCATTGATCACGATGGGATGGACGAACAGCAGGTGCTCGATTTTGAGTCCCATGGGATCTATCCGTTACCGATTTTCGCAGTTGAAAGCCTCTATTATTCTTCTGATGTGTTAGCAGGACTGGCCGCCCAGCAAGCCAAAACGTTTGGCCTACCAGTTGAACAGTTACAGCATGAAGCGCATATGGCAGCGTTACAGGCAGTGACCGCCAAAGGAGTATCTGAACATCTGGCGAGCCGCATATCCGAGCGACACATTCGAGACCAGCTCCTGCTTGCTCTGCCAGATAGAAAAATGATGATGGAAGGAGCGAAGAACCATATCGAGTTCAAGCTTGAATCCCCATATCCTCGAGAGCTGGAGCACATCGGAGAGATGATCAACGCTCAGGACATTGACGCAATCGTATGTCGTTACCCTGTTAGAGAATCAGGGATGCTCAACGCTATTGCGAAAGCGCTACACTTTAATGGTCGGACCGACTACGAGCGGGCAGCACTGATCCTTATTGGAATCAATGATGAGCTTCAGCAGTCGCTAAAACTCAAGCTGGGGAAGTTGTCTCAAATGCTCGTATAATCCGTTACCGCGGATTCAGCGAGCGATACCATGTATCCCAGCTTGTATCCCCAAAGGCATAATCACGCTGCAAGCCACGTTTTATATGGAACCCGACAGTCTCCCTCGGGCACCAAAATTAAGAAAGGTCTTGCTTAGCAAGGCCTTTTTGTTCGTCTGCAATAAAGTGGACGCGCAATGCAGAACGCTCACCACTGCGCGGGTCGCACGTTACATTGCGCGGACTCAGGTGTCGGAGTCGGTTTTAGGCTCAGCCTGAGCACTCCCCCCAAACAACCGCGCCGCTATCAGCCGCCCCCGCTCCAGCCCCGCCTCCGTCAACCAGACCGACTTGTTCCTGTTCACCGGGTTACTGATGAAACCCTGCTCATGTAATCGGTTCATGATCTCGAAATCGAATCCTTTCCAGGCATTGCCGTCGTCGGAACTGAGTGCTGCCAACAGGGCAAGCACGGCGTCTTCCATCAGTTTGTCGTCGTATTCCATGGTCGTCACTCCATTCGTATCCAACAGTTAACGTCGAGTGTGTGAGGGCTCACCATAATACTCGCCGACCTCCGATGGAAATACCGCTCAATCCCGTGAAGGTTATTGATCGGCTTCAGTGTGCCCGGCCTCGCCTTTGGGCTGCACTTGTTGATCCCGCTCCGTATAATCCCGCCACTCTGAGGGCAGCCCAGCGCATCTTGCACCTAAGGGTGGCTGCCTCCAGGCATCAACTTTCACACTGACGGACTTCGCTAAAGGCACCCCATGGAAACGTCACTGGAAACAGTCGCCCTTTTCTCCCTCAAACTCGCTTACGAGGAAGAAGGCCTGAGCCCGATCCTGCGGGACGACATGGTCATGGGTGATTACCAGAAAGACATTTTCGAACTATTGGTGCGGCGCGGGGATGTCGAGACCATTCAGTTCAAGATGAATGAATGCCTGGGTTTGGCGATGGACGCCTTGGGCGGTGTCGAAAAACCGCTGGGGCGCGAGTTGCACAAGTTGTCCGCCGAGTTCAGCGAGGCGCGTTCGCTGGAGCAGCTGGATCAGCCGCTCCTTGCGCTCAAGGGTTATTTGAGAGACATCTTGTAATGGGCTGAGCCGTTACAGCAGATGCTTCGAGATGTACTTGGAAATCTCCACCATCGACGTCTTCCCGGTGAATTCGAACTTCACTTTCCCAAGTGACGAGAAGTAAATCTCCAGCTCTGAATCCAGATCGAAGGTGCCAGAGGTTTCCACTGAGTAGGCGACGATGTTCTTGTACGGCAAGGAGGTGAAATCCTTCTTGCTGCCGGTAATCCCCTGAACGTTGACCGCGATGATGCGTTTGTTGGTAAACACCACGCCGTCACGCATGGCCTTGTAAGAGTCGATCACTTCTTCGCCGTCCAGCAACAGTGCGGTTACGCGTTCGGCGTACTCATCGTTCTGCTTGAGTTTGAAGAAGCCTTTGTTGTTGAAGTCGATCATCTGTCCATCCTCATCTTCAAGAAAACATCCCGGTATTTCTTTGTTTCAACGACGGGCTTTCAGCACGCGGATATCGGTTGGGAACCCGTCGGCGCCGACAAGTTTTTTCCAGCCCAGATACTGAAACTCGCCCTTCTCATCAATGTAATCACCCTTCTCCACCGATCGGCCGCCAACCACCGCCACGCGTTTCACTTCGCCACAACCGCCGTCAGAAGGCCGAACCGTATAGATCACATACGGCTTCACGTATTGCGTGGCGCGGAAGTATTGGCCGCAGATTTCGTCGACGGTGATCAGCATGGTTTTCAAGCGTGCTTCGCCGTCGGTGTCTTCGTGCAGTTTGAGGAAGGAGATGTCACCGACGTCGCTGTAGCCGAGGGCGCGGGCGCGTTGGTATTCGGGGGAGTTCTGGTGGGCGATGCGACCTTCCTCTGCAGCACCTTGCATTTTCGCGGCGAACTCGGCTTTGCCTTGGGCGATCATCGCGTCGGCCTGGCCCGCGAACTCTTCGCATTGCGCAAATTCCCGGGAGCCGAGGTGATCGGGCGTCAGGTTCGAGCGGTGTTCATTCATGGTTCGCAGGTTGCTTTCCAGGGCAAACATCACGTCGTAGGTGGTGGTGCGGTCGCTTTGCACGTCGGCCATTTTCTCCAGCACGCGCTGGCAGTTGCCGGCGTAATACTTCCAGCTGTTTTCCGGGTGTTCTTGCACGGCGGCGAATGCCGGGGTCATTGCAGCGGCGAGTGTGATTGCGCAGAGCAGGCGCAAACAATGGGTACTGACTGGCATTGGGTAGTCCGTTACGGAGATGGGCAGTGGCGCGACGCTACTATTTTGCTATCTTGCCGTCCACTGCCAGTAACGAGGTCGCCAACGCCTCGATGGAGTCAATTTTCAGAGGGAGAAACACCTTGATGGCCGTGTTGTACTTTTTCGTTTGGGCAGCCGTTTGGGCTTGGGTCGTGCAGACCCGTGGTGCCTGGAACCTGATCCTCGCCAACCTGGCGGGTGCCGCCAGCGGCTTCATCGTCGCAATGATTTTTTCAGTGGTCTGTTCGGGCCTTTTCCCGGCGCACGTACCTCCCTCACCCGAGAAACTGGCGAGTAGCGTGCTGCAAGTGATGACAACGTTCGGCGTGCTGGCGGGTGTATGGATGTGGCTGGTCCGGCGCCCTCAGCCCGAGCATCCACTGGCTCGCCAACTGTTCGCCGGCATCTGTGGGTTGGCTGCTGGTGTGACGACGTTGGTGTTTTTCGCGCTCAACTTTCACTGAGCAGCGCTCTCGTCACTGGTATTACACGTGTGTTTTGTTATCTTGCCGCCCATCGTCAGCGTTCACTGTGGGCGTGCGTTGATTTCAGGGTTTTGAAGGTTTAAGGAAAGGATCAAATGGAGTTTCTGCGTTTTCTGGCGATTGTTGCGGTTTGGGGGTTCATGTGGCGCTGGGTGGTGCAGAACCGTGGCAGCTGGAATATTTTCTACGGCAATATCGTTGGAGCAGCGGGCGGCTTCATTGTGGCGATGGTGGTGCTGTCGATTACATTGTCGCTTTTTCCTTCGTCGCATGACTACGAACCGGCGCAGGCTGAAAACACGCAAGTCACCGAGCCGACCTCTCTATTGCCTGAAGCCGAGGCAGTCACACCCGCAGCCGATTTGAAGGATGCACCGGCTTTTGCTGCCATCGAGCCGGACGACAAGCCCTCTCCCGCCGACTCCGCACTGTTGCCGAACTATGCCGGCCGGGCGCCGAAATCAATCGGACTACAGACCGTGCTGGATCAAAGCGACTATGACGGTCGCATGGCCCTGGCAGCGCTGAACAAGAAATTGCGTGGCGACGCCCAGGCCGACAAGTCGATGATCGCCTATGTCATGTGCAGCCCGTTTGTGACCAGCACGTTGCGCTTTCCCGCTTCAGCGCGTTTTGCTGACAGCAAAGCGCTGGTCAGCCACCGCTTCAAGGATCAGGTCTACACCTTCAACAACACCGTCACCGCGCGCAACATGAACGGCGACGATGTCACCTACCGTTTCGATTGCTCCGTGCAAGAGCAGCCGCGAGTTGACGCGCTGCCTGCGCAATGGCGTTTGTTGGCGCTGAAAGTGCAAAAAGCCGACTCTTAAGGCTGATTTAAGGGTTCAAGGCGCCGGCTGCGCTATCATCGCCGGCCTGTGCGCCTTGAGCTTTGCCCTCCGATGTCCCGACACCTCGCTGATCCCACTTCGTTGCCTGCCGTGTTGGCCGGTCCACTGCTGCGCAGGCTGGAGCCGACGCGGTTGGTGCTGTGGTTGATCGGTACGCGCCAGCTGTCGCTGACATTGCGCCTGCAAGGTGTAGGAGACATTCCTCTCGACGCGGAGAAATGCACGGTCATTCCCGTAGGTCGTCAGGCGTTTGTTCATCTCATCGACGTTTCTCTCGACAGCGCCCTGCCCTGCGATACGAGGATCGACTATGACCTGCTGATCGACAACGCGACGGGCATCGCCGACTGGGCGGCGCATTTGCTGTACGGCGATGCAAGCAGTCCGAACTTCGTCCTGCGCTCGCGGATCGATCAATTGCTACATGGCTCCTGCCGCAAGCCGCATCACCCGGCGGCGGATGGTTTGCTGTGCGTCGACCAATTACTGGCGACGGAAACCGATCCGCAACAACGCCCCGCCCTGTTGATGATGAGCGGCGATCAGGTCTACGCCGACGACGTGGCCGGGCCGATGTTGCGGGCGATTCATGCCCTGATCGCACGACTCGGCCTGTTCGATGAACACCTCGAAGGCGCCGTGGTCAGCGACAGCGCCAGGCTCTACGAACATCCGGCCAGTTACTACCACCGTGCGGATTTGTTACCGGCGCTAGAGAGCAACGAGACATTGCGCGAGCGATTTTTCGGCGGTGCACGTAAGCCGATTTTCACCAGCAGCAGCGCTGACAATCACTTGGTGACATTCGCCGAAGTCATGGCGATGTATCTGCTGGTGTGGTCGCCAACGGCCTGGTCGCTGATCGATCCGCAAGCACCCGAACTGACGCCGGAACGCCTCAAGCGCTACGCCCTCGAACAGACTCGCATCGATGCCTTCAAGACCGGATTGGACAAGGTCGCCCGTGCGCTGGCGCATCTGCCGAGCCTGATGATTTTCGATGATCACGACATCACCGATGACTGGAACCTGTCTGCGCAATGGGAGGAAACGGCTTACGGCCATCCGTTCTCCAAACGCATTATCGGCAATGCGTTGATCGCCTATATGTTGTGTCAGGGCTGGGGCAACAATCCCGATGCGTTCAAGGATGTGCTGGCAAAAACCCTGGGGCTGAGCGCCAGTGGCAATGACCAGTATCTCGACAGCCCGGTGCAGGACGATTTGATCGATGACCTGCTGCGCTTTCAGCATTGGCATTTTGTATTGCCGACCAGTCCTGCGCTGGTGGTCATCGACACGCGTACCCGACGCTGGCGCAGTGAGATGGCGCTCAAGCAACCCTCGGGCCTGCTCGATTGGGAGGCGTTGAGCGAATTGCAACAGGAGCTGCTTGATCATCCGTCAGCGATCATCGTGTCCCCGGCGCCGATCTTCGGCGTGAAGCTGATTGAAACGGTGCAGAAAGTCTTCAGTTGGTGCGGTTACCCGCTACTGGTCGACGCGGAGAACTGGATGGCCCATCGCGGTGCTGCGCAGGTGATCCTGAACATTTTCCGCCACTCGCGAACACCGGGTAACTACGTGGTTCTGTCGGGCGACGTGCATTATTCCTTCGTCTACGAAGTACTTATCCGCCACCGCAAGGCCGGCCCGCGAATCTGGCAGATCACCAGCAGCGGGATCAAGAACGAGTTTCCGAAAACCCTGCTGGAATGGTTCGACCGTCTCAACCGCTGGCTCTATTCGCCACGGTCACCGCTGAACTGGTTTACCAAACGCCGACGCATGCGCATCGTGCCGTATACGCCCGAGCATGCTGAGGCGGGCGAACGGCTGTGGAATTCGGCGGGGATCGGTCAGGTGTTTTTCAATGAGCAGGGGCAGCCGCGCGAGATCATTCAGCACAATTCCAATGGCGCGGCGAAGACGCGGATGCTGGCGCCGGATCTGGCGGATTACCCGGACTAAGGTCTACACCGAACATGTGGGAGCGAGCCTGCTCGCGAAAGCGGTCGATCATCCAGCAGAGATGTCTACCGATAGTCCGCCTTCGCGAGCAGGCTCGCTCCCACAGTGCTACTTACAAGCCATCAATGCGCGATCAGTGCTCGCCCCACACCTCTGACAATCATCCCCACCTCACGCTCATCAATCGTCAACGGTGGCAGCAGCCGTATCGTCTTGCCACGCGTGACGTTGATCAACAGTCCATGATCCCGCGCCGCGATCAGGGTCAGATCACGCACCGGTTGTTTCAGCTCGATACCGATCATCAAACCCTGACCACGAATCGCCAGCACATTGGGATTGTCCGCCAGCTCTGCGCGCAGGCGAGTTAATAGCCGTTCCCCCTGAATCCGGGCGTTTTCCAGCAGGCCCTGTTCTTCGATGATGTCCAGCACCGTGCAACCGACCCGACACGCCAGCGGATTGCCGCCGAAGGTGCTGCCATGGCTGCCGGGCGTAAACAGATCCGCCGCCCTGCCCCGCGCCAGGCACGCACCGATCGGCACGCCGTTGCCCAGCCCTTTTGCCAGGGTCATGACATCCGGGACGATGCCTTCATGTTGAAACGCGAACCAACGCCCGGTGCGGCCGATGCCGGTCTGGATTTCATCGAGCATCAGTAGCCACGCATGGCGATCGCACAAATCACGCAGACCCTTCAGATAATCGGGCGGCGCCAGTTGCACGCCACTTTCGCCTTGAATTGGCTCTACGAGAATCGCGACGATGCGCTCGCCGTGCTTTCTCTGCGCCTGCTCGAGCGCCGCGAGATCACCAAATGGCACTTTGAGGAAATCCCCCGGCAATTCGTTGAAACCCAAGCGCACCGCCGGACCATCACTGGCCGACAAGGTACCGAGTGTGCGGCCATGGAACGCGTTGGCCATGACCACCACCAGCGGCTGTTCGATGCCCTTGCGCCAGCCGTATAAACGCGCCAGTTTCAGCGCCGTTTCATTGGCCTCGGCGCCAGAGTTATTGAAGAACGCCCGCTCCATCCCCGACAGCTCGGTTAGCCGTTTGGCGAGTTGTTGCTGCCAGTCGATGCTGTACAGATTCGAGGTGTGCAGCAGTAATCCCGCCTGCTCGCTGATCGCCGAAACAATCCGCGGGTGCGAGTGGCCGACATTGGTCACCGCGACACCGGCCACCGCGTCGAGATACTCACGGCCGGTCTGATCCCACAGGCGGGTGCCGAGGCCTTTGGTAAAGCTCAAGGCCAGTGGTTGGTAGGTGTTCATCAGGGCGGCGGTCATGACTTCAAACTCCAGCGAAGGTCGGTGTGCTGCCAGTATGGTTAGCCAGCGAAACTGGATAAACTCGGTAAAACTTCATTCATTTAAAAGCTGAGCTTGATAATGGACTTGTTCCAGGCGATGAGCGTGTACGTCAAAGTAGTCGAAGCCGGGAGCATGACGGCGGCCGCGTTGCAGTGCGATATGTCAACGACCATGGTCGGCAATCATCTGCGCGCGCTGGAGCAGCGGCTCGGTGTCCAACTGTTGCAGCGCACGACTCGACGTCAACGCCTCACCGAATTCGGCAGCGTTTACTACCTGCGTTGTCTGGATGTCTTGGGACTGGTGGCCGACTCCGAACGGCTGGCGGAACAAGCACTGGATGAGCCGCGTGGCCTGCTGCGGATTACCGCTCCACTGACCTTCGGCGTAGAGCGCCTGGCACCGGCGCTCAGCGAATTTTCCCTGCAATATCCCCAGGTCAAAATGGACGTGGTGCTGACCAACAGCCGCCCCGACCTGCTGGAAAGTGGTCTGGACGTGGCGTTTCGGCTGGGGCATTTCGAGGAGTCGAATCTGATCGCCCGCCCCCTGATCGATTACACACTGACTGTGTGCGCGTCCCCGCAATACGTGGCCCGGCGCGGCATGCCGCACACCCCTGAAGATTTGCAACAACACGACTGCCTGTCGTTCGCCTACCCTGCCGGTGACGATTGGCAATCGGTGGAAAAACGCTGGCGTCTCAGCGGCCCAGAGGGAGAAATTCTCGTCGACGTCAGCGGGCCGATGCTGATGAACACTTCCGCCGGATTGCATCAGGCCGCACGCACCGGCATGGGCATAGTGATGCTGCCCGATGCGCTGGTGGAACAGGATCTGCGCGATGGCAAACTGGTGACCGTCGTTCCCGACTATCAACCTCCAAGCCGTCCCTTGCATTTGCTTTATGCTCCGGATCGCTATCGTTTACCGAAGCTGCGCCGCTTCGTCGAATTCGCGATGCAGACGTGGGGCAGATCCTGAAAACGAGCGACATGGACAATGTCTCGAAGAATTACTGACAAGGAGTCGAAGCGAAGATGAACAACAACCTGACCGTACGCGACCTGCTATCTGACGAAGTGGAGTCGGTACGGCTGTTCCTCGGCCAACATGGCTGGGGGCACCGTACCGGTTCCAGCGAACATTTCGCACAACTCATCGAACACTCGCAACGCACGGCGATTGCCCTGCTCGGCGCGCAGATCGTTGGCTTTGCCCGAGGCATAACCGATGGCTTGTCCAACGGTTACCTGTCGATGGTCGTAGTCGATGGCGAGTATCGACCCACAGGCACTGGCCGCAGACTGGTTGAGCATGTCATGGGCGATAACCCCGATATCACCTGGGTACTGCGCGCAGGAAGAGAAGGCGCCGAAGCCTTTTTTGCCCGCCTGGGTTTTGAGACGTCGGTGATCGCCATGGAGCGACCTCGATTGAAATAACAGGTATGCGCTCTGGCAACGGCTATGATCAGCTTCTCTTTCCAGCATGGACGCTGTGCGATGCTCGTCACTCTTCAAAATACTCCCTTGTGGGTTTATGTGGTTTTTCTGGTTCTGGTGTATTTCGGCCTCAAGGCCCGCAAACCCCAACATGAAAGCCGGTTTTCCCTGCTGTCGACCCCGCTGGTGTTGTTGGGCTGGTCGCTGTTGTCGTTGAACCTGACGGTTGATCCAGGCTTGAGCCTCAGCGGCTGGCTCATTGCTTTGTTACTGGGCGCTCTGTCGGCATGGCTGATTTTCCCCAACAAGGGGATAAATCTTGATGATCCGGAAACCGGGTTGATCGTGCCGGGCACTTGGAAAGCGCTGATTCTGCTCCTGCTTTTTTTTGCAGTGAACTACTACTTCGGTTATCAGGATGACGTGCACCCAGAGCGCGCTGCCGCCCCGGATATGTTGCTGTTCAAAGCCGCAGCATCAGGCTTTATCAGTGGTCTGATTAGCGCTCGCTCACTGAAATATTACCGTTTGCTGCGCACCCTTCAGGCTCAACGCCCGCCATTGGGCGCCCAATGATTCAGGAACCGCTTTTCACCAACACCGGTTTTTCCTGAGGGGCTGCGTATCGTGCACCGTATCCTGCAATTACATGGGCGCGATATACAGTCACTGGACATGAGCGGGCGTGGCGCGACGTTCCGCTTCTCGCTATCAACAGATCAGCAAAGCGCCGAACAATGGATGATGCGTTCAATGAATTTGCACAGCCCAGGCAAATAGTTGAGACCGCCGGCCCGTTGCTCCGTGACAACGCCGCCCCGCTCGCCTAAATTAGTCGACCTGAAAAAGCCCTTGGTTTTCTCATCTCCACTCAAGTTAAAAAGTAGTGAAATTTCAATGTCCGATTTCAACACCGCTGAATCCGTAGTCACCGAATCGTCCAAAGCGGAATACGAAAACTCCATCAATCTTTCACAACACCTGCCACAAGCCAAAATCATCAGCGAGATGGTCCTGGACGCGTTCCAGTCGACCCGCGAAAGCGACCAGATCCGCGAGCTGCGCGCGGCGATCCGTCAGGCTCACGACAGCTTCGATGATGACAAGGCCTACGAACTGATGGGCGAACTCAAGGCGCTGAAAGATGCCGAAGCCGCCGACCTCGCTGCGCTTGACGACCTCAGCAGCAAGTTCTCGATCGGCCGCATCCTGTCCAGCTTCAAGGACGATCCGGCGTTCCAGGAAATCGTTTACGGCCTCGCGCTGAAAGTGCTGAACCAGACCCATCAGGCGATCAGCAATCCGAGCGGCGGCAAGAGCAAGGCTGCGAAGAAGAAAGAAGTCGAAATCTTCACCATCAGCAAAGACGGCATCAGCGTGACCTTGCCTCTGCGCACGCCCCGCTCGCGCCTGAACGTTGACCGTGCAGCGCTGGAGTTCCTCGGTTTCACCTTCGTCGGAGAAGGCGAGGAAGCGGAACTGGAAAGCGAAGTCTTCGTCGACAACGCTGGTACCGAGCAGGCAGTGAACCGCAAGAACATCATCACCGCGCTGCAACAGCAGACTGCGTTTGATGGATATAGCATCGCCGCGCAGTAATAGCGCAGCCGCTAAATTAAAAAGCCCCGCACTGGGATTCAGGCGGGGCTTTTTGGTTTTCGGCTTGAGATGGGTGAGATGGCCTAAACCGAGGCCCCTCACCCCAGCCCTCTCCCGAGGGAGAGGGAGCCGATTTGGGGATATTGTAGAAGTACACCGAAATGAAAGTGCTGTGCCGAATCCACAATCGCCTCGCTCTGTCAGGTCGACGTATAGCGGAAGACACCTCGGTCAGTCCCCTCTCCTTCCGGGAGAGGGCTAGGGTGAGGGCAAGCCGCTAAACCACACTTAAGCCGAAGGGTGCAACGCTACAATCATGTCCACCTCAATCGCCGCATTCTTCGGCAACTGATACACCCCCACTGTGGTGCGCGTGTGCCGACCGGCATCGCCAAGCACATGACTGAACACGTCCGACGCACCGTTGGCCACTTCACTCAGGTCAACGAAGTCCGGCGTCGACTTCACATACACAGTCACCCGCAACAACGCCTTGATCTTGTCCAGCGAACCCACAGCATCGACGATCAGCGCCAGACAACGCATCGCACTGATGCTCGCAGCGGCTTGGGCATCCTTGAGGGTCAACTCCAACCCAACCCGACCGGGGTACTGAATCTTGCCGTGAGTGCGTGGCACCATACCGCTGATGTACAGCTCATCATGATGACGGATCAGCGGCGCGTAATTGCCGCCAGCAGTGTTCTCACCATAAATGTCGTAGTTCAGCTCTTGGGCCAGGGCAATAAAACGCTCGTCGCAGGTCATCCTCTCAGTCATTTCGCCCAGCCTTATGATCAGTGCATGAAGAAGCTCGAATCACGGCAGTAAAACACCGAAAAAATGGCTTGGTGCTATCACTGTCGGGGTTGGATCCAAATCTAGGGGTTTTGAACTCCACTCGCAACCCTCACCCTAGCCCTCTCCCATAGGGAGAGGGAACCGAACGCAGTATATTGACGACGTACACCGACCTGAACGCACTTTACCGAATCCATAATCGCCACGACTTTGCAGGTCGGCGGTGGACTCCAGACAACTCGGTCGGCCCCCTCTCCCTCTGGGAGAGGGCTGGGCGGGCGGCGTTCCGATGAGGGGCTTTACGCCAGGCAACAAAAAACCCCGCACATCTCTCAATGTGCGGGGTTTTTCTTCAAGCCTTTGAGCCTTACGGCGCGTACGTCAGCAGCAGCTCTGCGGGCACCTTGAAGTCCAGGGACATCATGACGCTCAACGCAGTGATGGTGAAGATCGAGAACACGAACAGCTTGCGTGCCCAGACCGTATCATCCACCGCTTTGTAGCCGGTCCAGGCCATGTACAACCAGTACATGCCCATGGCCGCGGCGACGGCGAGGTAGCTCATGCCGGCGTAACCGCTGAAGGTCAACATCAAGGTCGCTACAAGGAACGCCAGGATGTAGAGCAGGATGTGCTTCTTGGCCACTTGAATCCCGCGCTTCACTGGCAACACCGGAATCGATGCGGCCAGGTAATCGTTGAAGCGGAAGATCGCGATGGCGTAGGAATGCGGCATCTGCCACAGGCTGAACATCACCAGCAACGTCAGCGCGGCCATGTCGAAGCTGTTGGTTACGGCAACGTAACCGATCACTGGCGGCATGGCGCCCGACAGACTGCCCACCAGCGTGCCGTGAACCGACTTGCGCTTTAGGTACAGGCTGTAGAAGCCGACGTAGATGATGAAGCCGATCACCGCGAACAAAGCGGCCAATGGGTTGGCCACCTTGTACAACAATGCAACGCCGAGAACACCAAGGATGGTCGCGTAGACCAGGGCCAGTTTCAGGGAGATCAAGCCCTGCACCAGCACCCGGTTCTTGGTGCGTTCCATCTTCAGGTCGATGTCGCGGTCGATGCAGTTGTTGAACACGCAACCGGAGGCGACAACCAGGGATGTACCGATCATGGCAGCCAGAAACACCGCCAGATCCACATGCCCTTTCGAGGCCAGGAAAAACCCGCCTGCCACAGAAAGCACGTTACCGAAAATGATCCCCGGTTTGGTGATTTGGATAAAGTGCTTGAGCGACATCGGGTCTTACCTCACTTCGCCATCATGTAGGTGTGGATGCTGAACATGATCCACAACGACAGGCCAACCAGCAGCACGATCACGATCGCCGTAAAGACGAATGCAATCACGTTGTTACGCTGAGCAATGGAACGGTCCAGGTGCAGGAAGTAATACAGGTGAACAATCACCTGGATCACTGCGAACAGCAGAACGATTGCCAGCGTGGTGGCTTTCGGCAGGCTCGGATACATCACCAGACCGAATGGGATGACGGTCAGGATCACCGACAGGATGAAGCCAATGGCGTACGACTTTACGCTGCCGTGGCCAGCATCATGGCTGTCATGGGAGTGTGCATTAGCCATTACAGAGTCCCCATCAGGTAAACAACGGTGAATACGCAGATCCACACCACGTCCAGGAAGTGCCAGAACAGGCTCAGGCAGCTCAGACGGGTCTTGTTGGTCGCCGTCAGGCCGTGCTTGTTGACCTGGTACATCATGATGCCCATCCAGATCAGACCCGCCGAAACGTGCAGACCGTGGGTACCAACCAGGGTGAAGAACGCGGACAGGAAGCCCGAACGGCTAGGACCGAAGCCCTCGGAGATCAGCAGGTGGAACTCGTTGATCTCCATGGCGATAAAGCCTGCGCCGAGCAGGAAGGTCATGAATAACCAACCCAGAACCTGCTGCTTCTTGCCTTTGAACAACGCCAGCATGGCGAAGCCGTAGGTGATCGAACTGAACAACAGCAGAGCGGTTTCGCCCAGCACGTATGGCAGTTCGAAGATGTCGTGGCCCGCTGGGCCACCGGCAACGTTGTTTACCAGTACTGCGTACACCGCGAAGATCGACGCAAACAGAATGCAGTCGGTCATCAGGTAGAGCCAGAAACCGTATACGGTCATCTCGCCCGAGTCGTGGTGATGGTCATCGTGCCCATGGTCACCATGGGCGTGTCCAACATTGGTCACTAAGTTCGACATGGTTTAAGCCTGTTCCAACGAGGTTTCAACACGGGTGGCACCGGCCGGGATTTTCCCTGCCGCAACCAGACGCTTGTGCTGCTCGGCTTCGATACGCTCGATCGTTTCAACCGGAACCATATAGCCCTGGTCGTCACGTGCAGCGTGGATCACGAAGTAGATGACGGTGCCGGCCAGGCTGGCGATCGCCAACCACCAGATGTGCCAGATCATCGCGAAACCGAAGACGGTCAACAGTGCGCCCATCACCACGCCAGTGGCGGTGTTGTTCGGCATGTGGATCGGCTCGTACTTGGCCGGACGCTGGTACGCAGTACCGTTTTCCTTGGCTTCAGTGAACGGGTCGATGCAGTCAGCCTTAGGCAGCACGGCAAAGTTGTAGAACGGCGGTGGCGACGAGGTCGACCATTCCAGAGTGTGTGCATTCCACGGGTCACCGTGATCGCAAACGTTCTCTGGCTTGTTACGGTCACGCACGCTCACATAGAGCTGGATCAGCTGGCAGGCAATACCTACAGCGATCATCACCGCACCGAACATGGCAACGTACAGGTACGGTACCCACTCAGGGTTGGTGGTGGCGTTCAGACGACGGGTCATGCCCATGAAGCCCAGTGCATAGAGCGGCATGAACGCGACGAAGAAGCCCGAGATCCAGAACCAGAACGCTGCTTTACCCCAGCCTTCGTGCAGCTTGAAGCCGAACGCTTTCGGGAAGTAGAACGCGAAACCAGCGATGTAACCGAATACCGCACCGCCGATGATCACGTTGTGGAAGTGCGCGATCACGAACAGGCTGTTGTGCAGAACGAAGTCAGCACCCGGGATGGCCAGCAGTACGCCGGTCATGCCGCCGATGGCGAAGGTCACCATGAAGCCCAGGGTCCACAGAACCTGGCTGGTGAAGCGCAGACGGCCCTGGTAGATGGTGAACAGCCAGTTGAATAGCTTCACACCCGTCGGGATGGAAATCAGCATCGTCGCCAGACCGAAGAAGGCGTTGACGCTGGCACCCGAACCCATGGTGAAGAAGTGGTGCAGCCAAACCATGAAGCCCAGTACCGAGATCGCGCCCGAAGCGTAGATCATCGAATGGTGGCCGAACAGTTTCTTGCCGGTGAACGCCGAGATCACTTCCGAGAAGATGCCGAATGCCGGCAGGATCAGGATGTAAACCTCAGGGTGGCCCCACGCCCAGAACAGGTTGACGTACATCATTGGATTGCCACCAAGTTCATTGGTGAAAATGTGGAAATCCATGTAACGGTCAAGGGTCAGCAGTGCCAGGGTAGCGGTCAGGATCGGGAACGAAGCCACGATCAGAACGTTTGCCCAGGTGCAGGTCCAGGTGAAGATCGGCATGTCCATCAGTTTCATGCCAGGGGTACGCATTTTCAGTACGGTCGCGAGGAAGTTAACCCCCGTCAGCGTCGTACCTAACCCGGATAGCTGTAGCGCCCAGATGTAGTAGTCCATGCCCACGCCAGGGCTGTATTGCAGACCCGACAATGGTGGATAGGCAACCCAACCGGTCTTGGCGAATTCGCCGACGCCCAGGGACAGGTTGATCAGCACTACGCCGGATACCAGCAGCCAGAAGCTCAGGGAGTTCAGGAACGGGAACGCAACGTCACGCGCGCCGATCTGCAGCGGCACTGCAAGGTTCATCAGGCCGGTGAAGAATGGCATCGCCATGAAGATGATCATGATCACACCGTGAGCGGTGAAGATCTGGTCATAGTGTTCAGGTGGCAGGTAGCCAGGCGAACCCTCGGTGGCCATGGCCAACTGGGTACGCATCATGATGGCGTCGGCAAAACCGCGCAGCAGCATGACCATGGCGACGATGATGTACATCACGCCGATTTTCTTGTGGTCAACCGAAGTCAGCCACTCGGTCCACAAGTAGGTCCACTTCTTGAAGTAGGTGATTGCAGCGAACAGCGCCAGACCACCGAGGGCGATCATGGCGATGGTCACCATCACGATCGGCTCGTGGAATGGGACTGCTTCCCAACTTAATTTACCAAACATCGTTTACTCCTCTGCCCCGGCAGCTGAATGCGAACTCGAGTCAATTTCCGTGGCCGCCACTTCTTTCTCTTTCTTCTCGTGCTTCAGCGGCTTGCCCGGCTTCATACCTTCGTACTTGTCGACGATGATCTGGAACTGGTTCGGCGTGACCGAGGAGTAGAGCTCGACTGGGTTGTTCTGGCTCGGTTTGGCAAGGGCCGCGTATTCAGCTTGATCAAGCTGTTTAGGTGACTTCTTGACTTCACTTACCCAGGCGTCGAAATCTTCCTGAGTGGTGGAGATAGCCTTGAATTTCATACCGGTGAAACCCGCGCCGCTGTAGTTGGCGGAGATACCGTCCATCTCAGCGTTGCGGTCAGCGATCAGGTGCAGCTTGGTCTGCATGCCCGCCATCGCGTAGATCTGGCCGCCCAGACCCGGGATGAAGAACGAGTTCATCACAGCGTCAGAGGTGATCTTGAAGTTGATTGGCGTGTGTGCCGGGAACACGATCTTGTTGACCGTGGCAATGCCTTGTTCCGGGTAGATGAACAGCCACTTCCAGTCCAGCGCGACCACTTCGATGGTCACTGGCTTGACGTCGGACTGGATCGGACGATACGGGTCCAGTTCGTGGGTCGAAATGTAGGTGATGTAACCCAGGGCAATGATGATCAGGACCGGGATGGTCCAGACTGCCACTTCGATCTTGGTCGAGTGCGACCATTTCGGGGTGTAGACGGCATTCTTGTTCGACGCGCGGTACTTCCAGGCGAACAGGAAGGTCATGACGATAACCGGCACGACGACCAACAGCATCAGCAGGGTCGCGGTGATGATCAGGTTTCGCTGTTCCAGGCCAACCTGGCCCGTTGGATTGAGCAAGGTCATGTTGCAGCCTCCCAGCAACAACGTGCCGAGCAGCGGCACTAGGCCTAGTAATCTGGGGTACCTGTTTTTACTCATCTCACGACCTCTAAAGCAGCTTGCGCAATGCAGTTGGGTTTTGATCGCCAACACTTCACCCTGCCAAGGGTTGGCATTTTCTTTGGATTGAATAAGGGCCGCCCGTCGCGCGTCAGACGCTCGACAAAACCTGGGACAGCGGTCAGTTCTTATTCGAATTCGTGGTCAAAGGCCTTGTTACAGACCAATTCCATTTGGTGCGGAAAGTTGGAAGGCACCGACACCTGGGTGTCTTGAAAGCCTTGCGACTCACTCGACACCCGACTTTCTGCGCAGCGCCTTAAAAAAGCGTTCCTTAATAAAGGCTGAACAGTGCCGGGAATTCAGTGCGGGCGATTGTAGATAGGTAGCGCCCTATACACCATGTCTTATCCCGAAATAATTTTTATCCGTTCGAGCAACAATCCATCGCCATTTTTGCAAAAGTTCCGCATCTTATCGAAATCAATTCTCAACAAAAACGCCAAAAATTGTAGGTGTACCCGCGTCAGTTCAGACAGCTCTGAAGGCTTTTTCCGAAGGCTCGAACAGCGCAAGCCCCGATAACCCAAGGCTTTTGGCCACATGCCAGCGCTTGTTAAAACTGCCTGCTCTGGCACTCGCGTGCTAAAGCCGAAAAACCCCGAAACAGACCAATCCTTTTTTGTAACAGCGGCCGATTCCGCGTCCCCCAAGAGCCCTGCGACGCGGCGCGTGTGACAACATGTCGCACACTTGCCACACCCTCCCTTGCCGTCCGTCACGGTGTTTTCACAAACACTCTGAAATGCAAAACGCCCCGATATGCTGATACGCAAATCGAGGCGTTTTCTGTATCGGCCAGACAGCCGAATAGTTGACTCAGCGCAGTGCTTTTCGGTTACGCGAGGTCAGCAGCGGCACCAAAATCACCACCAGCACGAACGCCACCAGTGCCCATTGCGCCAGCGACAGACCGAGGATCGGCGGGTACGGCGTCGAGCAGAAACCGTCGACCTGGAAGCCCAGCGGGAAGATCTTCGCCAGCGGCAGATCATCGACAATCGGCTGCAGCACATCGATGCCGCAGCTAACGGCCGGATAGAACTGGGTGTACACGTGATGCCCAGCCACAGCCGCCCCGGCAAGCGCGCAAATCACCACCAGTACTTCAAACACGGTGATGCTGCGACGGCTGCGCATGGCCGCGCCGATAAACGCGAAAAGCGCGATCAGCAGCAACGCATAGCGCTGCAAAATGCACAGTGGGCACGGTGCTTCGCCGAGCACGATCTGCATGTACAGCGCACCGCCGATCAGTGCCAGGCAGATGATGCCCAACAGCACCAGAAAGCGCCGCTCACGGCCCAACCGAATCGTTTCCTCGCTCATCGCGTTTCCCTTTAATGTCCATGGTTCAACCGGCTCGCGGCTGAAGGTTGTCGCAAGTCTACACCGGGGGAATAAACGATAAAGCGGTTAAGAAACGATTAACCTTTAAACACTTTTCAAGAATCTGAATCCTGTAACGGCCATCGCGAGCAGGCTCACTCCTACAAGGGATCTGCGTCGTACACCATTCTCATGTACGCCACAGCCCCTGTAGGAGTGAGCCTGCTCGCGATGAAGGCGACTCAGTCTTAAGGATTATTCCAGAGCCGAAGCCGGCCCGAAGAACTCATAACGACTCTGCTTCTCCGGCACACCCAGCGCCTTCAGATGACGCTTGATCGCACCCATGAAACCCTTCGGTCCAAGGAAGTAAGCGTCGACATCACGCTGAGCCGGCAACCACTCGCCCAGCAGTGCCTGATCCAGCATCCCGACCTTGTCCGCCGCCGGGCTGACACCGTCATCTTCGGCGTAGCAGTAAAAACGCTTGAGTTGCGGATTACGCTCAGCCAGATCATCAATCCAGTCACGGAACGCATGCACGCTGCCGTTACGCGCGCAGTGGATAAAGTGCACCGGACGCTTGGTTTCCAGCGCGGCTTCAAGCATCGCCAGAGTTGGCGTGATGCCGACGCCGCCGCTGATCAACACCAACGGCTTATCGCTCGCGGTCAAGGTGAACTCGCCCGATGGTGGAAACAGCTGGATGCTCGCGCCGACCTGCAGTTGATCGTGCAAGTGATTGGACGCACGACCACCCGGTTCGCGTTTGACGCTGATGCGGTACTGACCCTTGTTCGCCAGGGCCGACAGCGAGTAGTTGCGGCGGATTTCTTCGCCGTCGAGGATCAGCTTCATGCCGATGTACTGACCCGGTTCGGCCGCGAGGATCGGGCCTTTGTCAGCAGGCTCGAAGTAGAAGGAGATGATTTCTGCACTCTCCTCGACCTTGGCCGCAACGATGAACTCACGCGCCCCGCGCCAGCCGCCGACGGCTTGTTCTTTCTGGTCGTAGATGGCGGTTTCGGCGCCGATCAGAATGTCCGCCAATTGGCCGTACGCCGCGCCCCAGGCGCTCATCACTTCTGGCGTGGCGATCTCTTCGCCGAGCACTTCGGAGATGGCGCGCAGCAAACAGGCGCCGACAATCGGGTAGTGCTCCGGGAGGATCTGCAGGGCCACATGCTTGTTGATGATCTTCGCCACCAGATCGCCCAACTGGTCGAGCTGATCGATGTGCCGTGCATACATCAATACGCCGTTAGCCAAGGCGCGAGGCTGATCGCCGCTGGCCTGGTGCGCCTGGTTGAACAGCGGGCGGACCTCAGGGTATTCAGAGAGCATCATGCGGTAGAAGTGAGTGATCAGCGCTTCACCGCCGCTTTCCAACAGAGGCACGGTTGATTTGACGATGGCACGATCCTGGACGCTAAGCATAAGAATGACTCCTGAGCTTTCTTGAAAAGTTACCTTAGGGTTATCAGGTTCCGTGCCAACTTATTTATCCATATAAATCAATAGCTTGAAAATATCGTAGTCATAAAGACTCAAAGCCCCTTATAGTCATCCGGACTACATCTTGTCTCTTTGACTACAAGACCATGACCGCCAAATCCCTGCTGACCGCCCTGCTGCCTCTCGTCTCCGACTTGTCCCGCGAACTGCCCGAGGGCGAGCGTTATCGACGTTTACTGGAAGCCATGCGCGCCTTGCTGCCCTGCGACGCTGCAGCGTTGTTGCGCCTCGACGGCGAAGCGCTGGTGCCGCTGGCGGTGGACGGTTTAAGCACCGACACCCTCGGCCGGCGCTTCAAGGTCAGCGAACACCCGCGCTTTGAAATACTCTTGAGCGGTGCCGGACCCACGCGATTCGCCGCCGACAGCGACTTGCCCGATCCTTATGACGGCTTGGTCGATGGCCTCGACGAACACCTCGAAGTCCACGATTGCCTCGGCTGTCCTTTATTCGTCGATGAAAAACTCTGGGGCCTGATTACCCTCGACGCTCTCGATCCCGAGCGGTTCGAGCCGATCGAACTCGATGCCTTGCAAGCCTTCGCCAGCCTGGCCTCGGCCACGGTCAATGCCGCCGAACGTATTCAACGCCTGGCCAATCGCGCAGAAGACGAACATCAGCGCGCCGAGGTTTATCGTCAGGCGAGCGGCCAGCAGAATCGCGAAATGATCGGTCAGAGCAAGGCGCTGAAGAAGTTAGTGGAAGAGATCAATCTGGTCGGCGGCAGCGATCTGACCGTGTTGATCACCGGCGAAACCGGCGTTGGCAAAGAGCTGGTCGCCCAAGCCATTCACGCCGCCTCACCGCGCGCCGACAAACCGATCATCAGCCTCAACTGCGCCGCGCTGCCGGATACGCTGGTCGAAAGCGAACTGTTCGGCCACGTGCGCGGCGCCTTCACCGGCGCCACCAGCGACCGGCGTGGCAAGTTCGAACTGGCCAATGGCGGCACGCTGTTTCTCGATGAGGTCGGTGAATTGTCCCTGACCGTGCAGGCGAAATTGCTCCGCGTCTTGCAGAGCGGCCAGTTGCAGCGTTTGGGCTCGGACAAGGAGCATCAGGTCGATGTGCGCCTGATTGCCGCGACCAACCGCGACCTCGCCGAGGAAGTGCGCAGCGGTCGCTATCGTGCCGACTTCTACCATCGCCTCAGCGTCTACCCGTTGCGCGTGCCGGCGCTGCGTGATCGCGGCCGCGATGTGTTGCTGCTCAGTGGTTTCTTCCTCGAACAGAATCGCTCGCGCATGGGCCTCAACAGCCTGCGCCTGAACAGCGACGCCCAGGAAGCACTGCTCGCCTACACTTGGCCAGGCAACGTGCGTGAGCTGGAACACTTGATCGGCCGCAGTGCGCTGAAGGCGCTGGGCAACTGCAAGGTGCGGCCGAAGATTCTCAGTTTGAGCGCGGCGGATCTGGATTTGCCGCGCGAGGTTGTGGATAACTCGGTTGAGGCTGTTGCCGGTGTCGTGGCTGAGATGCCGCTGATCAGTGGGGATTTGCGCAGTGCGACCGAGCAGTATCAGCGGCGCTTGATCAGTGCGGCGCTGGAGCGTAATCAGGATAACTGGGCGAGTGCGGCGCGGGAGTTGGGGCTGGATCGGGCGAATCTTGGGCGGATGGCCAAACGGCTCGGGATGAAGAGCTAAAAGCACACCCTCACCCTAGCCCTCTCCCTGAGGGAGAGGGGACTGACCGAGGTGTTTTGCGTAATACGCCGACCTGAAACATCGAGTCGATTATGGATTCAGCAGAGCAGGTTCAGATCGGTGAATTACTACAATATCCCCCAATCGGCCCCCTCTCCCTCCGGGAGAGGGCTGGGCGGGCGGCGTTCCGATGAGGGGCTTTGGCTTTTGATCTGCACGCCACCCGACAACTAACCTAAAGCCCACCCCTTTAACGCCGATAACCCGGCATCAATAGTTTCTGGCGATTTGCACCCTCGCCCACCACCTTTCCACAGAAGGTTCATATGTCCTCCACCAAAGCCCGCGCAGACTCACTTTCGCTTCTGCTGTTTACCTTGCGCAGCGGCAAGTTGATGGCGATCAACCTGCTGAAAGTCAGTGAAATCATCCCCTGCCCGCCGCTGACCAAACTGCCGGAGTCGCACCCGCACGTGAAAGGTATCGCCACGTTGCGCGGCGCCTCGCTGTCGGTCATCGACCTCAGCCGCGCCATCGGCGAGCGCCCGCTGGAAGATCCCAACGGCGGCTGCCTGATCGTCACCGACGTCAGCCGCTCCAAGCAGGGCCTGCACGTACAAGCGGTGAGCAAAATCGTCCACTGCCTGACCACCGACATCAAACCGCCGCCGTTCGGCTCCGGCGGTTCGCGCGCCTACATCACCGGCGTGACCTCGGTGGACGGCACACTGGTGCAGGTGCTGGATATCGAAAAAGTTATCCACAGCATCGCCCCGGCGCAGATCGAAATGGCCCCGACCGACCTGAGCATGGAAGACGCTGATGTGCTCGGCAACGCGCGGATTCTGGTGGTCGACGACAGCCAGGTGGCGCTGCAGCAATCGGTGCACACCCTGCGCAACCTCGGCCTGCAATGCCACACCGCACGCAGTGCCAAGGAAGCCATCGACTGCCTGCTCGACCTGCAAGGCACGGCGCAACAAATCAACCTGATTGTCTCCGACATCGAAATGTCCGAGATGGACGGCTACGCCTTCACCCGCACTTTGCGCGAGACCCCGGACTTCGCCCATCTGTACGTGCTGCTGCACACCTCGCTCGACAGCGCGATGAACAGCGAGAAAGCGCGTCTGGCCGGGGCGAATGGCGTACTGACCAAGTTCTCCTCGCCGGAACTGACCCACTGCCTGATCGAAGCGGCCAAACACGTCGCGGCACACGGGCACTGAGTCTTGGCTGAGACGTACTGTTTTTTGATGCGGCGCGACCTCGGTAAGGACGCGCCGGATGCACCTTGGCCACAAGACATTGAACTGTGCACGTACTCCGTCGGAATGGCGGCGGACGTGCATCATTTGATGCAACTCGGTTATCACGAAGGCGGCGGCCGGGTACCAGCACTGGACGCTTGGCAGCAACAGTTCGAGACCGATCCTGAATATGATCCGACGCTGTGTTTAATTGCCCGTGATGGCGAAGGCGTGGTCGGTGTGGCGCAATGCTGGACCAGCGCCTATATCAAGAATCTGGTGGTGCATCCGCGCATGCAGGGCCGCGGACTGGGCCGGGCGTTGCTGCTCAATGCATTCAAGGTGTTTCAGCAACGCCGCGAAGGGTTTGTTGATCTGAAGGTGCTGGAAGACAACCGGCGGGCGCAGCGCTTGTATGAAAGTGCCGGGATGTATGTGGTCCGGCGGGAGTTGGTGCCGGACTGAAAGTCCGTCATCGCGAGCAGGCTCACTCCTACAGGGGAATGCATTCCAAAATGTAGGAGTGAGCCTGCTCGCGATGGGGCCACCCCAGACAACTTTTCACCCCCGGCACACTCCAACCTTGGCCACCCACGACCAAGGACGCCCACCATGAAAACCCTCACCGCAAGCCTGCTCTGCCTCACCGCCCTCACCTCCCAAGCCCACGCCTCCAGCCCCGACGCCTGGGCCGCCTACGACAAAACCGTGCTCGCCAGTTGCACCAAAGCCAGCGGCCTGAAAAACGCCAAACCCGTCGGCACGCCCGCACAATTCGATGACCGTGTCGGCTACACCGCCATTCTGCTGCAAGGCCAATACCCGCAAAAACACATGAAAGGCCAGCAAGGCGCCGAGCTGTGCCTGTACAACAAAAAATCGAAAACTGCTTTCGTCACCGAGTGGGACTCGATCCGTCCGACCGGCAAAACCCAGTGAATGGCGCATAACTTGCTTCGATCCGCGCCTGTGCGGTGGTTTTCCGCCACCGTTTCACACCCTGATTGAAGACAGATCGCTCAATGAATACGACGTTTTCCTGCGTAGGCTGCGGCAAATGCTGCACCGATCACCATGTCCCGCTGACCCTGGCCGAAGCCCGCATGTGGGCGGCGGATGGCGGTCAGGTGATCGTGTTGGTCGAGGCCTTTCTTGGTAATGGCCTGGGTTTACCGGCGCAGCAGCGTGAACATGCCGAACGGCGCTCAGTGGTCGTTCGCAGCGGCGCAACGAACGCCCATGTGGCGATCACCTTCGCCGCTTACAACGTCGGCCCCTGCCGGAATCTTGACGAAGACAAACTGTGCCGGATCTACGAGCGGCGGCCGTTGGTGTGTCGCATCTATCCGGCGGAAATCAATCCGCATATACCGCTCAACCCGGCCGCCAAGGATTGTCCGCCGGAGTCCTGGCAACAGGGGCCGGTGTTGATTGCTGGCGGTGAGTTGGTGGATCAGGAACTGGTGGAGTTGATTCAGCGCTCGCGTCAGGCGGATCGAGATGATATCGGCATCAAGGACGCGATCTGCGCGATGCTGGGGATTCGTACCACAGCGCTGAAAGGAGACGGGTTTACTGCGTACTTGCCGAACATGGAGGCGTTTGCTGCGGTGATTGATCAGGTTACCGCGCAACCGCTGGCAACTGCTCCGAGTGAGTGGGTGTTTCATGTGTCCGGAGATGATGTGGCCGGGCAAGTGTTGGCGGCCGGAGCGCAGGTGGTGACTGAACCCGCGCAGACGTATGCGTTTATTTCGCTGCGGGCGGCTTGATCCAGTTTCTTCAGCGTCCGCCCGGGCCTCATCGCTGGCAAGCCAGCGAAAGGTCCGGCACAGGCAGTATCAATCGCCGCGTTGAGCGCAGGCAGGATTAAAACTCAGCGCTTACCCATCGAACGACGGGTGCCCGGCGGCGCCATGCCCGGGGTCTTGGTGTGGCCGTTCTTGGCGCCGTTCTTGTACCACGGCTGGTTCGAGCCTTTGGCAGAAGCCAGTTCGCCCGGTTTGAACGGAAATTTGAACGCCGGGATATCGGCTTTGGTATCGCTGGTGTCGGCCAGTTCAGCCGGGACATCGCTAACAGCGTCGTCAACCGGCGGCAGGGTCGGGGAAGTCATAAAAGCTCCGGAAAGCAAAAAGTCGGGCCCGATCAGTGAGCCGCGAAGGCGCGCAGTATACCTGTGCGCCAAGGTTGGGCACCTGAAGATTTGCAGCGCACGCCGAACGGTTTACAGGTAGGTGATGGTGACGATGCCTTTGTCAGTCGAGGTCTTGAGTGCTTCGTAGCGCATGGAAATCGGCAGCGACTGATGACTGCAAGCGTTGCGATCGGTGTCGACATCGACTTTCACACCGGCTTGATTTCGATCTGGCGAGACTCACGAGACGCAAACGCCCCGACTGGTCCGACCTGACAACCCGAGTCAACGATTTGCCCGGCGAAGCGGATCTCGCCGGATTGACTGGCAGGCGCTGCAAACGTAGTGAGTGGAAGCAAGAGGAGCACAGATGGCAGAGCGGTTTTCAGCTTCATTTCAAGACACTCCCGGGGTGAGCGGCCCAGAGAACCCGGGCTACACAATGTTTATCCGCGTGCAGGGACGGATCTTGAGAAGCGTAGTGGGTAAATAAGTCCCTGATTGGGACTGATCGGTCCCTTTTTGGGACCGTTATACCGCCATCGCGAGCAGGCTCACTCCTACAATTGGAATGCGTTTTAACTGTGGGAGCCAGCCTGCTGGCGATGAACGATGAAGCGGTGTTCAACCCTGAGGATCAACCCGATCCAGCGCCCGGTTCACCGCCAGCTCGGCAAGCATGACAATCTGCTGGATCGCTAGCGCCGTGCTGCGCTGCGGGCGACTGAGCTGATCAGCCAGATCACCGGCCATGACATTGGCTGAAGCCAGCGATTCGCAGGCGTGAGCGAGTAGGCTTTCGGTGTCGATGTTCGGGTGGATGAGGAACATCGTACTGGGCTGACGCGGTTTGACCGGTTCGGGACAGAGGTAGAAATCGAGAGCGCGCTTGATGGCTTCGCGGGTTTTTATCTGGTCGTCAGCGCGGATGGCGTCTTCGAGTGGGGTGGTGGGATCGATGGGTGGATCTGGAACTGGCTTAGTCATTGGAAACCCTATTTTGCAAATGGGAGCCATCCCTTGCCGTTTCTCACGCGGCGAAGTGGGTGGCAGCTATGTGCGGGGTGAGAAACCGGAAAAATAGGAAACCGGCCAGACCGAAGTCTGCCCGCACATAGCCGCCATGAAGCATTTGCAGGCAGCGGACAAGCCGCCGGCAATTATGCGGACTGATGGACTGATTCACTAATTTTTCAGGGTTCTCACACCCGATCACCGAGTTTTCGGCGACAGCCAAAGACTAGAGAGCGCACGTCCGACGGACAACCTGAAAACCTTGTGGGAAGGTTCTGGTTATTTGACACAAATTTAAACAGCCAAAGCCAACCCTCACCCTAGCCCTCTCCCGAAGGGAGAGGGGACTGACCGAGGTGTTTGGCAGAGCTACGCCGACGTGCGATACCGTGTTGAACTCAGGTTTTGAAACAGATCAAAAGCCCCTCACCCTGGCCCTTTCCCGGAGGGAGAGGAGACTGATTGAGGTGTTTGGGCGAAGTACGTCGACGTGAAATACCGAGCCGAACTCAGATTCTGAAACAGATCAAAAGCCCCTGACCCTAGCCCTCTCCCGAAGGGAGAGGGGACTGACCGAGGTGTTTGGGAGAGTTACGCCGACGTGCAGTGCCGCGTTGAATTCAGATCTTGAAAAGCCCACAAATCGGCTCCCTCTCCCTCGGGAGAGGGCTGGGGTGAGGGGCAAATCCACCAAAAAACCAAAGCCGAACACCCGCTCCTCACCACTCAATAGGCCGAGTGTCAGCTCGCCTGCTCTTGATCTTGATCCGCGGGCGACGTCGGAAGGCTGAGTGGAGGGATTGATCCGGGCGTAGGAGCGCAGCGACCGTTTGGCGCAGCCAAACACAGCGAGAGGAGGTGCAGCGAAGCAAACCGTAGGCGCTGCGCCCGGATCGATCCCGGAGCGAAGGAACCCCGAGCCCCAGCGAGCGGGCCGTACGTAGGAGCAAGCGTTTTTTGCTTACTTTTTTAGGCGCTTGTAAAAAAGTGAGTCGCCGTAAGGGCGAAACCCTAAGCCGCCGTTACCGCAGCAACGGATATGTACACAGCGAAACTGACAGCGCCGACAGCTAGCCGTCACCCTCCTGACCCCCAAACAAGTTTATAAAGACCCTAACCCTGCCCAAACTCCGTCCGGCGCCCACCCCGCATGCGAATCCAAAAGAACAAAGCCCTGCTCGCCACCCTATTGATCGCCCTCGCAGGCGCAGGTCTGTGGTACGCCCTGAAACCCGCCCCCACCAAACTCGCCACCCCCACCGCCATCCCCGTGCGAGTCATAGCGGTCAGCGCAAAAGACGTCCCCCGCTACACCAGCGGCATCGGCTCCGTACTCTCATTACACAGCGTCGTAGTGCGCCCACAAATAGACGGCATCCTCACCAAAATCCTCGTCAAAGAAGGCCAGCTCGTCAAAGCCGGCGACCTGCTGGCCACCATCGACGACCGCTCAATCCGCGCCAGCCTCGACCAGGCCCGCGCGCAACTGGGCGAAAGCCAGGCGCAACTGCAAGTCGCCCTGGTCAACCTCAAACGCTACAAACTGCTCACCGTCGACGACGGCATCTCGAAACAGACCTACGACCAGCAACAAGCCCTGGTCAACCAATTGAAGGCCACCGCCCAAGGCAACCAGGCCTCCATCGATTCCGCACAAGTACAACTTTCCTACACGCAGATCCGCTCCCCGGTCACCGGCCGCGTCGGTATTCGCACCGTCGACGAAGGCAACTTCCTGCGCATGACCGACACCGCCGGCCTGTTCACCGTCACCCAGATCGACCCGATTGCCGTCGAATTTTCCCTGCCCCAGCAAATGCTGCCGACCCTGCAAGGCCTGATCAACGATCCACAGCGCGCACAGGTCAAGGCGTACATCGGCGCCGACACCGACGGTGAAACCGGCAACCTGCTCGGCGAAGGTCACCTGACCCTGATCGACAACCAGATCAACGCCAACACCGGCACCATCCGTGCCAAAGCCGAATTCGCCAACGCCAGCCAGAAGCTCTGGCCCGGCCTGCTGGTCACGGTAAAAATTCAGACAGCCCTCGACAAAGATGCGCTGGTGGTTCCGCCCACCGTCGTACAACGTGGCCTCGACCAACACTTCGTTTACCGCGTGAACGGCGACAAGGTCGAAGCCGTGCAAGTGCAGATGGTTTACCAAGGCAGCGGCCAGGACATCATCAAAGGTGTGAAGGCCGGTGACGTGCTGGTCACCGACGGCCAGTCGCGGCTCAAACCCGGCTCGACCGTGCAAGTCATGAGCGAGCCGCCGCAAGTGGTGCAGGCGGAGCCGAAACCATGAAGGCGCACAAAGGCGTTTCGACGTGGTGCATCGATCACCCGGTCGCCACAATCCTGCTGACCATCGCTCTGGTGCTGGTCGGTTTGATTGCCTTCCCGCGCTTGCCGATTGCCCCACTGCCGGAAGCGGAATTTCCGACAATTCAGGTGTCCGCGCAGTTGCCAGGCGCCAGCCCCGACACCATGGCCTCGTCCGTGGCCACGCCGCTGGAGGTGCAATTCAGTGCCATCCCCGGCATGACCCAGATGACCTCCAGCAGTGCCTTGGGCTCCAGCCTTTTGACCCTGCAATTCACCCTCGATAAAAGCATCGACACCGCCGCGCAGGAAGTCCAAGCGGCGATCAACACCGCCGCCGGCAAACTGCCCAAGGACATGCCGACGCTACCGACCTGGAAGAAGGTCAACCCGGCCGACAGCCCGGTGCTGATCCTCAGCGTCAGCTCGACGCAAATGCCCGGCACCGAACTCAGCGATCTGGTGGAAACCCTGCTCTCGCGTCAGATCAGTCAGATCGACGGCGTGGGACAAATCAACATCACCGGTCAGCAACGTCCGGCGATTCGCGTACAAGCCTCGGCCGACAAACTCGCGGCGATCGGCCTGACCCTCGCCGACATTCGTCTGGCGATCCAGCAGACCAGCCTTAACTTGGCCAAAGGTGCGCTGTACGGCGAATCGAGCATCTCGACGCTGTCGACCAACGACCAGTTGTTCCACCCCGAGGACTACAGCCAACTCATCGTTTCCTACAAGGATGGCGCGCCGGTTCACCTGCGCGATGTCGCCAAAGTCGTCAACGGTTCGGAAGATGCCTACGTGCAAGCGTGGGCCGGTGATCAACCGGGGGTGAATCTGGTGATCTCGCGTCAACCGGGCGCGAACATCGTTGAAACCGTTGACCGCATTCAAGCCGCCCTGCCCGGCCTTGAAGCGATGTTGCCAGCTTCGGTGCAAGTGAAAACCCTGATCGACCGCACCCAAACCATTCGTGCCTCGCTGCATGAGGTCGAGATCACCCTATTGATCGCGATCCTGCTGGTGGTCGCGGTGATGGCGCTGTTTCTGCGCCAATTGTCAGCGACCTTGATTGTTTCGGCGGTGCTCGGCGTGTCGTTGATCGCCAGTTTCGCGCTGATGTATATCCTCGGTTTCAGCCTGAACAACCTGACGCTGGTGGCGATCGTGGTGGCCGTGGGATTTGTGGTCGACGATGCGATCGTGGTGGTGGAGAACATCCACCGGCATCTGGAGGCCGGCGACGATATGCGCGAAGCGGCGATCAAGGGCGCCGGCGAGATCGGCTTCACGGTAGTTTCGATCAGTTTCTCGCTGGTGGCGGCGTTTATTCCGCTGCTGTTCATGGGCGGTGTGGTCGGGCGTCTGTTCAAGGAGTTCGCCCTGACCGCAACCTCCACCATCATGATTTCCGTGGTGGTCTCGCTGACCCTGGCGCCGACTCTCGCTGCATTGTTCATGCGTAAACCGGTGCACCACGCCCACGACAAACCGGGTTTCAGCGAACGCCTGCTCGGCTGGTACGAACGAGGACTGCGCCGCGCCCTCGCCCATCAGAAACTGATGATCGGCGTGTTCGGTTTATCGCTGGCCATGGCCATCGGCGGTTACATCTTTATCCCCAAGGGCTTCTTCCCGGTGCAGGACACCGGTTTCGTCCTCGGCACCACCGAAGCCGCTGCGGATATTTCCTACGGCGACATGGTGAAAAAACACTTGGCCATGGCCGAAATCGTCGCTGCCGATCCGGCCGTGCAGGCGTTCTCCCATTCGGTCGGCGTGTCCGGCAGCAACCAGACCATCGCCAACGGCCGCTTCTGGATCGCCCTGAAAAAACGCGGCGACCGTGATGTCAGCGCCAGCCAGTTCATCGACCGCATCCGTCCGCAACTGATGAAAGTCCCCGGCATCGTCCTCTATCTGCGCGCCGGCCAGGACATCAACCTCAGCTCCGGCCCGAGCCGCGCGCAGTATCAATACGTGCTCAAGAGTAACGACGGCGCAACCCTCGCGACATGGACGCAACGCCTCACCGAAAAACTGCGCAGCAACCCAGCGTTCCGCGACATTTCCAACGACCTGCAACTGGGCGGCAGCATCACCCACATCAGCATCGACCGCAGCGCCGCCGCGCGTTTTGGCCTGACCGCCAGCGATGTCGACGAGGCGCTGTACGACGCCTTCGGTCAACGGCAGATCAATGAATTCCAGACCCAGGTCAACCAGTACAACGTGATTCTGGAGCTGGACACCAAACAACGCGGCAAGGCCGAAAGCCTCAACTACTTTTACCTGCGCTCGCCGCTGAGTGGCGAGATGGTGCCGCTGTCGGCGCTGGCCAAGTTCGATGCGCCGACTATTGGCCCGTTGTCGATTGCCCACGATGGCATGTTCCCGGCCGCCAACCTGTCGTTCAATCTGGCGCCCGGCGTGGCGTTGGGTGATGCGGTAATTCTGCTCAATCAGGCCAAGGCCGAGATCGGCATGCCCACCGCGATCAGCGGCAATTTCCAGGGCGCGGCGCAGGCGTTCCAGAGTTCGCTGGCCAGTCAGCCGTGGCTGATTCTCGCGGCGCTGGTGGCGGTGTACATCATTCTCGGTGTGCTTTATGAAAGCTTCGTGCACCCGCTGACGATCATCTCGACGCTGCCGGCGGCGGGTTTGGGCGCGGTGATCATGCTGTGGATCTGCGGCCAGGACTTTTCGATCATGGCGCTGATCGGTCTGGTGTTGCTGATCGGTATCGTCAAGAAGAACGGCATCCTGATGATCGACTTCGCCCTCGAAGCCCAACGACACCGAGGCCTGTCGCCGCAGGATGCGATTTTCGAGGCGTGCATCACGCGATTCCGGCCGATCATCATGACCACCCTCGCCGCCCTGCTCGGCGCCCTGCCGCTGATGCTCGGTTACGGCACCGGCGCCGAGTTGCGCCAGCCGCTGGGGATCGCGGTGGTGGGCGGTTTGCTGGTCAGCCAGATGCTGACGTTGTTTACCACTCCAGTCATATACTTGTGGCTCGAGCGGCTGTTTCACCGGCACTCACACCCACCAGCCCCATCGCCCGCACCGGCATTGGCGACCACAGACTGAGGCAGGGTCATGCGCGTTCTGATTATCGAAGACGAGGAAAAAACCGCGGACTATCTACACCGCGGTCTGACGGAACAGGGTTACACCGTGGATCTGGCCCGCGACGGCGTCGAGGGTCTGCATCTGGCGCTGGAAAGCGACTACGCGGTGATCGTCCTCGACGTCATGTTGCCGGGCCTCGACGGCTTCGGCGTACTGCGCGCATTGCGTGCACGCAAGCAGACCCCGGTGATCATGCTCACCGCCCGCGAGCGCGTCGAAGACCGCATCAAAGGCCTGCGCGACGGTGCCGACGATTACCTCGGCAAACCGTTTTCCTTCCTTGAACTGGTCGCGCGCCTGCAAGCGCTGACCCGGCGCAGTGGCGGGCATGAACCGGTGCAGGTGAGCATCGCCGACCTGTGGATAGATCTGATCAGCCGCAAGGCCACTCGCGCTGGCACCCGACTGGATCTGACGGCCAAAGAGTTTTCGCTGCTTAGCGTACTGGCCCGCCGGCAAGGTGAAATTCTTTCGAAAACCGCCATCGCCGAGATGGTCTGGGACATCAATTTCGACAGCGATGCGAACGTCGTCGAAGTGGCGATCAAACGCCTGCGCGCCAAGCTCGACGGGCCGTTCGACGAGAAGTTGCTGCACACCATTCGCGGCATGGGTTATGTGCTGGAGAGCCGTGGTGTCCAGTAATTCGATTGCCCTGCGCCTGAGCGGAATGTTCACGCTGGTGGCGTTAGTGGTGTTTCTGTTGATCGGCGGCGCGTTGTATCAGCAGGTCGACAAAGGCTTGGGATTGCTCCCGGAAGCCGAGCTGGATGCGCGTTATAGCGTGCTCGAATCGGCGCTCAATCGCTTTGGCACGCCAGAGCATTGGCTGAAGATAAACGCCAAGTTGAAGCTGCTCGGCGAAGAGGACAAACGCATTCGGTTCTGGGCGGTGAGCGGCGATCCGGGTTACGAATACGGTCAGCCGGACGCCGCGATTCGGGCCTTCGCCCAAGGCCCGCTGGGCATGCATGACCTGCAGTTGCCCAACCATCCTTATCCGTTGAAAGTACTGCTGACCGAGCTGCCGGCCAAAGATCAGCGCCCGCCGCTGCGCTTCATGATCGGCATCGATACCGAGACCTTTCATGAGACTCAGCACAATCTGTTGATCGCCCTGATCGGGCTGGCGATTGTCGGTGTGCTGATGGCCTCGGCGCTAGGTTATTGGGTCGCCCGGATTGGTTTGAAGCCGTTGATCAAACTGTCCCACGAGGCTCAGCGATTGGCGCCACCACTACGCGCCGGGCGTTTGCGTTTGTCACCGCTGCCACCGGAGCTTGAGCAATTTGTCGACTCGTTCAACTCGACGCTGGAACGGGTTGAAGTCGCCTACTCGCGGCTGGAATCGTTCAACGCCGACGTTGCCCATGAACTGCGTTCGCCGCTGACCAATCTGATTGGCCAGACGCAAGTGGCGCTGACCCGTGGACGCTCTGCAGAACACTACTTCGAAGTGCTGCAATCCAATCTGGAAGAACTGGAACGGCTGCGCTCGATCATCAATGACATGCTGTTTCTGGCCAGTGCCGATCAGGGCAACAAGGCGACCAAACTCACCTCCACTTCGCTGGCTGATGAGGTGGCGACGACGCTGGAATATCTGGATTTCATTCTTGAAGACGCACAGGTTGAAGTGCAGGTCAGCGGTGATGCACTGGTGCAGATCGAGGTCGCGCATTTGCGTCGGGCGTTGATCAACTTACTGAGCAATGCGGTGCAGCATACCGGGCCGGGTCAGGTGATCGAGGTTCACATTGAGGTTGAAGAACATCAGGTGAGTATTGGAGTGGCCAACCCCGGATCGCCGATTGCCAGCGAGCATTTGCCACGGTTGTTCGAGCGCTTTTATCGGGTCGATGCGTCTCGTAGTAACAGCGGTAATAACCATGGCTTGGGGCTGGCGATCGTCAAGGCGATTGCGCTGATGCATGGCGGGGATGTGTTTGTGCGCAGTGATCGGGGGATGAATACCTTCGGGATTTATTTGCCGGTCTGAAAAGCCCCTCACCCTAGCCCTCCCAAAACTTCGGAGCGCCCGGAGGTAGAGGGGACTGACCGCGTTGTTCTTTCAAGGTACACCGACCTGAAATATCCAGTCGAACTCAGGCTTTGAAAAGCCCCGATCGGCTCCCTTTCCCCCTCGCCCCCCTGGGGGAGAGGGCTGGGGTGAGGGGGTGACTTTTGCTTCTGCTGTAACAGTCATTTATGAAAATCACGCTGTTTCCCAACGCCCAGCGACCTTATCTTTGCCCGCACCAAACAGCACTCGCCAAGCGAGAAGGTTTTCAAGATGTCCAACAGTATGGGTATTGCCAGCGCGTTCGTTTTGTCCTCATTGATCCTGTCGCCGATGGCGATGGCTGAAGAATCGCAGTCGTTCGTGGCGCAAAATGTCGCTCGCGCTCAGGCCTTCGATCAGCATCAGGCCGAAGTGATGGCCAAGGCTCAGGACGCCTCGCAAGCCCCGCAGGCTGCCACTTCCCAGACTCAAGCGAGCGAGACAGACAGCTGAGTCGCGCTCCGCGCCAACGTTTCCCTCGACGCGGTTGTTTGGCTCTTCCCGTTCAACCGTCGTCATTCCAGGCCGCTGCCTTTCAGCGGCCTTTTTTCGTTGTGGTCTGAAAGCCGTTTGGTTCGTCTGTAACAACAAGAAACATCGAGCGCCTCAAAATATAGAGGCGCCAGTTGACCCAAGGAGCTCCATTGCACGTGCGTTACCCAGTTCGCTTCATCCCGCTGCTCATTGCAATTACCGCAACGATTGCCCCTGCCGCTCACGCCGACGAGCCTGCCAAGGAAGGTTTTGTCGAGGGTTCGAGCCTCAACCTCAACGCCCGCAACTACTACATGAATCGCAACCGCTTGCAGAAAGCGGACGACAACATCGAGTGGGGTCAGGGCTTTCTCGGGGTTTTCCAGTCGGGATACACCGAAGGCACGCTCGGTTTCGGCATTGATGCCCACGCCATGCTCGGGCTGAAACTGGATGGCGGTGGCGGCACCGACGGTTCGAGCATCCTGCCGGTCAGAGAGAACGGCGGCAAAGCACCGGGGGCATTTTCCACCGCAGGGGGCACGCTGAAAATGCGCGCGTTCGATACCGAGTTGAAGGCCGGTGACCTGTTCCTCACCAACCCGGTGATTGCCGGCGGTGACACGCGCATGCTGCCGCAGACCTTCCGTGGTGTGAGCCTGACCAACCACAGCTTCGATGGCTGGTTGATTGAAGGTGGCCAGGCCAGTTTCACCAAGCCTTACAACCAGAGCGGCCACACCCGCATCGGCACTTCCTACGGGACATTGGCCGAGGGCGACGAGAGTCAGCACCTGAACTGGGCCGGCGTGGCCTGGAGCGGTGTCGAAGGTCTGACCAGCAGCCTCTACGCGTCCGAGCTGAAGAACATCTGGAACCAGTACTACTACGACCTCGACTACACCTGGCAGTTGAACGACCTGGTCAGCCTCAACCCGGGCCTGCACTTCTATCACACGCAGGACACCGGCGATGCACTGCTGGGCAACATCGACAACAACACCTACAGCCTGCATTTCACCGTTGGCGTGGGTAATCACAGCGTTACCGCCGCGTATCAGCGGGTCAACGGTAATACGCCGTTCGATTACATCAGCCAGGGCGACAGCGTTTATCTGGATAACTCGCAGCAGTACTCCGACTTCAACGGCCCGAACGAACGCTCGTGGAAGCTTAAATACGCCTATGACTTTGCCGGTGTCGGCATGCCGGGGCTGACCTCGTCGGTCTCCTACTCGCGCGGCACGGTGGATCTGACCAAGGTCGACCCTGACAGCAAAGGCTATTCCAACTGGTACAGCGCCGATGGCCGCAACGCCAAACACTGGGAACGCGATCTCGACTTGCAGTACGTGGTGCAGAGCGGTCAGGCCAAGGATCTGGCGCTGCATCTGCAATGGGCGACCAACCGAGGCGGCAACGGCTACGGCGTGATTGATTCGGATACAGATGAATACCGCGTCATCATCGACTACCCGATCAACGTCTTCTAAGATCGGCGCCATAACAGCGTCTTGAATTCAGCGATGCACCCTGTGGGAGCGAGCCTGCTCGCGAAAGCGGTCTACCATTCGACATCCAGGTTGAATGACATGGCGCTTTCGCGAGCAGGCTCGCTCCAACATTGGGCATGGTTTCTGGCTTCGGCTGTGGTGTTTGGCCTACTACGCTTATAAGACTCCCCCCAACCGACAGCCCAATCATGATCGCGAGCCGTACCCCACCCGTTGCGGGCAAGACCGGACGCCCCGAGTTGCTGCTGATCTGCGGCAGTTCGCTGACCGTGATCGCGATTCTGTGCATCGTCACGTTCCTGCTGATCCGCGAGCACGCCAACGCTCAGGAATCAGCCACCCGCAGCGCCACCACCATCGCGCAACTGATCGACGCCGATGTGCTGCGCACCGTCGAGTTGTACGACTTGACGCTGCAAGGCCTGATCGCCGCAGCCCAGCGTGATGACCTGCAGGATGTCTCACCGCAGATCCGTCATCTGGCGCTGTTCGACCGCTCCACCACCGCGCGCTTCAAGGGCGACATTCTGCTGCTCGACAAACACGGCAACGTCATTGCCGACTCTTCGCGGGTCGAGCCGAAACCGGGCAACTTTGCCGACCGCGATTATTTCCTCGCCCACGCATTCAACCGTGATGTCGGCATGTTTATCAGCCGCCCGTTCAAGACACGTTGCGACTGCGACGAAGCCAACCAGTGGCGAATCAGCTTCAGTCGACGGATCTCCTCGGAAAACGGTGAGTTCGCCGGTGTGGCCGTGGCGTCGATGAAACTCGATTACTTCGACCAGTTGTTCAACAGCCTCGACATTGGCAAAGACAGCACGTTGAACATCATCGACAACGACGGCGTCCTGCTGGCGCAAAAGCCTTATCTGCAAAGTGATTCCATCGGCAAAAGCTTCGGCAACCGGCCCAACGTCATACGGATTCTGCGCGACAAAAGTGGCAATGGCAGTTTCAACAGCGTTTCCAGCATCGACCATCAACAACGCCTCTATACCTATTCGCGGGTCGGCAATCTGCCGTTGATCGTGATGGTTGCGCTGTCCAGCGACGAGGTGTTCGGCACATGGCGTCGGACCGCCCTGTTGATCAGCGGCGCCACGGGGGTGTTGTGCGTGGGTTTGCTGTGGCTGACCTGGCTGCTGGCCCGCGAGTTGCGCTTGCGCCAGCGGGCCGAGCGCGAGCTGGCGCAACTGGCCGCCACCGATGCACTGACGGGGGTGGCCAATCGGCGGATGCTCGATCAAGCGTTGCGTCATGAGTGGTTCCGCGCCCAACGCTCGGGCAAGCCGATGTCGGTGATGATGATCGATGCCGATCACTTCAAGGCCTTCAATGACCGGCATGGGCATCAGGCCGGGGATCAGGCGTTGAAAACGCTGGCTAGGGTCATTACTGAAAGTGTGCGGCGACCAGCGGATCTGGTAGCGCGTTATGGGGGTGAGGAGTTTTCGGTGATTCTCGCCGAGACCGATGGTCATGGCGCGCAGCAGATTGCCGAGCATATTCGTCAGGCTGTGGAGCAGTTGCCATTGGTCGACGGGGCCGAGCGGCCGATGACGGTGAGTATTGGCATCGCGAGCTGGACGGCGGCGAGTGAGATGACGCTGGAGCAGTTGTTGTTTGCGGCGGACAAGGCGCTTTATCAGGCCAAGGAAAGTGGGCGCAATCGGGTGGTGGTGGCTGCCTGAACGTTCTGAGGCGATCGCACCGACGCCTTCGCGAGCAGGCTCGCTCCCACATTTGAAATGCATTCCCCTGTGGGAGCGAGCCTGCTCGCGAAGAGGCCAGATCAGGCACTAGAGCAATTGCAGGCATAAAAAAAGGCCATCCAAGGATGGCCTTCAAAAAACTAGAGAGGTTTTTTACTTACACCGCCGCAACCGGGCGCATGTAAGAGATTGGTGCGGTGCTGGCGTCTTCGAACGTCACCACTTCCCAAGCATCTGTCTGCTCAATCAACTTGCGCAGCAGCTGGTTGTTCAGTGCGTGGCCGGACTTGAAGCCCTTGAACTCACCAATCAGGCTGTTACCCAGCAGGTACAGGTCGCCAATGGCATCGAGGATCTTGTGCTTCACGAATTCGTCTTCATAGCGAAGGCCGTCTTCGTTCAACACGCCATCGGCATCGACCACGATTGCGTTTTCAACGCTGCCGCCGAGTGCGAGGTTGTGCTTGCGCAGGTACTCGATATCACTCATGAAACCAAAGGTACGGGCGCGGCTGACTTCTTTTACGAACGAAGTGCTGGAAAAATCCACGCTTGCACTTTGGGTGCGGTCCCGGAATACCGGGTGATCGAAATCGATCTCGAAGCTCACCTTGAACCCTTCGAAAGGGACGAAAGTGGCGCGCTTGTCGCCGTCTTCCACTGTCACTTCACGCAGGATGCGGATGAATTTCTTGGCGGCGTCCTGTTCTTCCAGGCCTGCCGATTGAATCAGGAATACGAAGGGTCCAGCGCTGCCATCCATGATCGGGACTTCGGACGCGGAGAGCTCGACGTAGGCGTTATCGATGCCCAGGCCAGCCATGGCCGAGAGCAAGTGCTCTACCGTGTCCACTTTGACGTCGCCATTAATCAGCGTCGTCGACATAGTGGTTTCACCGACGTTTTCCGCGCGGGCAGGAATCTGCACCACAGGGTCGAGGTCAGCGCGACAAAACACAATGCCAGTGTCGACAGGCGCAGGCTTGAGGGTCAGATAGACCTTCTCACCGGAGTGCAGGCCTACACCTGTGGCACGGATAATATTTTTCAGTGTGCGTTGTTTAATCATGGCTTGGGCCGCTTCAGCGCAAATTGCGAACTGGTATCAACAAAGGCTGGCGATGATAGCAGACCATGCCTTTGCTGAACACCAATCACCTTCATAGCCCTGATACATTCCATCAATCGGCCTGACGACGCAGGAAAGCCGGGATGTCCAGGTAGTCCAGATCATCTTGCGGATTCATCTTCGCGGCAGCCGCAGCACCAGCCTGAGCCTGGTTGCGCATGACGGTCGGACGGTCCAGGTCACGGTAATTCACCGCTGGCGCTTCCTGACGGGCCGGAGCCGGTTGTTGCACCTGGGCGGAAGCCATGGAAGTGTGAACGGTGTTGTCGATGACCTTTACAGGCTTCTCGATTTTCGCGCCCAGACCGGTGGCAACCACGGTGACGTGCAGCTCGTCGCGCATGTCCGGATCGATAACGGTACCGACCTTGACCATCGCGTGCTCGGAAGCGAAGGCTTCGATGATGCTACCCACGTCGGAGTACTCACCCAGAGACAGGTCAGGACCGGCGGTGATGTTCACCAGGATGCCGCGTGCGCCTTGCAGGTTCACGTCTTCCAGCAGCGGGTTGCGGATGGCCGCTTCAGTGGCTTCACGTGCACGGTTCGGACCACTGGCGCAGCCAGTGCCCATCATCGCCATGCCCATTTCGCTCATCACGGTACGTACGTCGGCGAAGTCGACGTTGATCATGCCCGGACGCTTGATGATGTCGGAGATACCGCGAACGGCACCGGCCAGTACATCGTCTGCCTTGGCGAAAGCCGACAGCAGGCTGGCGTCTTTACCGAGGATGGTCAGCAGCTTCTCGTTGGGAATAGTGATCAACGAGTCGACGCTTTCCGAGAGCATACGGATGCCTTCATCGGCGATCTGCATACGCTTGCGGCCTTCGAACGGGAACGGACGCGTTACGACAGCAACGGTCAGAATGCCCATTTCCTTGGCCACTTCGGCGATGATCGGCGCAGCACCGGTACCGGTACCGCCGCCCATGCCAGTGGTGATGAACACCATGTTGGTGCCCTGCAGGACTTCGGCAATGCGCTCACGGTCTTCGAGAGCGGCCTGACGACCTACTTCAGGGTTGGCGCCGGCGCCCAGACCTTTGGTCACGCCGGTGCCCAGTTGCAGAATGGTACGCGCGCCGATGTTTTTCAGCGCCTGAGCATCAGTGTTGGCGCAGATGAATTCAACGCCTTCGATGTTGCTCTTGACCATATGATTGACAGCGTTGCCGCCGCCACCGCCAACACCGATAACTTTGATTACCGGGCTTGCGGGGATGTTGTCTACGAGTTCGAACATTTTCCCTCTCCTTACATTCTCTAGTTTTTTCGCCTACTGCATTTTTGTCGCGGTGCATCTACTGCTACTGCTTGCCGCCCGAAGCTTGACGCTTCCAGCTGCTTTTAAAAGTTGCCTTGGACCCACTTCTTCAATCGGTCCAGCAACGGCGCCTGTGGCTCTTCGTTGCTGTAGCTGTCGCGGCTGCCGATGCCGGAGAACGAAACTCCGTCGGACTGCTTTTGCAGGCCGTACATCAACAAGCCAACGCCAGTGGAGTAAATCGGGTTGCGCACCACGTCATCCAGGCCCTTCACGCCATGCGGCACGCCCAGGCGTACCGGCATATGGAAGATTTCCTCGGCCAGTTCAGTGGCGCCTTCCATCTTCGAAGTACCGCCGGTCAGGACGATGCCGGCCGGGATCAGGTCTTCGTAGCCGCTGCGACGCAGCTCGGCCTGAATCAGCGTGAACAGTTCGTCGTAACGCGGCTCGACCACTTCGGCCAGGGCCTGACGCGACAGTTCGCGCGGTGGACGGTCGCCGACGCTTGGCACCTTGATGGTTTCACCGGCACCGGCCAGTTTCGCCAGGGCGCAGGCGTAGCGGATCTTGATTTCTTCGGCGTACTGGGTCGGGGTGCGCAACGCCATGGCGATGTCGTTGGTCACCTGATCACCGGCAATCGGGATCACTGCGGTGTGACGGATCGCGCCTTCGGTGAAGATCGCGATGTCGGTGGTGCCGCCACCGATGTCGACCAGGCACACGCCCAGTTCTTTCTCGTCGTCGGTCAGTACCGAGTAGGCCGAGGCCAGTTGCTCGAGAATGATGTCGTCGATTTCCAGGCCACAGCGACGCACGCACTTTTCAATGTTCTGTGCGGCGTTGACGGCACAGGTGACCACGTGAACCTTGGCTTCCAGACGCACGCCGGACATGCCCAGCGGCTCACGAACGCCTTCCTGGTTATCGATCACATAATCCTGCGGCAAGGTGTGCAGCACGCGCTGGTCAGCCGGAATCGCCACGGCTTGAGCGGCGTCGAGGACGCGCTCAAGGTCGGCCGAGCTGACTTCGCGATCACGGATCGCGACGATGCCGTGGGAGTTCAGGCTGCGGATGTGATTGCCCGCCACGCCGACGAACGCCGAGTGAATGCGGCAGCCCGCCATCAGTTGGGCTTCTTCGATCGCGCGCTGGATCGATTGCACGGTGGACTCGATGTTGACCACCACGCCCTTCTTCAGGCCACGGGACGGATGGGTACCGATCCCGACGATTTCCAGCGAGCCGTCGTCGGAGACCTCGCCGACCAGCGCCACCACCTTGGAGGTGCCGATATCGAGACCGACGATCATTTTGCCGCTTTGCACGTTTGCCATGGGTCCTGCCTCTTCTTAATTCTTTGCGACAGCGGGTTGGGCTGTCGTCGGCGCTACTGGTTCCCGCCAGCCAACAGCGAGGCCGTTGGCGTAGCGCAGATCGATGCGCGCAATGTTCGTAATCTGGTCTTTAAGTGTCTTGTCATAGATGGCGATGAAGCGGCGCATCTTTTCCACCAGGTTGCCGCGTCCCAGCAACAACTCGATGCCGGGGCCGGAACTGCCGGCACCGGTGGTCAGGAACCAACTCCCGCGTTCACGCAATTCCAGGCGCGCAATCGAGAAGCCCAACGGCCGCAGCATCTGGCTCAACACCTGATACTGCTGCATGACTTGCTGCTGGGCCCGTTGTGGGCCGAACAGCTGTGGCAGGTGTTCGTAGTTCGCCAATTCCTTTGGCGTAAACGCCTGGCCTTGGTTGTTCAATAACGACTCGTCGCCCCAACGTGCCACTGGCAGTTGCTCTTCGAGGCGGATCACCACTTGGTCCGGCCACACGCGACGGACTTCGGCGTGGGCGATCCACGGCATCTGCTCAAGCTCGGTACGCATACCGGCCAAATCGATGGTGAAGAAGCTCGACGCCACAAACGGGGCGATTCGCTGCTGCACCGCTTGCTGGCTGATGTAGCTAAGGTCGCCCTGCACGGCGATCTTGGTGATCGGCCGGTCGGCGTACGGCAGCAAACGCGTCGCACCTTCGTAAGTCCCAAAGCCCAGCACCACCAATAGCACCGGCCAGAACAGACTTTTCAGAAAGCTGAAATTGGCTTTCGGCAGGCGCGCGGACATCGGCTCTTTCGCCACCATTCGGCTGGCACCCCGTGGCACCGGCTTGCGGCCGGGTGCGGGAGGCTGATGTCGGAGCTGAGCGCCTTGCATCGTCTTAACCTCGAGCGTCTTCAACACTGGCGGCCAGAATGGCCAGAACCAGTTGCTGGAAATCCAGGCCAGCCGCACGGGCCGCCATTGGCACCAGACTGTGATCGGTCATGCCCGGTGCGGTGTTGACTTCCAGAAACCAGAACTGCCCGTCGGCGTCCTGCATCACGTCCGCCCTGCCCCAACCGGCAATACCCAGCGCCTCACAGGCCTTCGCCGTGAGATCCATGAGTTGCTGTTCCTTGGCGGCATCCAGCCCGCACGGAATGCGGTACTGGGTATCGTTGGCGATGTACTTGGCGTCGTAGTCGTAGAACGTGTGCGGTGTACCCAGGGCGATAGGAGGCAACACCTGGTCACGCAGGGTGGCGATGGTGAACTCCGGACCTTGAATCCATTGCTCAACCAAGACTTGCGAATCGTAGGTACTGGCCGCTTTCCATGCGTCGATCAACTCGGACGCAGAACTCACTTTGGCCATCCCGATACTTGAACCTTCATGCGCCGGTTTGACGATCAAAGGGAAGCCCAGTTCCGTCGCCGCCGAAATACAATCGGCTTCGCTGCACAGCACGGCGTGACGCGGCGTCGGAATCCCGAGGCTGTGCCAGACCTGCTTGGTGCGCAGTTTGTCCATCGCCAGTGCGGAGGCCAGAATGCCACTGCCGGTGTACGGAATGCCCGCCACTTCGAGCAGGCCCTGCATGGAGCCGTCTTCACCGCCACGGCCGTGAAGAATGATGAACGCGCGGTCGATCTTTTCGCTGAGCAGACGTTGCAGAATGTCGTCGCCAACGTCGATGCCGAATGCGTCCACGCCAGCACTTTGCAGCGCTTCAAGTACGGCGTTACCGGATTTCAGCGAAACCTCACGCTCGGCACTCAGCCCGCCAAAGAGCACGGCGACACGACCGAAGTCTTTCGGCGCGATGGTGGAGAACAGGTTGGCGTAGGCAGCAGTCATTTCAACTTCCCCTCGACCGACGCCGCCAAGGCGCCAGCGAACAATTCACTTTTCAACAGCTTCGGCGCGAGACCGCCGATATCACCGGCGCCCTGGCACAGCAGGATGTCGCCGGCACGCAGCAGCGGCTTGACCAGCGGCGCCAGATCGACGCCGCGCTCGATGTAGATCGGGTCGAGCTGGCCGCGCTGGCGGATGCTGTTGCACAGCTTGCGGCTATCGGCGCCCGGGATCGGCTCTTCGCCGGCCGGATAGACTTCCATCAGCAGCAGCACGTTGGCGTCGGCCAATACATTGACGAAGTCGTCGTACAGGTCGCGGGTGCGGCTGTAACGGTGCGGCTGATACACCATCACCAGACGGCGCTCCGGCCAGCCACCGCGCACGGCTTTGATCACCGCCGCGACTTCGGTCGGGTGGTGACCATAGTCATCGACCAGCATCACGTTGCCGCCGTCCACCGGCAGTTCGCCGTAGACCTGGAAGCGTCGACCGACACCCTGAAAGCCCGACAGGCCCTGGACGATGGCTTCATCGCTGACGCCTTCGTCGGTGGCAATACAGATGGTCGCCAGCGAGTTGAGTACGTTGTGGTTGCCGGGCATGTTCACCGACACGTCCAGCGGCTCGCGATCAGGGCGCAGCACGGTGAAGAAGGTCTGCATGCCTTGCTGGCGGATATTGATCGCGCGCACGTCAGCGTCTTCGCTGAAGCCGTAGGTCACGGTCGGACGTTTCACCAGCGGCAGGATTTCGCGCACCACCGGATCGTCCAGGCACATCACCGCCAAACCGTAGAACGGCAGGTTGTGCAGGAACTCGACGAAGGTTTTCTTCAGTTTGTTGAAGTCACCGTCGTAGGTCGCCATGTGATCGGCGTCGATGTTGGTGACCACGGCCACCAGCGGTTGCAGATGCAGGAAACTCGCATCGCTTTCGTCGGCTTCGGCGATCAGGTAACGGCTGGTGCCGAGCTGGGCATTGGTGCCCGCCGCATTCAGACGGCCACCAATCACGAACGTCGGGTCCAGACCACCGGCGGCAAACACCGAAGCGATCAGGCTGGTGGTGGTGGTTTTGCCGTGCGTACCGGCGACGGCGATGCCGTGGCGATAGCGCATCAGCTCAGCGAGCATTTCTGCGCGCGGCACCACCGGGATACGACGCTCAAGCGCAGTCGCCACTTCCGGGTTGGAGGTGTTCACAGCGCTCGACACCACCAGCACATCGGCGGTCGCAGCGTTCTCGGCACGGTGGCCGATGAAAATATGCGCGCCGAACGATTCCAGACGCTCGGTCACCGGCGAGGCTTTCAGGTCGGAACCGGACACTTCATAGCCCAGGTTCAACAACACTTCGGCAATACCGCACATGCCCACGCCGCCGATGCCGACGAAGTGGATGCGACGGATGCGGCGCATTTCCGGTTGCGGCATGGCTTTCTGATTCTCAACCATGGGCCACCTCCAGACAGGTATCGACCACGCTACGGGTGGCATCGGGTTTCGCCAGACGGCGGGCCGCTTGGGCCATATCTTCGAGTCGTTGCGGTTGCATCAAGACCTCTGTCAGGCGCGCGGCAAGGTCCGCGGCACCAGTCGTTCTTTGCGGCATCAGGAAGGCTGCGCCTTCACGGGCCAAATAATCGGCGTTGCGGGTCTGGTGATCGTCGATCGCGTGGGGCAAAGGCACCAGCATCGAGGGCAGACCGGCGGCAGCCAGCTCACTGATGGTCAACGCGCCTGCGCGGCACACCACCAGGTCAGCCCAGCCATAGGCCTGGGCCATGTCTTTGATGAACGGCTGCACCTGCGCATCGACGCCGGCGGCGCGGTAGCGCTCTGCAGTCACTTCATCGTGGTTTTTGCCGGCCTGATGAAACACTTCCGGGCGCAAATCGGCAGCGACTTGGGCCAGGGCTTCAGGCAGCAACTTGTTCAACGGTTCTGCACCAAGGCTTCCGCCGAGGATCAGCAAACGCGCTTTGCGACCGGCCAGAGCAGGTCGCGATGTGTCGAGGAACAGCTCGCTGCGCACCGGGTTTCCGGTGGTACGGCGGGTGTCCGACAGAGTAAAGGTGTCGGGGAACGCTTCACACACCCGGGCGGCGAACGGCACCAGCAACCGATTGGCGGTGCCGGCCACAGCGTTCTGCTCATGAACGATCACCGGCACGCCGGCCAGTTTCGCGGCAAGACCACCAGGACCAGTCACATAGCCACCGAAGCCGACCACACACACTGGCTTCAAGCGACGAATGATCGCACGCGCCTGCCATACCGATTTCAGCAGCATGAACGGCGCCTTGAGCAGCGACAGCTTGCCCTTGCCACGCAGGCCCGTAGCGTTGATGCGGTGCAGTTCAAGACCTGCGGCCGGCACCAGTTCGTTTTCAATTCCGCGTGGCGTGCCGAGCCAGTGCACGGTGTAGCCGCGCGCCTGAAACTCGCGGGCACAAGCCAGCGCCGGGAACACGTGGCCGCCGGTTCCGCCGGCCATGATCAATACGTTAGCGCCCATGATTCGGCTCCTCGGCGAAGTCGCTCTCATGGAATTCCATCTCTTCACTGCCCAAGTGGGTTCGACTCTCCCACTCGATCCTCAATAACAAGCCAAGACATGCACAGCAGATCACCAACGAACTGCCGCCGTAACTGAGGAACGGCAAGGTAAGACCTTTGGTGGGCAGCAGGCCGACGTTCACACCGATGTTGATCAGGAACTGACCAATCCACAGGAACGACAAACCGTAAGCCACATAAGCGGCGAAGAACTGTTTGGCTTTCTCCGCCCACAAGCCGATGTACATGCCGCGAATACACACGAACACGAACAACGCGACGGTGCACAGCGAACCCACCGCGCCGAGTTCTTCAGCCAATACCGAGAACACGAAGTCGGTGTGCGCTTCCGGCAGGTAGAACTGCTTCTGCACGCTGTTGCCCAGGCCCACACCCAGCCATTCGCCACGACCGAAAGCGATCAAGGCTTGCGACAACTGATAACCGGCGCCGAACTGGTCAGCCCAGGGGTCAGCGAAGTTGGTCAGACGCGCCATACGGTAAGGCTGCATTTGAATCAGCAAGACCACGGCCCCGACCGCCAACACCACCATCAGCGAGAAGCGGAACAACCCGACCCCGCCGAGGAATAGCATGGCCGCCGCAGCGCCCATCATCACCACGGTGGCACCGAAGTCCGGCTCCATCAGCAACAGGCCGGCCATCGGCAGCAGCACGATGAATGGTTTGAAGAAGCCCATCCAGCTCTCGCGCACTTCCTTCTGACGCCGCACCAGATAACCGGCGAGGTAGATCACCACGAACACTTTGGCGATTTCCGACGGCTGCACGTTGAAGAAGCTGAAACCGATCCAGCGCATCGAACCGTTCACTTCGCGGCCGATGCCGGGGATGATCACCATCACCAACAAGCCGAACGCACCGATCAGCATCAGCCAGCCGAGACGTTGCCAGGTGGCGATCGGAATCATCATGGTGACGATGCACGCGCCCAGTCCGAGTACCACATAAATAAGGTGGCGAATCATGTAATACAGCGGGCTGCCCGACTGCGCCGCCGCCACTTCGGTGGACGCCGAGGCAATCATGATCAGGCCAAGACCGAGCAGTGCCAGGCAACCGGCGAGCATCGGGAAATCGAGGTCGATGCCGCGCCCGGTGATGATCGGCGACGGGTACGGCTTGATGATATTGAACAGACTCATGCCAGTTCCTCCACAGCGCGGACGAACTGGTGACCACGGTCTTCATAATTCTTGAACATGTCGAAACTGGCGCAGGCCGGCGACAGCAGCACGACGTCACCCGGTTGGGCGGCAGAGCGGCATTGCGCAACGGCGTCAACCAGTGAGGTCGCGCGAATCAATGGCACGGCATCACCGATGGCATCGCCGATCTTGTCGGAGTCACGGCCCATCAGGATCACGGCGCGACAGTTGGCCGCCACCGGATCACGCAGATCGTTGAATTCGGCACCCTTGCCATCGCCACCGGCAATCAGGATGACCTTGCCGTCGATGTCCGCACCCAGGCCTTCGATGGCGGCCAGAGCGGCACCAACGTTGGTGGCTTTGGAATCGTTGTAATACGCCACACCGTCGAGATCACGTACCCACTGGCAGCGATGTTCGAGACCGGCGAAAGTGCGCAGGGCCGAGAGCATGGCGTCGAACGGCAGGCCCACGGCATGCCCAAGCGCCAATGCCGCGAGGGCGTTGGACTGGTTGTGTGCGCCACGAATCTTCAGTTCACGCACGGGCATCAGGTTCTGGAATTCGAAGGCCAGGTATTTCTCGCCGTCTTCTTCGCGGATACCGAAGGCTTTGAAATCCGGTTTGGTCAGACCGAAGGTCCAGCACGGCTGGCCCTCGCCCATCAACGGACGGGTCAGCGCATCCTGACGGTTGACCACGAACTGCTTCGCGCCACGGAAAATCCGATGCTTGGCCAGGTGGTACGCCGGCAGACCGCTGTAGCGATCCATGTGGTCTTCGCTGATGTTCAGCACGGTGGCCACTTCAGCGTTGAGCTGGTCGGTGGTTTCCAGTTGGAAACTCGACAGTTCCATCACGTACAGCTCGACGTCGTCGCTGAGTAGATCCAGCGCCGGGGTGCCGAGGTTACCGCCGACGGCGACGCGTTTGCCGGCCGCAGCCGCCATCTCGCCAACCAGGGTGGTGACGGTGCTCTTCGCGTTGGAACCGCTGATGGCCACGATCGGCGCCCGCGCGTTACGCGCGAACAGCTCGATGTCGCCGGACAGTTTCACGCCACGGGCCGCGGCGGCTTGCAGGGCCGGGGTCGCCAGCGCCAGGCCGGGGCTCACGTAGAGCTCGTCGGCACGGCAGAGGAATTCGACGTCCAGCTCGCCACAACGCACTTCCACGTGCGGATAGTCACGCTTGAGCGTGGCCAGTTCCGGTGGATTTTCCCGCGTGTCCGCCACGGCAAACGACGTGCCCCGGTTCGCCAGGAAGCGAACCAGGGACATGCCGCTCTTGCCGAGGCCGACAACGATGCGGAAGTGGTCAGAAGCGATCAGAGACACTCGTTCTACCTCAGCTTCAGGGTGGCAAGGCCGACCAACACGAGAATCACGGTGATGATCCAGAAACGGACGATCACGCGCGGCTCGGGCCAGCCCTTGAGTTCAAAGTGGTGGTGTATCGGTGCCATGCGGAACACACGGCGACCGGTCAGCTTAAAGGACGCAACCTGAATGACGACTGACAGGGTTTCCATCACGAACACGCCGCCCATGATGAACAGGACGATTTCCTGACGGACGATCACCGCGATGGTGCCCAGTGCCGCGCCGAGTGCCAGTGCACCGACGTCACCCATGAACACTTGCGCCGGATAGGTGTTGAACCAGAGGAAGCCGAGGCCGGCACCGATCAGCGCGCCGCAGAACACGATCAGTTCGCCCGCGCCCGGCACGTAAGGGATCAACAGGTATTCAGCGAATTTCACGTTACCCGACAGGTAGCAGAAGATGCCGAGGCCACCGCCGACCATCACGGTCGGCATGATTGCCAGGCCATCAAGGCCGTCAGTCAGGTTGACCGCGTTGCTCGAGCCGACGATCACAAAGTAAGTCAGCACGATGAAGCCCAAGCCCAGCGGAATGCTGTAGTCCTTGAGCATCGGCAGAATCAGCGTGGTTTCCACCGGCGTGGAAGCGGTCATATAAAGGAAGATCGCCGCGCCGAGGCCGAACACCGACTGCCAGAAATACTTCCAGCGGCTCGGCAAGCCACGGGAGTTCTTCTCGATGACTTTGCGGTAATCGTCGACCCAGCCGATGGCGCCGAACAGCAAGGTCACCAGCAAAACAGTCCAGACGTAGCGGTTGCTCAGGTCAGCCCAAAGCAAGGTGCTGACGCCGATCGACGACAGAATCAGTGCGCCGCCCATGGTCGGTGTACCCGACTTGGACAGGTGCGATTGCGGACCGTCGTTACGAACGGACTGGCCGATCTGACGGTTCTGCAAAGTGCGGATCATCCACGGGCCATAGCACAGCGACAAAACCAGCGCGGTCAGCACACCGAGAATCCCGCGCAGGGTCAGGTACTGAAAGACCGCGAAGCCTTTGTAGAACTGTTGCAGATACTCCGCTAGCAGCAGCAGCATTAATGTTTCTCCAGACTGGACCCGCACAGAGCCGCAACGATGTTTTCCATCGCTGCACTGCGCGAACCCTTGATCAAAATGGTGGTGTTTGTGTCCTGCTCGGCGTCGAGGGCCTGAATCAGTTCGGCTTGCGTGCCGAAGTGATACGCCTGTTCACCGAAAGCGTTTACGGCGTGAACCATGTTTGGCCCAACGGCATAAAGCGCGGAAACCTTGCCCCGGGCGTACTCGCCCACGTCGCGGTGCCCCTGCTCCGCCCAATCGCCCAACTCGCCGATATCTCCGAGCACCAGGACGGTGCGGCCGGAAAAGCCGGCGAGTATATCAACGGCCGCGCACATCGAGGTGGGGTTTGCGTTGTAAGTGTCATCGATCACGCGCATACCGTTCTTCGCCAGTTGCGCGACGGTGCGACCCTTGACCGATTGCACGGCGCCAAGCCCGGTGGCGATGCCGAACAGCGACACACCCAGGGCGTGAGCGGCAGCGGCGGCGGCCATGGAATTGGCGACGTTGTGGGTGCCGAGCAGGTTCAGTTGAACGCGCTCGACACCTTCAGGTGTGTGCAGATTGAAGGCCGGGCAACCGCGTGCATCGGTGCTCAGGTCGCTGGCGTAGAAGTCAGCCTGAACGTTGTTCAGGGCGAAAGTCAGCACCTTGCGAGCGCCCGCACGGGTCTTCCAGATACCTAAGGCTTTGTCATCGAGGTTGAGCACGGCGACACCATCAGCCGCCAGCCCGTCGATGATTTCGCCTTTGGCTTCGACGATTTTTTCCGGGCCGCCAAACTCACCGACGTGCGCGGTGCCGGCATTGTTGAGGATCGCCACGTGAGGCTTGGTCAGGCCAACGGTGTAAGCGATTTCGCCGAGACGCGAGGCGCCCAGTTCGATCACCGCCGAGGTGTGCTCCGGGGCCAGTTCGAGCAGGGTCAGCGGCGCGCCGAGGTCGTTGTTCAGATTGCCACGGGTCGCCAGTACCGGACCGCGGGTGCGCAGGATGCTCGCGAGCATCTCCTTGACCGTGGTCTTGCCGCTGGAACCGGTGATCGCGGCGACTGGTTGAGTGAAGGCAGCACGGTTCAGCGCACCCAATTGGCCGAGGGCCTGACGGGTGTCTTTGACCAGCAGTTGCGGCAAGGTGCTGTCGGCGACTTCGCGCTCGACCAGCGCAGCCACGGCGCCTTTTGCAGCGACGTCATTCAAATAGTCATGACCGTCGAAACGCGGACCGGTCAACGCAATAAACAGTTGGCCGGGCTGAATCGCGCGGCTGTCGATGCTGACGCCGTCGAAGCTGGCATCGGCGGCGATCAAACGTGCGTCGAGCGCGTTGGTCAGTTCGCTGAGTTTGAGGGCCTTAAGCATGGGCCACCTCCCACGCGGTCAGGGCGTGATCAGCCTCGACCAGATCGGAGAAGGCATGGCGCTCGCCGTTGATTTCCTGGTAGTCCTCATGACCTTTACCGGCCAGGACAATCACGTCATCAGCCGAGGCGCCGGCAATCAGTTGTGCAATCGCCTGACCACGGCCGGCGACGAAGGTGACTTTATCCACAGCCGTGAAACCGGCGCGGATGTCGTCGAAAATCACTGCAGGGTCTTCAGTACGCGGGTTGTCGTCGGTAACCAGCACTTGATCAGCCAGACGCTCGACCACTTCGGCCATCAACGGACGTTTGCCGCGATCACGATCACCGCCGCAGCCAAACAGGCACAGCAGTTGACCTTTGACGTGCGGGCGCAATGCGCTCAGGACTTTTTCCAGCGCATCCGGGGTGTGGGCGTAATCGACCACCACCAAAGGCTGATTGCCACCGCCAAGACGCTGCATGCGCCCGGCCGGGCCTTCGAGTTTCGGCAGTACTTTGAGAATTTCGTCGAGCGCGTAATCCAGACCGAGCAAGGCACCGACGGCTGCCAGTACGTTGCTCAGATTGAAGCGGCCGAGCAGCGTGCTGCGCAGATGATGCTCGCCCTGCGGCGTCACCAATGTGGCGCGCACACCGTGGTCGTCGAACTGCGCTTCACGGCAGAACAGGTAAGCGCTGCTGTCGAGCAGGCTGTAGGTGATCAAGCGCGATTCGCGTTTTTCAGCGGCCAGTTGCCGGCCAAAATCGTCGTCGAGGTTGACCACACGGCACTTCAGATCATTCCAGGCGAACAGCTTGGCCTTGGCCTCTGCGTACGCCTGCATGGTGCCGTGATAGTCAAGGTGGTCGCGGGACAGGTTGGTCATCACTGCGACGTCGAACGCCAGCGCAGTGACGCGGCCCTGATCCAGACCGTGGGACGATACTTCCATGGCCACGGCTTTGGCGCCGGCCTTTTTCAGGTCGCCCAAGGTCGCTTGCACAGCGATCGGATTCGGCGTGGTGTGCAGACCGCTTTGCAGTGCGCCATAGAAGCCGGAACCCAAGGTGCCGACGATGCCGCAATGCTGACCGAGTAGGTCCAGCGCCTGCGCAACCAATTGGGTCACGCTGGTCTTGCCGTTGGTGCCGGTCACACCGATCAGGTTCAGATGATGGCTTGGCTCACCGTAAAAACGCCCGGCGATGTCCGACAGCTGCGCTGCCAGGCCTTTGACCGGAATCAGCGGCACGTCAGTGATCGGCAGCACGGTGGCGCCTTCCACTTCATAAGCAACCGCAGCTGCGCCACGTTGCAGGGCATCGGCAATGTGTGCACGGCCATCGAATTTGCCGCCAGGCACGGCGAGGAACAAATCGCCCGCGCGCACGTTGCGGCTGTCCAGCGCCAATTCACGGATCAACAGATCGTGGCCGGCGTGGGGGAATATCTTGTTCAGACTTAATGACATCAGCCGCGCCCTCCATTGGCTTTCAGCGGAATGACCGGGGTAGCGTTGGCTTGTTGCGTCGTCGGCAAGTTGTCCGGCGTCACGTTCATCAGACGCAGGGTGCCGGACATCACACGGCTGAACACCGGCGCGGAAACCAGACCACCGAAGTAACCGGCCTTGCTTGGTTCATCGATCACCACAACGATCGCGTAACGCGGATCGCTCATCGGGCCGAAACCGGCGAACAACGAGCGGTAAGAATTTTCCGCGTAGCCCTTGGTGCCCACCGAAGTCTTGCGCGCAGTACCCGACTTGCCCGCCACGTGATACGCCGGCACCTGCGCACGGAACACGCCGCGTGGCGCTTCGATCACCTGGGTAAGCATGCCTTGCAAGGTTTTCGCGACGGCTTCCGGCAGCACTTGCGTGGTCTGCGGTGGCTTGTCGGTTTTGATCAGGGTCAGCGGCGCGAGACGACCGTTGTTGGCCAGCGCCGAGAACGCGTGGACGAGTTGAATCGCGGTTACGGAAATACCGTAGCCGTAAGAAAGCGTTGCGGTTTCAGCCTTGCGCCAATCGCGGTAGTTCGGCAGGTTGCCGACACGTTCGCCCGGGAAGCCAAGGCCGGTGTCCTGGCCAAGACCGACTTTCTGCGCGAGGCGGAAAATGGTTTCGCCGCCGATATCGAACGCGACCTTACTCATGCCAACGTTACTGGAATTGATCAGGATGCCGGTCAGGTCGAGCACCGGCCCTTCACTCTTGGAAACGTCCTTGATCGTGTACTTGCCGATCTGCAGGGAGCCCGGATACACCTCGACGGTGTCGCTCGGTTTCCAGCGGCCGGTTTCGATTGCAGCGGCCATCGAGATGGCTTTCATGGTCGAACCCGGCTCGAACACGTCGATCATCGCGCGGTTACGCATCATCGCCGGTTGCAGGTTGCGACGGTTGTTCGGGTTGTAGGTCGGCTGGTTGACCATGGCCAGAATCTCGCCGGTCTTGACATCCATGATCACCAGACTGCCGGCCTTGGCGCCGTTCTCGATGATCGCGTTACGCAGTTCGCGGTTGGCCAGATATTGCAGACGCAGGTCAATGGACAACGCCAAGGGCTTGCCGGCCTTGGCGTTTTTGGTGACCTGGACATCCTTGATCAGCCGTCCGCGCCGATCCTTGATGACCTGTCGTTTGCCCGGCACCCCGGCGAGCCATTCGTCATAAGCCAGTTCGACACCTTCGCGACCGTGGTCGTCGATGTCGGTAAACCCGACCATGTGTGCGGTGACTTCACCGGCCGGATAGAACCGGCGGAATTCTTCGATGCCATAAACGCCCGGCACTTTCAGATCGAGCACAGACTGGCCCTGCTCGGGGGTCAGCCCGCGCACCAGATAAATGAATTCTTTGTTGGCCTGGGCTTCGAGGCGTTCGGTCAGGGCTTTCGGGTCCTGCCCCAGCGCGGCAGCGAGTGCCGGCCACTTCTCTTTCGCCGTTTGCATTTCCTTGGCGTTGGCCCACAGCGTGGTCACCGGGGTACTCACGGCCAACGGTTCGCCGTTACGGTCGGTGATCAGACCACGGTGAGCCGGAATCGGAATGTGACGCAGGCTGCGCGCATCGCCCTGACCTTTGAGGAAGTCACGGTCAACCACTTGCAGGTCGATGATGCGCCAGCAGATCGCCGCGACCATCACGCCGAGCAGCGCCACCATCAGGCGGAAGCGCCATGGGAACAGTGCGCCTTCGAGTTTCATCATGGCGCCACCATCTTCACGTCAGCCGCGCCGGGAATGTGCATTTTCAGTTGTTCGGTGGCCAGCACTTCGATGCGGCTGTGTGCGGTCCAGGTGCTCTGCTCAAGAATCAGACGGCCCCACTCGGCCTGCGCCTTGTCGCGCACGCTGAGTTCGTTATAAAGGGTATTGAGCAACTGTCGGTTCCAGTGCGCGCTGTACGACACGGCGATGGCCGAGACGAGCACGCCGATGAACAGCAGCAGCATCAGAAAGCTGCCGCCGGGCAGTGGCTTGGCGAAAAGCTTGCTCACCGCAGCTTCTCCGCGACGCGCATGACGGCGCTACGGGAACGTGGGTTGGCTTTGAGTTCGGCGTCGGAGGCCGTCTGCGCTTTGCCATGGACTTTGATTTTCGGTTCGAACGCGACGTGGCGAACGGGCAGGTTGCGCGGCAGGTTGTCGGCTTCGCCTTTCACTAGCTTGCGCATGAACAGTTTGACGATACGGTCTTCCAGCGAGTGGAAGCTGATCACCACCAGACGGCCGCCAACTTCCAGAGCATCCAGTGCGGCTTCGAGGCCGGCTTCCAGATCACCCAGTTCGTTGTTGACGTGAATGCGCAAACCCTGGAAGGCACGGGTGGCCGGGTTCTTGCCCTTTTCCCATGCCGGGTTGGCGACTTTCAACACTTCAGCCAGATCGGCAGTGCGCTCGAACGGCTTGATATCGCGACGCTCGGCGACGGCACGGGCCATGCGACCGGAGAAACGCTCTTCGCCGTATTCCTTGAACACCCGGGCGATTTCTTCAGCCGGCGCAGTGTTGACGAACTCGGCAGCGCTGATGCCGCGGGACGGATCCATGCGCATGTCCAGCGGGCCGTCGTTAAGGAAACTGAAGCCGCGCTCAGCGTCATCGAGCTGCGGCGAAGACACGCCGAGGTCGAGCAGAATACCGCTGACCTTGCCGCTCAGACCTTGTTCAGCGACGACGGAACCGAGCTCGGCAAAGCTGCGCTGCACAACGACAAAGCGGCCGTCTTCGGCCGCTAGCGTTTGCCCGGTGGCAATCGCTTGTGGATCTTTGTCGAATCCGATGAGCCGACCGTCCGTGCCAAGCTGGCTGAGGATCAACCGGCTGTGTCCGCCGCGCCCGAACGTGCCGTCCAGATAGCAGCCATCAGGACGTACGGCGAGAGCCTCGACGGCTTCGTCAAGCAGTACGGTGATGTGGTTAAAGCCGCTATCAATAGTCACAGGATCAAATCACGCAGTTCATCAGGCATCGCGCCCGGTTGTTGAATGGCAGCAAGGTCAGCGGCAGATACCGCATTCCATGCATCCTCGTCCCACAATTGGAACTTGTTCAGTTGGCCTACCAGCATCGCGCGCTTATCGAGCCTGGCGTATTCGCGCAAACGCGGTGGAACCAGAAAACGGCCACTGCCATCGAGCTCGAGGTCGACGGCGTTGCCGATCAATAAACGCTGCAAGCGGCGGTTCTCTTCGCGAAGCGAAGGGAGTGCGCGCAACTTGGTTTCAATAATTTCCCACTCGTCGAGCGGATAGACACACAGACACGGATCAACGGCATCAATGGTCACGATCAATTGGCCGGAACTGCGCGAATCGAGCTCGTCACGGTACCGGCTCGGCATAGCGAGACGGCCCTTTGCGTCGAGACTGATAGCGTTAGCTCCGCGAAACACGTCTGCGTTTCTCCAATTTTTATCGTTTTGAGCTCAAAAAACCCACTTCATGCCACTTTCCGCCACTTGCGCACACTATAGGAATGCGCCCACCACACCGTCAAGGCGCGGATTAAAGGAAAACCCTTACAGAACGGAGATTTAGGAGCATAAAAGGAGGAGTAACGACAATTTGGCGGAGACTTTCGACCCATAACTTGATGCAGCACTGATAGCTGCGCTCGAAAGTTAAAGTAATTTGTTAAGAGTAAGATTTTTTCGGTATTACGAAAGCGCTTCTGCTGTTGATTGAAGCAAGGTGGGAAATGGCTATTACTGCGTGTGCCGCTGCCGAACTTTCAGAGCAGGCCTGCTGATATTACACAGCCCTGTTGCCAATGATTCAAGCAGGGAAAGAAAAAGGTGGAGAGTCGATCTGTAAGCCGGGTTCTGTCTTGAACAGTCATTCGTCTACGATGGCCATCACTGGACATCTTTAGCAACCTACCCGGTCCCAGCGCGGGCCACGCCTTGGGACCCTATTTGGTCTTGCTCCAAGTGGGGTTTACCTAGCCACGAACTGTTGCCAGACGTGCGGTGCGCTCTTACCGCACCTTTTCACCCTTACCGGCACCGAAGCGCTTAGGCGGTTATTTTCTGTGGCACTTTCCGTAGGCTCACGCCTCCCAGGCATTACCTGGCACTTCGCCCTATGGAGCCCGGACTTTCCTCCCCCCACTAATTTTCATAGAGGGCAGCGACTGTCCGATCGACTCTCCGCCGCGAAGGTTAACGGCAGAGCGCCCGAAGAACAAGCGCTAAAAGCCTCAAGACCGCTATGGGCGACGGCTTACACGCCTTTCTGTTTATCCAGCGCAACCTGATACAGGACGTTTTTGCGTTCGCCAGTGATCTGCGCTGCCAGCGCGGCAGCACGCTTGAGCGGCATCTCTTCAAGCAACAGATCGAGGATGCGCATCGCTTCGCTGCTGACGGCGTCTTCGGACTCCGGCGCCGTCCAGCCAGCCACCAACACGACGCATTCGCCGCGCTGCTGATTGCTGTCCGACTCGACGAACGCGCGTAGCTCAGCCAGCGGCAGACCTTTTAGCGTCTCGAAGGTTTTGGTGATTTCCCGGGCGAGCAATGCCTGACGCTCACCGCCGAACACTGCTTCCATATCCTGCAGGCATTCAAGAATGCGGTGCGGTGCTTCATAGAAGATCAATGTACGCGGCTCTTCCCTGACGGCTTCCAGTCGCGCCTTGCGCCCGACCGATTTGGCCGGCAGAAAACCTTCGAAGATGAAGCGGTCGGACGGCAGACCGGCCGCCGACAGTGCGGCGATAAGGGCGCAGGCACCCGGCACCGGCACCACATTGATTCCAGCCGCACGAGCCTGCCGCACCAGGTGATAACCCGGATCGGAAATCAGCGGTGTCCCCGCATCGGAAATCAGCGCGACGTTATCGCCCGCCAGCAGACGGGTAATAAAGCGGCTACCCTCATCTCTTTCGTTATGTTCGTGACAGGCAGCCAGCGGCGTGCCAATCCCGAAGTGCTGCATCAGCCGCGCCGAGTGGCGGGTGTCTTCGGCGGCGATCAATGCCACTTCGCGGAGGATCTTCAGGGCCCGGGCGCTGATGTCGTCCAGGTTGCCGATGGGCGTCGCCACCACATAAAGCGAGCCAGCAGCGGAATTCAGGGAACCTGGAGCAGTCAAAGCGCACACCTCGTGATCGGTAAAAGCGGCCATTGTAGCGCGTCACGAGGCTTGCGATGCGCTCAAGCCGAACCCGGTTTTGCACGCCGTTGTGCGCCGCCGCAACATTTACTCCAGCTAAATTGTCCGTTTCACGCCACTAACATCGCGCCCCGGCCAGTGCTTGGGTACAATTCGACGCTAATTTGATCGAGTATCAGGAACACTTACATGATCGCTTGCCTGCGGCTGTTCACTGCCCTCTGCCTCGCTGCCCTGTTGGCGGCTTGCGCCAGCTCCCCTTCCTCCAGCCTTGGCGAACTTCCACGGACCCCGGATGCCAGCATCGAGCAACTGCTCGAACAGGCGACCCAGGCGAAAACCCCGGAAAAAGCCGCTCTGTTGCGCCTCAGCGCTGCAGATCTGGCTTACCGCCAGGGCAATGCCGGACAGTCCGCGCAAATCCTGCAACAAGTGCCGATGGAGCAACTGAAGCCAGGCCAGCAGATTTTCGCCAGCACCTTGAACGCTGAACTGGCGATGACTCGCAATCAGCCGAAAGCCGCGCTGACTGCCCTGAGCCATCCAAGCCTGCAACACCTGGGCGAAATGCCAGAAGAGCAGCAAGTGCGCACCGGCACCGTCCACGCCCGCGCCCTTGAGGCCGACGGCCAGACCCTGGCTGCTGCTCGCGAGCGCGTATTCATCGCACCGATGCTGCAAGGCGAAGCCGCGAGCAAGAACCACGAAGCCATCTGGACCCTGATCGGCTCGCTGCCAACTGATCAACTGCAACCCAACACCACCGACGACCTCGGCGGCTGGATGGGTCTGGCACTGGCTGTGAAATCTGCCGGCACACTGGAACAGCAGCAAGCCGCGATCGACACCTGGCGTGCACAGAATCCAAAGCACCCGGCCGCAATCAACCTGCCGCTGCCGCTGACCAAACTCAAGGAACTGGCCAGCCAGCCCCTGAGCAAAATCGCCCTGCTGCTGCCGCAAGATGGTCAGTTGGCAGCGGTCGGTAAAGCACTGCGCGAAGGCTTCATGGCTGCGCACTACCAGGCTCAGCAGGCCGGACAAAAGCCGCCAGCGATCGAGTTCTACGACAGCTCCAAGCTGACCTCGATGGACGAGTTCTACCGCAAGGCTCAGGCTGACGGCGTGCAACTGGTCGTTGGCCCGCTGGAAAAACCACTGGTCAAACAACTGAGCACTCGCCCGCAACTGCCGATCACCACCCTCGCGCTGAACTACAGCGAAGGTGATCAAGGCCCGGCGCAACTGTTCCAGTTCGGTCTGGCCGCTGAAGACGAAGCCCGCGAAGTCTCGCGCCGCGCCCGTGCCGATGGCCTGCATCGCGCCGCCATCATGGTACCGAAAGGCGAATGGGGCGACCGCGTCCTGCGTGCCTTCAGCCAGGACTGGCAGGCTAACGGTGGCAGCATCGTAGCGACCGAGCGTGTTGATCAGCCGGTGCAACTGGCCCAGCAAATCGCCGACATGTTCCAGCTGCGTCAAAGCGAAGCCCGCGCCAAGAGCCTGCAAAATGCCGCTGGCACCAACGTAGCCGCGCAGCCTTCGCGTCGTCAGGACATCGAGTTCATCTTCCTCGCTGCCACGCCGCAACAGGCACAGCAGATCAAGCCGACCCTGAACTTCCAGTACGCCGGTGACGTTCCCGTTTACGCGACTTCGCACGTTTACAGCGCCAGTGGCGACGTCAACCAGTACAACGACATGAACGGCATTCGCTTCTGCGAAACGCCGTGGCTGCTCGACAACAGCGATCCACTGCGTCAGCAAGTGGTTGCACAGTGGCCGCAAGCCGCCGGCAGCCTCGGCCGCCTGTACGCGATGGGTGTGGATGCCTATCGTCTGGCACCGCGCCTGGGTCAACTCAAAGCCCTGCCGGACAGCCGCATCGATGGTGAGTCGGGCAGCCTCGGCATGACCCAGACCCAGCGTGTTGTGCGTCAGTTGCCTTGGGCGCAGTTCGTCAGCGGCCAGGTACAGCGCCTGCCGGACACTCCGCGCTGATGCCCGACAGGTCACGCTCGCAAAGCGGCAAGGATGCCGAGCGCCTGGCGCTCGAGCATCTGCAACAACAAGGTCTGCGCCTGCTGGCGCAGAACTGGTTTTGTAAACGCGGCGAGCTTGATCTGGTCATGCTTGATGGCGATACAGTAGTATTCGTTGAAGTTCGCTACAGAAAAAACACTCAATGGGGTGGCGCGCTCGCTAGCATCGATGGGCGCAAGCAGCAGAAACTGATTTTCGCTGCACAGTATTTTCTTCAGCGCGAGTCGCGTTGGGCCAATTCCCCCTGCCGCTTCGACGTGGTGGCCATCGACAGCCATCCGGATCAGCTGAACTGGTTGCAGAATGCTTTCGACAGTTGATCGGCGGCGTTGCGACCCGGACAATCCCACCGACAAATTTTGCTCTTTGCTTTGCGGGCTGCACATTCATGTGCCGGACAGCCGCGCTACTTAAGGTCACACAGATGGACATGCAATCCCGAATTCGCCAGCTTTTCCAGGCCAGTATCGACACCAAGCAACAGGCGATGGACGTACTTGCACCGCACATCGAGCAAGCCAGCCAGATCATGGTCAACGCCCTGCTCAACGAAGGCAAAATGCTTTCGTGCGGCAATGGCGGCTCGGCCGGCGATGCCCAGCACTTCTCCTCCGAGCTGCTCAACCGCTTCGAGCGCGAGCGTCCGAGTCTGCCGGCGATCGCCCTGACCACCGACACCTCGACGATTACTTCGATCGCCAACGACTACAGCTACAACGAAGTATTCTCCAAACAGATCCGTGCGCTCGGTCAGCCAGGCGATGTCTTGCTGGCGATTTCGACCAGCGGCAACTCGGCGAACATTATTCAAGCGATCCAGGCCGCACATGATCGCGAAATGATTGTCGTAGCTATGACCGGACGCGATGGCGGCGGCATGGCGTCGCTGCTGTTGCCCGAGGACGTCGAGATTCGCGTACCGGCCAATGTCACTGCACGTATTCAAGAAGTCCACTTGCTGGCGATCCATTGCCTTTGCGATCTGATCGACAGCCAACTGTTCGGGAGTGAAGAATGACCCCTAATCGCCTTGGCCTTCTGGCCTTGACCCTGTGCCTCGGCATCAGCGGCTGCACCTCGGTGGTGAACGCCAGCCGTGAAGCACCGATCGACGACGATCGTGGCACCCGCACCTTCGGCAGCAAGATCGACGACTCGTTGATTGAAACCAAAGTGGGCGTGAACGTAGCCAAAGCCGACCCGGCCCTGGACAACGATTCGCACATCGTCGTCACCAGCTTCAACGGCGTCGTACTGCTGGCCGGCCAAACACCTCGAGCAGACCTGAAAGCCAAAGCCGAACAGGCAGCAGCCGCGGTCCAACGGGTAAAAACCGTTCATAACGAACTGCAAGTCATACCGCCATCCGGTTTCCTGGCTCGCCAGAACGACACCTGGCTGACCTCCAAGATCAAGACGCAAATGCTCACCGACGCCAGCATCCCTGGCTCGCGCATCAAGGTCGTGACCGAGAACGGTATCGTCTACCTGCTGGGTCTGCTGACCAAACAGGAAGCCACTCAGGCAACCAATCTGGTTCAGGGTGTTTCCGGCGTGCAGAAAATCGTCAAGCTGTTCGAATACATCGACTGATACACGATCTCTGTAGGAGCTGCCGAAGGCTGCGATCCTTTGATCTTGCTTTTAAAAGATCAGGATCAAAAGATCGCAGCCTTCGGCAGCTCCTACGTAATAAAAAAGGCGATCCATCCGGATCGCCTTTTTTATTACTTCACCACTTTCAAACTAGGCCGGCCGCTAGGACGCGGTGGCTCACTGTCCGGTGGTGGCAAGTCGTCGTCCGACTCGATCTCTTCTTCGTCATCCATCGGCGACTCGAGATCAAACACCATACCCTGACCGTTCTCCCGGGCGTAGATCCCCAGGATCGCGCTGATCGGCACGTACAAGCTGTGCGGGACACCACCGAAGCGACCTTCGAAGGTCACCACGTCGTTGTCCATGTGCAGATGACGCACAGCACTCGGCGAGATGTTCAGGACAATCTGCCCGTCACTGGCGAAACCTTGCGGTACCTGCACTGCCGGGTACTCGGAATTGACCAGCATGTGCGGGGTGCAATCGTTATCAACAATCCACTCGTAGAGCGCGCGGACCAGATAAGGTCGACTGGAGTTCATAGCGGCTCCTTAAGCCTTAGCGCATATCGCGTTCGACACCAGACAGACTCGCCTGGAAAGCCTCACGCGCAAACGAGCGCTCCATATAATCAAGCAGCGGCTTGGCTGGCCGCGGCAGTTCAATACCCAGAATCGGCAAACGCCAGAGTATTGGCAATAGGCAGCAATCCACCAGACTTTGTTCCTCACTGAGGAAAAACGGCTTGTCGGCAAACAATGGCGACACGCCCGTCAGGCTTTCACGCAATTCCTTGCGCGCCACGACTCGCGCGGCCTCCTTGGACTTGGGATCCAGAATCAGATCCACCAGACCACACCAGTCGCGCTGAATACGATGAATCAGCAGACGGCTGTTGGCACGCGCCACCGGGTAAACCGGCATCAACGGCGGGTGCGGGTAACGCTCATCCAGATATTCCATCACCACGGTCGACTCCCACAACGCCAGGTCACGATCGACCAGCGTTGGCAGACTGCCGTAAGGGTTTACCTCAATCAGTTTAGGCGGCTGGCGACCAGCTTCCACATAAATGATCTCGGCGCTGACACCCTTCTCTGCAAGCACAATGCGCACTCGGTGGGAATAGTGGTCGGCGGGGTCGGAGTAACAGGCCAACCGATTGGTCACGCCCATGGCGATCCTCCTCGCTTGTTGAAATTATCGGAACCGGAAAAACGCGCGCGCCCAGAGGGCGCCTCCCGCAACGTCTGGCTGACCAGAGTTGCGCTATCGGAGGCGCCCTTGGGCGCGCGCGATTAACAGCAATGCTTGAAGCGTATCAGTGCACGTCTTTCCAGTATTCACGCTTGAGCAGATAGGCGAACACAAAGAAGAACGCCAGGTACAGCAAGACATAAGTACCGATGCGCTGATGTTGCAGCTTAACCGGGTTAGCCGAGTAAGCCAGGAAGGTTACCAGATTCTTGACCTTCTCATCGAACTGCTCTTCGTTCAGAGCGCCAGTCTTCGGCACGATGACCAGTTGATCACACGCCTCATGCGTCAACGGCGTACCGGTCAGTGGGTCATATTGCTTCTTGCCGTCCTCGACGATCGGCACCTGCTTGCAGTCTATGATCTGACGACCTTGCAGACCGACCAGTACGTTAGGCATGCCGACGTTCGGGAAAACCTTGTTGTTTACGCCCCACGGACGTGCCGGATCTTCGTAGAACGACTTCAGGTAACCGTAAAGCCAGTCGGTGCCACGCACTCGCGCCACCAGGGTCAAATCCGGTGGTGCCGCGCCGAACCAGGTCTTGGCGTCAGCCGGCTGCATGCCAATGGTCATGTGATCGCCGATCTTGGCACCCGTGAACACCAGCTTCTCCAGCATCAGTTCGTGCGGCACACCGAGGTCATCGGCGACGCGCTCATAACGCTGGAACTTGGCGCTGTGGCAGCCCATGCAATAGTTGCCGAAGGTGCGCGCACCGTCCTGCAGGGCAGCTTTATCGGAGACATCAATGTCTACTTTTTCCAGCTCCGGACCACCGTGTTCAGCAGCGAACGACAGCACAGGCAACGCAGCAAAAATCAGAGCAAAAAATAACTTTTTCATCAGCCAGTCACCCTTTCCGGAACCGGTTTGGTCTTCTCGAGCCTGGTGTAGAACGGCATCAGAATGAAGTAGGCGAAGTACAGGAAGGTGCAGACCTGCGAGAGCAAGGTTCGCTCCGGTGTCGGAGCGAGAACACCGAGAACACCGAGAATCACGAACGAAATGCAGAACACCAGCAGCCAGATTTTGCTCAGCCAGCCTTTGTAGCGCATCGACTTGACCGGGCTGCGGTCAAGCCACGGCAGCACGAACAGCACCGCAATCGCCGCCCCCATGGCGATAACGCCCATGAGTTTGTCAGGGATCGCACGCAGGATTGCGTAGAACGGTGTGAAGTACCAAACCGGCGCAATATGCTCTGGTGTCTTGAACGGGTTAGCTTGCTCGAAGTTTGGTTTTTCGAGGAAGTAGCCGCCCATTTCCGGGAAGAAGAACACAATAAAGCAGAAGATAAACAGGAACACCACGACACCGACAATGTCTTTCACGGTGTAGTACGGATGGAAGGCAATGCCGTCCAGCGGGATGCCGTTTTCGTCCTTGTGCTTCTTGATGTCGACGCCGTCAGGGTTGTTCGAACCCACTTCGTGCAACGCCAGAATATGCAGCACCACCAAGCCGAGAATCACAATCGGCAGCGCGACAACGTGCAAGGCAAAGAAGCGGTTCAGGGTGATTCCGGAGATCAGATAGTCACCACGAATCCACTGGGTCAGGTCGTTGCCGATGACCGGAATCGCACCGAACAACGAAATGATCACCTGGGCGCCCCAATAGGACATCTGACCCCATGGCAGCAGGTAACCCATGAACGCTTCAGCCATCAGCGCCAGGTAGATCAGCATGCCGAACACCCAGACCAGCTCGCGCGGCTTCTGGTACGAGCCGTAAAGCAAGCCCCGGAACATGTGCAGATAAACCACGATGAAGAACGCTGAAGCGCCGGTCGAGTGCAGCAGACGCAGGATCGAGCCGTACTCGACGTCACGCATGATGTATTCAACGGAGGCGAAGGCTTCTTCTGCCGACGGCGTGTAACTCATCGTCAGCCAGACACCGGTGACGATCTGATTCACCAGCACCAGCAGCGCCAGAGAGCCAAAGAAATAGAAGAAGTTGAAGTTTTTCGGAGCGTAATACTTGCTGAGATGGTCTTCCCACATTTTGGTCGCAGGAAAGCGCGCATCAACCCAATCCATGAACTTGCTCATCACGCTTTCTCCGTATCGACGCCAATGACAATCAGGTCATCGGTCTCATAGGAATGCGGGGGAACTGGCAGGTTCAAAGGCGCAGGTTGCGACTTGTAGACGCGGCCAGCCAGATCGTAGTGGGAACCGTGGCAAGGGCAGAAATAGCCACCGACCCAGTCTTTACCGAGATCCGCAGGTGCCACTTCGGGACGGAAGGTTGGTGAGCAACCCAGGTGTGTGCAGATTCCGATCAGCAGCAGAATTTCCGGCTTGATCGAGCGCACTTCAGGGTCGACATAGGTGGGTTGCGTGGAGTTTTTGGAGGTTGGATCGGAGAGCTGGCCCTCGATCTTCTTGAGATTCCCCAGGATTTCCGCAGTACGGCGGACAATGAACACCGGCTGGCCGCGCCACTCAGCAATCATCTGCTGTCCTGGCTCGATTTTGCTGATATTCACTTTCACCGGTGCACCGGCGGCTTTCGCCTTGGCACTGGGAAACCATGACCCCACGAACGGGACCGCAGCCCCCACCGCTCCTGCAGCACCCACCACGGATGTGGCTGCTACCAAGAAGCGACGCCGGCCTGCATTCACGCCGTCATTGCTCATTCAGTCCTCTCCCATCAGCTTTTGTGGCCTGTTAAATCAGGCATCTACTAAATAAATCAAATGCTACTTATAAAAATTTTGCCGAATGGTAATGAAAAGCCCCAATTCTGACAAGGGAATTACCCGGAGCTCTTACCCTCAAGCCTTGCAGTATAGGGGGTCTACGGAAGTGGCAAGTTGTCGCAGCGCAATTCTTTGATAAATCGCAGGCATAAAAAAACGCCCGCTTCCGTGAGGAGGCGGGCGTTCTTTTTGAACGCGGAAGCGGAATTAACGCTTCGAGTACTGCGGACGCTTACGCGCTTTACGCAGACCAACTTTCTTACGTTCAACTTCACGGGCATCGCGAGTAACGAAGCCAGCTTTGCGCAGAGCGCCACGCAGGGTTTCGTCGTAGTCCATCAGAGCGCGAGTGATGCCGTGGCGGATTGCGCCAGCTTGACCACTTACACCACCACCGATCACGGTGACGTAGATGTCGAACTTCTCGACAGTCTCAGTCAGCTCCAGCGGCTGGCGAACTACCATGCGGGCAGTTTCACGGCCGAAGAAGTTTTCCAGCGAACGGTTGTTGATGGAGATGTTACCAGTACCCGGACGCAGGAAAACGCGTGCGGTTGCGGTCTTGCGACGGCCAGTGCCGTAATTTTGAGTCGCCGACATAATGTACTATTCCGTTAAAACTTCAGTTCTTGGGGCTGCTGAGCAGTATGTGGGTGTGCAGCGCCCGCATAGACTTTCAGCTTACGGTACATGTCGCGACCCAGTGGGTTTTTAGGCAGCATGCCTTTAACCGCGGTCTCGATCACGCGCTCAGGGGCTTTAGCGATCAGCTTTTCAAAGTTGATCGACTTGATGCCGCCCGGGAAACCGGAGTGGGAGTAGTACATTTTGTCAGTGGTTTTAGCACCGGTAACACGAATCTGCTCAGCATTGATTACGACGATGTAGTCGCCGGTATCAACGTGAGGAGTGTACTCAGGCTTGTGCTTGCCACGCAGACGGCTCGCGATTTCGGTGGCCAGACGACCCAGGGTCTGACCAGCAGCGTCGACGACAAACCAGTCGCGCTTTACTGTTTCCGGTTTAGCAGTAAAAGTTTTCATTCTTTATAGCCTCAGGGGCCGCCCTGTAAATTAGACGGCGGATCTTACTGAATAGTGCGTACTTTGACAAGTCAAAGGCAGCCGGATACAGACGCTTTCGGGGGCTCGGGTCGGCGCGTCCGTTCAACGGCAAGATTCTTCGGCGGCGGCGCATCACTTCCACTGCAGAAAGAGGTCGGCAATTATGCAGATTGCGAAAAATATTTCAACCTGCTTTTATGATTGTTTTGCCCAAGGAGCACCTGATGGACTATCGCCAGCTAGGCCGTACCGACCTGAACGTGAGTGCAATCTGCCTCGGCACCATGACCTGGGGCGAGCAAAACACTGAAGCTGAAGCCTTCGCGCAGATCGAACGGGCCAAGGAAGCCGGGATCAATTTTATCGACACCGCCGAGATGTACCCGGTGCCGCCGAAAGCCGAAACCTATGCCACCACCGAGCGCTATATCGGCAATTACTTCAAAAGTCGCGGCGATCGCGCCGACTGGATACTCGCCAGCAAGATTGCCGGTCCCGGCAACACCATCGACTACATCCGCGACAAAAACCTGCGCCATAACCGTCAGCACATCACCGCAGCGGTGGATGCCAGCCTCGAGCGCCTGCAAACCGACTACATCGATCTGTATCAATTGCACTGGCCGGAGCGCAGCACCAACTTTTTCGGACAACTGGGCTACAAGCACAAGATCGAATCCAACCTGACGCCGCTCGAAGACACCCTCGAAGCACTCGACGAACAAGTAAAAGCCGGCAAAATCCGCCACATCGGCCTGTCTAACGAAACGCCGTGGGGCACCATGCGTTTTCTCGCACTGGCAGAAGCCCGTGGCTGGCCGCGCGCGGTATCGATCCAGAACCCGTACAACCTGCTCAACCGCAGTTTTGAAGTGGGCCTGGCGGAGATCGCCATCCGCGAACAGTGCGGCCTACTGGCCTATTCGCCGCTGGCGTTTGGTTTCCTCTCAGGCAAGTACGAGGGTGGCGCGCGTCCGCCGAAAGGACGCCTGAGCCTCTACAGTCGCTTCAGCCGCTATTTCAATGCGCAGTCGGAAGCAGCATGCAGCCGCTATGTTGCACTGGCCCGTGAACATGGCCTGGATCCGGCGCAAATGGCGCTGGCGTTCGTGACGCAGCAACCGTTTGTCACCAGCAACATCATTGGGGCGACGACGCTTGAGCAACTGGACAGCAACATTGCCAGTTTTGATCTGAAGCTGTCGGATGAAGTACTGGAAGGGATTGAGGCGATTCACAAGGATCATCCGAATCCTGCGCCTTGATTCAACGCTAAAAGCTTCGCGAGCAGGCTCGCTCCCACAGGTACGGTGATCCACTGTGGGAGCGAGCCTGCTCGCGAAGAAGCCTGCCAATGCAGCGAAGATCAAAGCGACCGCGCAATGATCTCCTTCATGATTTCATTGGTGCCGGCATAGATCCGTTGCACCCGCGCATCCGCCCACGCCCGGGCCACCGGGTATTCCCACATGAAGCCGTAGCCGCCATGCAACTGCACGCACTCGTCGAGCACCTTGCATTGCAGATCCGTACCCCAGTATTTCGCCATCGCTGCCGTCGGCACATCCAGCTTGCCTTGCAGGTGCAGCTCCAGACATTTATCGACGAACACCCGGCCGATCTGAATTTCCGTGGCCATCTCTGCGAGCTTGAAGCGAGTGTTCTGGAAGTCGGCAATCGCCTTGCCGAAGGCCTTGCGATCGCGGGTGTAATCAAGCGTCCACCGCAAAGCCGCTTCGGCCGAGGCCAGGCCACCGATCGCCACTGTCAGTCGTTCTTGCGGCAACTCCTGCATCAGATAAGCAAACCCTGCCCCGGCCTGCCCCAGCAGGTTTTCCTTCGGCACACGCACATCCTGGAAAAACAATTCCGAGGTGTCCTGGGCCTTCATGCCGACCTTCTCCAGACGCTTGCCCTTGTCGAAGCCCGGCGTATTCGCTTCCACCAGAAACAGGCTGGTGCCCTTGGCGCCGGCCTTCGGGTCGGTCTTGGCGACGACGATCACCAGGTCCGCGAGAAAGCCGTTGGTGATAAAGGTTTTCGAACCGTTGATCACATACTCGTCACCGTCCAGCACAGCGGTAGTCTTCACGCCTTGCAGGTCGGAACCGGCGCCCGGCTCGGTCATGGCGATGGCCGTGACCATCTCGCCCGAGACCAGTTTCGGCAGGTATTTGTGCTTCAGCGCTTCACTGCCGTAATGCAGGATGTACGGCGCGACAATGTCCGAGTGCAGCGAAAAGCCGATCCCGGTCAAACCCAATCTACCGACCTCCTCGATCACCACAGCGCTGTAAAGAAAGTCCGCCCCCAACCCGCCGTACTCTTCCGGCAGGTGCGAGCAGAGCATCCCCGCCTCGCCTGCCTTGTTCCACAGTTTGCGGTCGATATAGCCTTGTTTCTCCCATTGCGCATGGAACGGCACCGCCTCTTTCTCAAGGAAGGTTCGTACGCTGTCGCGAAACAATTCGTGCTCGGAGCTGAACAAGGTTCTGGGGATCATGCGGCACCTTTCTTTGTTGTTGGAGGAGATGACCTTCAGAGACTAAGCCTCCCCTCTGACACAGGACACTGGACACATCCGACAAAAAATAAGACGATCCAGCCGTCTGGTGACCACTTTCCCTTATAAAAACAAAACAAAAGTTGAATTATGTCCAAGCAAGTCTCCACGCCCTTGCGGCGCGTCAGCATCCTGGCAATCGACCGGGTTTTCGCCTCCACTCTCATGCAAGCCAAGGATTTCTTCCATCTGGCCAGCCTGCGGTATGGCAAACAACTGGGCCACGGCCTGACACCGGCATTCGAAACACGCCTGGTCAGCCCCGACGGCAAACCGGTGAACAGCTTCAGTGACGTCGTGATGCCGGTCGATGGTGGCCTGGAAAACGCCGATGTCATCATCCTCCCGGCGTTCTGGGACGATTTCGATACGCTGTGCAGCCGTTACCCACAAGTCCTGCCGTGGCTGCGCGAACAACACTCGCGCGGCGCCGTGTTGTGCGGCGAAGCCACCGGGGTCTTCTGGCTGGCCGAGGCCGGCTTGCTCAATGGCAAGGAAGCGACCACCTACTGGCGTTTCTTCAACGCATTTGCCGAGCGTTTCCCCAGGGTCTACCTCAACCAGGACAAGCACCTGACCGACGCCGACAACCTGTACTGCGCCGGCGGCACCACCTCAGCCTGCGACCTGTACATCTACTTGATCGAGCGCTTCTGCGGGGCCAACGTCGCCCAAGCGGTGGCGCGCGACATTCTCTATGAAGTGCAGCGCAGCTATTCGCCGGGACGCATCGGTTTTGGTGGGCAGAAGCTGCACCAGGATGTGATCATCCTGCAGATCCAGCACTGGCTCGAAGAGCATTTCGCCGACAAGTTCCGCTTCGAAGACGTCGCTCGCGAGCACGGCATGAGCATCCGCAACTTCATGCGGCGCTTCCAGACCGCTACCGGCGACAAGCCACTGCATTACTTGCAACGGCTGCGTATCGAGACCGCGAAAGGCTTGCTGTCCGGCAGCCGCAAAAGCATCAAGACCATCAGTTATGAGGTCGGCTACGACGATGCGAGCTTCTTTGCGCGGTTGTTCCGCCAGCACACGGAGCTGTCGCCGAATCAGTATCGGCAGCAGTTTCAGCAGGCTGCGTAGCCCTCTGCCCATACACAAACCCATGTAGGAGTGAGCCTGCTCGCGATTGCGTCCGTCCATGCAGTACTTATGTGACTGATCCACCGCTATCGCGAGCAGGCTCACTCCTACAGGGTATTGCGGTGAATTCTGGATATAAAAAAAGGGCCTGCAATTGCAGGCCCTTTTTTTGTCTCGCAAAATTGTTTAAGGCTTGTGCGCCCGCGACAGGAATTCGTGGGACTGCATTTCCAACAGTCGGCTCAGCGTGCGCTGGAACTCGAAGTTCAAACGGCCGCCGGTGTACAGATCCTTCAGCTCGACTTCAGCGGAAATGATCAGTTTCACGTTACGGTCGTAGAACTCGTCGACCATGTTGATGAAGCGGCGGGCGATGTCGTCGGTGGTGACGCTCATCTGCTCGACACCGCTGAGCAGCACGGCGTGGAAGATCTTGCCCAGTTCGATGTAGTCGTTCTGGCTACGCGGGCCGTCGCACAGTTCGCGGAAGTCGAACCAGGCCACGTCATCGCAGGTGCGCAGGGCACGGATCTCGCGGTTTTCGATCATCAGCACGTCGTTCTCGACCGCTGCGGTGCACTCTGGCGTCAGTGCCTTGAAGCTCTTGCGCAGACTTTCGTGAGCGGCTTCGTCGAGCGGATAGTGGAACAGTTCCGCTTGTTCGAGGTGGCGCAGACGGTAGTCGACGCCACTGTCGACGTTGACGATCTCGGTGTTCTGTTTGATCAGCGCAATCGCCGGCAAGAAACGCGCGCGTTGCAGGCCGTCCTTGTACAGACCGTCCGGAACGATGTTCGAGGTCGCGACCAGGGTCACGCCGTTCTTGAACAGTTCTTCCATCAGCGTGCCGAGGATCATCGCGTCGGTGATGTCGGAGACGAAGAATTCATCGAAGCAGATCACCCGCGACTCGGTCGCGAAGCGCTTGGCGATGATGGTCAGCGGGTTTTTCTCGCCGCCGAGGGTTTTCATCTCTTCGTGCACGCGCTTCATGAAGCGGTGGAAGTGGGTGCGGGTCTTTTCCTTGAACGGCAGCGCTTCAAAGAAGGTGTCGACCAGGTAAGTTTTGCCGCGACCTACGCCGCCCCAGAAATACAGACCTTTGACCGGCGTCTGATCTTTTTTGCCGAACAGTTTGCTCAGCAGACCCGGCTTGCTCTGATCGGCGGCGATCAGATCGTCGTACAGGCGCTGCAAATGACGCACAGCGGTTTCCTGCGCGGCGTCATGGAAGAAATCCGGGCGTTTCAGATCAGCTTGGTATCGTTCTAGGGGCGTCATAATTCGTTAGCAAGGCAACAAAAACGGGCCGTCACTGTAGCGATGGCCCGTGGGAATGGCAATCGGCCCTTGGTCGGACCGTGCCGCCGATTAGTCCTGAACCGGGGTCAGCGCGACGCGCAGAGCCTCGATGGCCGCATCCCGCGCAGCATCGTCGGCGAATGCCGGGCTGTCGCCAACGCACTCGCCTTCCAGCCACACGCTGAAGCTCAGGTCTTCGCTGCGCACGTCCAGCGGCTGGCCGGATTGCAGTTGCTTGGTCACCTGCCCGGCGGTTTTGCCGTCGGCGAAGTTGCGCGACAACAGCAGTTGCTCGCCATCGGCCGCCAACAGACGGAAACGGAAGCTGCCATCGTCTTCGCGGAAGCTGACGAAACGCGCGGCTTTCGCGGCTTTCTTCTTGGTGGTCGCAGCAACCTGAACCTGATTGACGAAAGAGCGCAGGCCAACGGCTTCGCGCAGTTCGTTGAGGAACGGCGTTGCCACGGCGCGGGCCTTCCTGGCGCCGATCTGCAGGATGTCTTCCAGATCTGCCGGACGTTCGATCAACTGGTGATACTTGTCGCGCGCTTCGCCGAGATCGTTGTCGAGCAACTGGAACAGACGGTTCTTCGCCTCGCCCCAACCCAGACCGCCGAGCAATTCGCTACGGAATTCGTCAGCCTGCGCCGGTGTGGCGAAAGCCTGGAACAGCGTAAACAAGTGCGAGTTGTCCGGATCTTTCGCTTCGCCTGGCGCTTTGGAGTCAGTGACGATCCGCGAAATCGCGTCCTTCATCTCTTTGGCGCTGGAGAATAACGGGATGGTGTTGTCGTAGCTCTTCGACATCTTGCGACCGTCGAGGCCCGGCAACGTCGCCACGCTCTCTTCAATCAGCGCTTCGGGCATGGTGAAGAATTCTTTGCCCTGACCGAACAGGTGGTTGAAGCGCTGGCCGATATCGCGGGCCATTTCCACGTGCTGGATCTGGTCGCGACCGACCGGCACCTTGTGCGCGTTGAACATCAGGATGTCCGCGGCCATCAGCACCGGGTAGCTGTAGAGGCCCATGGTGATGCCGGCATCCGGGTCTTCACCGGTTTCGACGTTCTTGTCCACCGAGGCCTTGTAAGCGTGCGCACGGTTGAGCAGGCCCTTGGCGGCAACGCAGGTCAGCAGCCAGGTCAGCTCAGGGATTTCCGGGATGTCGGACTGGCGGTAAAAGGTCACACGGTCGACATCGAGGCCACCGGCCAGCCAGGTCGCAGCGATTTCCAGACGCGAGCGCTGGATGCGCAGCGGGTCATCGCATTTGATCAAGGCGTGGTAGTCGGCCAGGAAATAGAACGAATCGGCATTGCTGTCGCGGCTGGCGAGTATCGCCGGGCGGATGGCGCCGGCGTAGTTGCCCAGGTGTGGCGTGCCGGTGGTGGTGATGCCGGTGAGGATACGGGTACGGTTCGTCATGGGTAATCGCTTGTCAGACTGCAATCAATTCGAGAGACGCGGCAGGATCAGATCCTTGAGATCGGTCAGCTTGCCATGAAAAAAGTGTCCGCATTCTGCCACTTTCAGCAGCTCATGGGGGCGCTGGAGTTTTTCCGACCAGTCGTAAACCAGCTGCGGATCGATGACTTCGTCGGTTTCTGGCTGGATCACCGTGAGTTCGCCGTGCTGTGGCAGTTGATCCTGCTCGCCCAGGCGCATGACCGCCGGCGCGACCATGAACAGATGTTTTAGCTGCACGCCCTGCGCTTCGAGACGGCCGCCGAGACTTGCAGCAACAAATCCGCCGAAGGAAAAACCGAACAGGGTCAGTGGCAGATTCGGATGTTTTTCACGCAGCCATGCAGCGGCAGCCTGAGCATCGTCGACCTCGCCGGTGCCCATATCGTGCGAACCTTCGCTGGCACCCACGCCGCGATAGTTGAAGCGCAAGGTGATCAGGCCCGCGTCGCGCGCGGTGCGCTGCAGGGTCGAGACGACTTTGTTGAGCATGGTGCCGCCCTGCACCGGGTTCGGATGGCAGATCAGCGCGATGCCGATTGGCTGCTCGTTATCCAGGTACAGAGACTCAAGTTGACCCACCGGGCCGTCAATCACTACAGGGGTTTCACGCATCAGCAAGGAAGGAACTCCGTGACCTCGAATCGGGTCGACTCGTCTAGCAAATTGTCTGTGCCAATCTATTGCGAGTGAATCGCGGTATACAGCGCAGGTTCGAGCCGTTAACGTAAAGCAAAGCCGTTTATAGAGGAAGGACTCGTGGAACACTCGCTCTTAGTTTGGTTGTTACCGACTCTTGCCCTGGTTGTGGGTGTCGCCATTGGATTCCTGATCGCGCGCGTTGCGCCGAACGCCGCGCCGAGCCGTACGCAGCGTCAACTGGATGATATCCAGGAGCGTTTCGACAGTTATCAAAACGAGGTGGTCACCCACTTCAACAGCACCGCGATGCTGGTCAAGAAACTGACCCAGAGCTATCAGGAAGTGCAGGATCATCTCGCCGAGGGCGCCAATCGTCTGGCCCTGGACGAGCAGACCCGCCAGCGCCTGATCGCTGCCCTGCACGCTGACGCTGCAGCGGCGCCACGCGAACGCCTGACGCCTCCGCGCGATCAGGAGCCACCGCGCGACTACGCACCGAAGACCCCGAACTCGCCGGGCATGCTCGATGAGCATTACGGGTTGAAGAAATAATCAGTCTTCGCTGACAAACAAAAAGCCCCCGGACAGTGATGTGTCCGGGGGCTTTTTTGTGTCTGTAATCTTCGGTGTTTGTAGCGGCCCCTTCGCGAGCAGGCTCGCTCCCACAGGGGAATGCATTTCAAATGTGGGAGCGAGCCTGCTCGCGAAGGGGCCGACACAGGCCAGACATAAAAATGCCCGATCACAGGACCGGGCATTTTTTCATTCAGGCATTCAGTTACGGATACTGCTGAACCGTACCCGGCTGCTGTTGCTGCTGACCACCATACTGCTGACCCGGAATCGCTTTCAGGTTGACTTCAACGCGACGGTTCTGCGCCCGGCCATTGACGTCACCGTTGCTGGCAATCGGGTTATCCGGACCGGCGCCACGGGCCGACAGGTTGGCACCGCTGACACCTTGCGAAGTCAGGTAGGTTGCCACGCTCTGCGCACGACGCTGGGACAGGTCCATGTTGTGCTGGCGGGCGCCGGTGCTGTCGGTATAGCCAACGATTTCGATCTGGTTCTGGCTGAACTCTTTCAACGAGCCCGCGAGATTGTTCAGCGGCTGATAGAAGCTGGAGGCGATGTTCGCCGAATCAGTGGCGAACGTAATGTTGCCCGGCATGATCAGCTTGATCTGATCGCCCTGGCGCTGCACTTCAACACCAGTGTTGGCCATGCTCGCGCGCAGTTTCTTTTCCTGCTGGTCGGCGTAATAACCGTAACCGGCAGCGGAAGCACCGACCACAGCGGCGCCGATCAATGCGCCTTTGCCGCGGTTGTCGTGACCGATGGCGGCACCGGCCAGTGCGCCGGCGAGTGCACCGAGGCCACCATACTTGGCGGTTTTGCTCATGCCTTGCGAGCCACCGTCGGCCTGGCCTTGATTGTCATACGGGTTAGGCGAGGCGCAGCCGGACAGCAAGGCCACGGCAGTAGCGACAATAATCAAACGACGCGTGGTGAACATGGAGAGCTCCTGGTTTTTCGCATTCTGTGGTGCAGCGGCCACTGGGTTAAATGGACCTGCGCGGGCGTTTGATCATGACAATGCACAAAAATTCCGCCGGGCACTCGTGACAAAATATTTAGGCGCGCACAAACGGGTTTTCGCGCATTTCATCACCCAGACGCGTATCCGGCCCATGTCCGGTCACCACGGTCGCGTCCTCGTCCAAGGTGTATAGCCGCTGCTTGATCGAACGCACGATGGTCGCCTGATCGCCGCCCCACAAATCCGTGCGCCCTACGCCGCGACGAAACAACGTGTCGCCCGCTATCAACAGCTTAGCCTCGGAAAACCAAAAGCTCATGGAACCGGGTGTATGTCCCGGCGTGTGCAGGGCAACGCCGCAACCGCAGGCCAGTTCTTCATCGTCGCTCAACCAGCGATCCGGTGACGGCACCGGGGTGTACGGGACACCGAACATCTGACACTGCATTTCGAGGTTGTCCCAGAGAAACTGGTCTTCCTTGTGCAAGTGCAAGGTCGCACCGGTTTTTTCCTTCATCTGCCCGGAGGCGAGGAAGTGATCGAGATGCGCGTGGGTGTGAATGATGCTGACGACTTTCAGGCCATGCGCATCGAGACGCGCCATGATCAGGTCGGAGTTGCCGCCCGGGTCGACAACGATGGCTTTCCTGGTAACGGGATCGCCGATGATCGTGCAATTGCACTGAAGGGGACCGACGGGGAAGGTTTCGCGAATCAGCGCGGTTGTGGCAACAGACATAAACATCCTCGACAGACGGTAATTAGCGTTTGCTCAGGATTCTACTGCAAGGGCCGATAAAGAACGCCAGGCCAGATATTTGGCGCCATTAATCAGAAAATAATGGCTCAATGATATCAAACGCACAAAATCTGGTGCAAAATCGCATTTTTTGTAGCGGTCGCATTCAGGAAGGGCCGCATAGTACTCAGGAAATTCCGCATGCCAACGCCCAAGACTTACTCCTTCGCCTTCCCTGCCTCATTGACTGGCAACGCTATCGTCGACAGCCTTATTTCCGGAAAATTCTGGCTGGGATCCGGCTGGAGTCCATCCGGGGCGACTAATTTGAGCTACAGCTTCATGGCGCCGGTAACTTCTTACTTCGTCACCGACTACAGCCCAAAAAATGAATACAACGCTCTGTATGAGCTGACGGCGGCACAGAAAACCGCAATAACCGGTGCGTTGGGTGCCTGGAGCGCGGTTGCCAACCTCAACTTCACGTTGACCAGCGACACCCTGACCAACGTTGGCGACCTGCGTTTTGGCGGCTATCGGTTGATGGATGACAAAACAGCGGCCTGGGCCTATTTTCCTGAGAATCTGCCTGCGGGTGGCGATGTCTGGGTCGGCGAGGCAACCAATGACCCGAATCCCGTCAAAGGCAGTTACGACTTCATGACGTTCGTGCATGAAATCGGTCATGCGCTGGGCCTCAAGCATCCGTTCGACACCAGTGCTACCAACAAGACTCTGCTGGCCCCTTCGCTCGACGATGTGCACTTCACGGTCATGAGTTACAACAGTAACTATTCCTATCAACCGACCACACCGATGGTTCTGGACATCTTGGCGATCCAGAGCCTGTACGGCGCCAATATGACGTGGCAGGCCGGTGACAACCTGTACAAATGGGCGGCGGACCAGTCGATTTTCGAAACCATCTGGGATGCCGGTGGCAACGACACGATCGATGGCAGCAATCAACTTGCGCCCGTCAGCATCAACTTGAATGAAGGCGCCTATAGCCAAATCGGAAAGGCGTTCGTCGATTACAACACTCTGACAGCGATCAACGACGGCCTGGCGATTGCCTATGGTGCCAAGATCGAGAACGCGGTCGGCTCTGTCTTCGATGACATCCTGACCGGTAACGCACTGAACAATACGCTCAATGGCAATCTTGGCGCTGACACCATGATCGGTGGCGACGGCATCGACACCTACTACGTCGACAACATCGGCGATGTTGTCATCGAAACCGATACCTCGCTGACCGCCATCGACCAGGTGTACTCCTCCATCGACTACACCCTGGGGGCCAACGTCGAGCAACTGATCCTGATCGGCAACGCCATCAACGGCACCGGCAACTGGACCAACAACACCCTCATCGGTAACGCCGGTGATAACGTGCTGGACGGACGCATGGGTGGCGACACCATGATTGGCGGTCTGGGCAACGACACCTACATCGTCGACAACATCTACGACAGCACGATTGAAACCAGCACCCTGGCGGGCGAAATCGATACCGTGCGCTCTTCGGTCAACTGGACCCTGGGCGCCAACCTGGAAAACCTCATACTGACCGGCAATGCCAACCTCAATGGCACGGGCAACTCGGTGAACAACGGCATCATCGGCAATGATGGCGATAACGTCCTTGACGGTGGCGTGGGTGCCGATGTGCTGGTCGGCGGTCTGGGCAACGACACTTACATCGTCGACAACGTCTCCGACATCGTAAGGGAAAACAGCACCCTGATCAGTGAGATCGATACCGTACGTTCTTCGGTGGACTGGACCCTGGGTGCCAATCTGGAAAACCTGGTGTTGACCGGCTCGGCCATCAATGGCAACGGCAACGCACTGAACAACACGCTGACCGGTAATGCACTGAACAACGTGCTCAACGGCGGCCTCGGCGCTGACACCATGATCGGTGGCGACGGCATCGACACCTACTACGTCGACAACATCGGCGATGTCGTCATCGAAACCGATACCTCGCTGACCGCCATCGACCAAGTGTACTCCTCCATCGACTACACCCTGGGGGCCAACGTCGAGCAACTGGTCCTGATCGGCAACGCTATCAACGGTACCGGCAACTGGACCAACAACACCCTCATCGGTAACGCCGGCGACAACGTGCTGGACGGCCGCATGGGTGGCGACACCATGATTGGCGGTCTGGGCAACGACACCTACATCGTCGACAACATCTACGACAGCACGATTGAAACCAGCACTCTGGCGGGCGAAATCGATACCGTGCGCTCTTCGGTCAACTGGACCCTGGGCGCCAACCTGGAAAACCTCGTACTGACCGGCAATGCCAACCTCAACGGCACGGGCAACTCGGCGAACAACGACATCGCAGGCAACGATGGCGATAACATCCTCGACGGTGGCGCGGGTGCCGACGTCCTGGTCGGTGGTCTGGGCAACGACACTTACATCGTCGACAACGTCTCCGACATCGTAAGGGAAAACAGCACCCTGATCAGTGAGATCGATACCGTACGTTCTTCGGTGGACTGGACCCTGGGCGCCAACCTGGAAAACCTGGTGCTGACCGGCTCGGCCATCAACGGCAACGGCAACGCACTGAACAACACGCTGACCGGTAACGCACTGAACAACGTGCTCAACGGCGGCCTCGGTGCTGACACCATGATCGGTGGCGACGGCATCGACACCTACTACGTCGACAACATCGGCGATGTCGTCATCGAAACCGATACCTCGCTGACCGCCATCGACCAGGTGTACTCCTCCATCGACTACACCCTGGGGGCCAACGTCGAGCAACTGGTCCTGATCGGCAACGCCATCAACGGCACCGGCAACTGGACCAACAACACCCTCATCGGTAACGCTGGCGACAACGTGCTGGACGGCCGCATGGGTGGCGACACCATGATTGGCGGTCTGGGCAACGACACCTACATCGTCGACAACGTCTACGACAGCACGATTGAAACCAGCACTCTGGCGGACGAAATCGATACCGTGCGTTCTTCCGTCAACTGGACCCTGGGGGCCAATCTGGAAAACCTGGTGCTGACCGGCTCGGCCATCAATGGCAACGGCAATGCACTGAACAACACGCTGACCGGTAACGCACTGAACAACGTGCTCAACGGTGGCCTCGGCGCTGACACCATGATCGGTGGCGACGGCATCGACACCTACTACGTCGACAACATCGGCGATGTCGTCATCGAAACCGATACCTCGCTGACCGCCATCGACCAGGTGTACTCCTCCATCGACTACACCCTGGGGGCCAACGTCGAGCAACTGATCCTGATCGGCAACGCCATCAACGGCACCGGCAACTGGACCAACAACACCCTCATCGGTAACGCCGGCGACAACGTGCTGGACGGACGCATGGGTGGCGACACCATGATTGGCGGTCTGGGCAACGACACCTATATCGTCGACAACGTCTACGACAGCACAATTGAAACCAGCACCCTGGCGGGCGAAATCGACACTGTACGCGCCTCGATTGACTGGACCCTGGGCGCCAACCTGGAAAACCTCATACTGACCGGCAATGCCAACCTCAACGGCACGGGCAACTCGGTGAACAACGGCATCATCGGCAATGATGGCGATAACGTCCTTGACGGTGGCGTGGGTGCCGACGTGCTGGTCGGCGGTCTGGGCAACGACACTTACATCGTCGACAACGTCTCCGACATCGTAAGGGAAAACAGCACCCTGATCAGTGAGATCGATACCGTACGTTCTTCCGTCAACTGGACCCTGGGGGCCAATCTGGAAAACCTGGTGCTGACCGGCTCGGCCATCAATGGCAACGGCAACGCACTGAACAACACGCTGACCGGTAATGCACTGAACAACGTGCTCAACGGCGGCCTCGGCGCTGACACCATGATCGGTGGCGACGGCATCGACACCTACTACGTCGACAACATCGGCGATGTCGTCATCGAAACCGATACCTCGCTGACCGCCATCGACCAGGTGTACTCCTCCATCGACTACACCTTGGGGGCCAACGTCGAGCAACTGATCCTGATCGGCAACGCCATCAACGGCACCGGCAACTGGACCAACAACACCCTCATCGGTAACGCTGGCGACAACGTGCTGGACGGACGCATGGGTGGCGACACCATGATTGGCGGTCTGGGCAACGACACCTATATCGTCGACAACGTCTACGACAGCACGATTGAAACCAGCACCCTGGCGGGCGAAATCGACACTGTACGCGCCTCCATCGACTGGGCCCTGGGCGACAATCTGGAAAACCTCGTACTCACCGGCAGCACCAACCTCAATGGCTCGGGTAACGCATTGAACAACAGCCTGACCGGCAACGACGGTAACAATTTGCTGAATGCCGGCGCGGGCAATGACCTTCTGATCGGCGGACTCGGGACAGATTCGCTGACCGGCGGCATTGGTGCGGACGTGTTCATTTTCAACGCTTGGAACGAGAGCGGCCTTGGCAGCCTGCGCGATGTCATCACGGACTTTAGCAGTGCCCAAGGTGACAAGATCGATCTGACCCACTTCGATGCCAACCTGCTGACCGCGGGCTTCAATGGTTTTTCCTTCATTGGCGCCAACGACTTCACCGGCGCAGGCCAGTTGCGCTTCGTCGACCAAGTGCTGTCGGGCAACGTCAGCGGCAACGTCGGTGCGGATTTTGAAATCCAGCTGGTCGGTGTCAACAACTTCAACGCCACTGATCTGGTGGCGTGATCTTCGTCGCGCTTGTACCGGCCGGTCTGTAGAAGAGACCGCAGCCACAAAAAACGCCCCGACTGGTTCGGGGCGTTTTTTTTATTGACTGGTACGGCGGCTAATCAAGAACACCTAGCTCCTTGGCCCGCGCGACCGCCTGAGTTCGACGCTCCACCCCCAATTTGCTGTTGATATGGCTGGCATGGGTTTTCACCGTATGAAGCGAGATGAACAACTGCTCGCTGATCTGCTGGTTCGAACAGCCTTGGGCGATCAGGCGTAGCACTGCAAGCTCCCTGCTACTGAGCTGTTCGGCGGCACCAGACTCAACGACTGGACGTCCCGCCGCAGGCGGAAAATGCTCCAGCAATTGCTGCCCTGATAATGTCGGTATCATCTGCAATTGCCCGCGCAACCAGTCCGCATGCCCCTTCACCAAGGTATCGAACGGTTGCAGCACGCCCCCCGCCGCCGCTTCCAGTGCCTGACTCAATGCTTTGCGGGCCTCAGTCTCTCGTCCACCCACCAACAGCAACGCCACTTTTTGCGTCAACGCCATCACACTGAGCAACTGCCGCCCGGTCTGCTGACCGTTTTCATGCAATACATTCAGCCGCCCTTCGGCGAGCATCGGATGCCCTTGAATCATGTCGAGCAACGCCTGTTGCAGTTCAACATGCAACGGCAACTGAGGATGAAACTCTGGCGGCGCAGCGGCGCGTTCACCCGTGTACGTCTGACCAAGCCGTGCGAGCCAGGCCTCGGCCAGATCAGTGCGCCCCTGCGCCAGCCACAGTTCACATTTGACCAGCGTGATCATCGCCAGATAGTAGATCGGCGGCACGTCCCAGATATGCATCAGGCGTTCGGCTTCGGCGAGTTCGGCAAAGGCCTTGGCGAACTCGCCACTGCTGCCGTCCAGTCGAGCGATGACGCAGTGGCCGATCAACACGCTGATATCGCGACAGGCCCGTGCCTCGCCGATCCCGGCCATCAAACGTGCGCGCGCGGCCTGAGGCTGCAAGCGCATGGCCAACAGGAAGCCCTCGTACAGGGTCAGCCGTGCGCGCACCGCGTACAGGCGTTGCGGCGATAGACCGCGCAGGCGCTCAAGACCCTGATGGACTTCATCCAGTGCGCGCAGAATTTCACCACGTGATTGCAACACCCGTGCACGGTCGTAATGGGCCAAAGCTTCGAACAGCGGATTGCCGACCCGTTGCGCCAGTTCAAGGGATTCACGGTTAAGACCGCGTGCACGCCACAGATCGCCGTCGGCGATGGCCAGATTAGACAGGGTCGATAAACACATCAGCCGCTGGCCATAACGTTTCGCCGGCAGGCTTTCCAAAGCTTCACTGCAGTATCTGAGCGTCAGCTCACGATGGCCGCGACCACGGGCAATGATTCCGCTAAGTGCCAGCCATTGCGCCAGCATCGACTTTTGCGCGGTGGCCGAAGGTGCCGGCAGGAAGCGGCTCAAGTGGCTGGACAACTCCTCGGCGGCATCGAGCTGGCAGGCCAGCCCCAGCGCCCAACTGTAGAGAACGATCAGCCGCGGCGTGCTGATCAGCAGGCTGTCGGGCAAATCCATTTTCCAACGCAGCAGCATGCCGACGTTTTGCTCGGCCAGCAGTTGCTCCTCGGAGAGGTTCTGCACCAGGTTCGCGGCGACATCGAGGTGACCGGCGCGCAACGCCTGTTCAACCGCTTCATCCAGCAGCCCCTGTGCGTTGAACCAGCGACAGGCACGCAAATGCAGCGTTGCAGTCGGCACCATCGCTTGCGCAATCGGCCGGCTGCGCAGCAGATCCGAGAACAGATGGTGATAGCGATACCAGTGACCGTGCTCGTCCAGCGGCACCAGAAAGACCTGATGCGCCAAAAGGAAACGCAGGATCTCGGCGCTGTCATGAGCTTCGCGCACGGCATCGCACAGCTCACTGCAGAAGCGTTCCTGTGGCGCCGTCTCGTAGAGAAAGGCTTGCACTTCTGCTGGCAGACAGTCGATGACCTCTTCCAGCAGATAGTCGCGGATCAGCCCTTCACCGCCGTTCAGCGCTTGCGGTAACGCCGCATCGCTGCCGGCCTCAGACACCGCAAGCAGCCAGAAACGTAAACCGGCGACCCAGCCCTCGCTGCGCTGGATAAGGTTTTCCAGCGCTTCACCGCGCAGTGAGCTGCTGTGGCGATCAAGCAAGGTCAGCGCTTCGTCGTGGGTCAGGCGCAGATCCTGTTCATGCAACTCCAGCAACTGTCGGGACAGACGCAAGCGCGCCAGATGCCAGTCCGGGCGCTGGCGACTGGTGACCATCACCAGCAAGCCATCAGGCAGGTGATTGAGAAAAAATTGCAGGCAACGGTCAAGCACCGGGCCTTGGGCGAGATGATAATCGTCGAGCACCAGCAGCAGTGGTGCAGCGGAATCGAGGTGCAGCGCCAGCTCATCAAGCAAACCGTCGAGCCACTCTTCGAAGGCAAATGGCTGATGGCGTTGGCGCATTTTCAGCAGGCCGAGTGCGCGACTGCCCAGTTGCGGAAAGTAGTCCTGCAAGCCTTCGAGCAAACGCTCGAGAAAGCGGCCGGGGTCACTGTCGCGAGGACTCAGGCCGAGCCAGAGACTTTGCCATTGCGGCGGCAGACTCTGACAGAACTCCACCGCCAGAGAACTCTTGCCGAACCCGGCAGGGGCGCTGACCAGCAACAGCCGCCCACCGAGCCCGGCCTGCAGGCGCTCGCAAAGACGTGGTCGCAAGACGTAACCGTCGGGCAACGGAGGGCGAAAAAAACGCCCGTCCAATGCCGCGACAGCAACACTTGCGGGACCCGGAAGTGGGGACAGATCAGTCATGGCCGGCTCTTGTTCGAATTGCTGTTGGCGGCGTTGCAGATGTCCGCAGACTAGCCTTAAACGAACCGGTTATGAAGGTTGCTGCTACAAATGGCTACAAAAAGGCTACACGAACCTTTGAACCCAACCCCGTAGGAGCTGCCGCAGGCTGCGATCTTTTGACTTTGACCTTTCAAAATCCAAAGCAAGATCAAACGATCGCAGCCTGCGGCAGCTCCTACAAAAGCGGTTCAACAGTGCGCCAGAAAAAGCAAAAAAAACGCCCCGAACCAGTCGGGGCGTTTTCACGAGGATGCGGCCTCGAATTACAGCGGGTTAGCGAACACCATCCTGACGCAGTGCGGCCGGGGTGAAGTCGCTGGTGGTGGCAGTGAAGCCGAAGTCATACGCACTCTTTTCCTCGTTCTTCATGCCCAGTGCCAGATAGCGGCCGGACTGCAGGTCGTAGAGGGTTTCCAGGGCGTACCACGGCACTTGCTTGTCGTAGTAGTTCTCGGCATGCGCTTCGGCAACGCGCCACAGTTGGCCACGACCGTCGTAGTGATCGATCACCGCGGCTTGCCAGGTGTCTTCGTCGATGTAGAAGTCACGTTTGGCGTAGATGTGGCGCTGACCTTCCTTCAGGGTGGCTACCACATGCCACACGCGGCGCAGCTCGTAACGCGCCAGATCCTGATTGATGTGGCCGGCCTTGATGATGTCGGCGTACTTCAGTTTCGGATCGTCGAGCTTGTAGCTATCGGAGGCGATGTACATCTCTTTCTTGCCTTCGAGCTTCCAGTCGTAGCGATCCGGCGCACCGTTGAACATGTCGAGGTTGTCGGAAGTCCGCAGGCCATCCGCCGCAGTACCCGGACCGTCATAGGAGACTTGTGGCGCACGACGCACACGACGCTGGCCGGCGTTGTAGACCCACGCCGAACGTGGCTCTTTGACCTGATCGAGAGTCTCGTGCACCAGCAGCACACCACCGGCCAGACGCGCCGGCGCGGTCACTTTCTGCTTGAAGTAGAACAGGATGTTGCCCGGATTTTTCGGGTCGTAGTCCTTCATCTTGTCGCGGAACACGAACTGATCCTGGAAGTACACCAGGCTGTACGAGCCGTTCGGTTGCGGCGTGGCCTGGGTCACCAGACGGGTCACGCTGCCACCGCGATAGCGGGTGATGTGGTTCCAGATGACTTCCACACCGCTTTTCGGAATCGGGAACGGCACTGCCGTATCGAAGTTTTCCAGACCGTTGCCGCCGGACACCAGATTGGTGGTGGTGGCGTTTTTCTTGATCGCGGCGAACACGTCATCCGGCACGGTTGCGCCACGGTGGGACGGATAAACCGGCATCTTGAAGGTCTCCGGGTAACGCTTGAACATCGCGTATTGGCCCGGCGCCAGTTTGTCCTTGTACTTGTCGACATCCTTGGCGGTGATGGTGAACAGCGGTTGTTCGCTGGCGTAAGGGTTGGACAGGAAGCCCCGCGCATCGACGCTGCCGGCATTTTTCGGCAGCGGCTTCCACGCCGGGATCGAATTGTCGGCATTGCCGGCCATTTCCGCGCCCATCGGCGTCAGGCTCTTGCCCAGCTTGTCCGCTTCGGCAGCAGGCACCGCGGCCATGACGCCGGTCGCCAGCAGCGACAGGCCCAGAACACCGGCGTGGAACAGACTCTTTGTTATTTTCATAAATTCGTTCGTCCTGAATGCAGTGCTTAGAAGTTCACGCCGAAGCTGAGCGCAACGAAGTCGCGGTCATCCACAGTGGTGTACTTGCCGTCGAAGAAGTTGGTGTAAGCCAGGCTCGCGGTGTAGGTGTTCTGGTATTCGGCATCGACGCCCAGGCTGACCGCTTTGCGACCTTCCTCGAAGTTGCCGCCAGGGCCTGGCGAGTAACCGCTGACGTCGTGGGACCAGGCCACGTTCGGCTTGAGGTTCACACCGGCGAAGACGTCGTTGTATTCCCAGATGGCGCGACCGCGGTAGCCCCACGACATCGAGGTGGTGAAGCCGTCGTTATCGCAATTGCGGCTGCGGTTGTTCTGCGGCGAACCCGGTCCTGCACCGTTGATGGTGCTGGCGTTGAGAATGTTGGCGCAGGTGTTGGTGGTGCCAGTGGCCGGCAACTCGCCCGGGCCATACACCGGATCGCGGCCATAACGCTTGTCGGAACGGCTTTCCAGCCCGCCGACGTAGGTCGCGCCGACTTCACCGACGAGGGTCAGACGGCTGGCGCCCATGACCTGATCGAAGAAGTGCGTGAACGTTGTCTGGATCTGGGTGATTTCCTTGCGCTCGTAACCGTGCAGGTCTTGACCCGGCACACCATTGAGTATCGAAGCGTTGGTCAGTGCGCCGCCGATCGGACGCACACCGGCGAACAGGATGTCGGTGGAGTTCAGTTGCACCGGCGCGTTCGGACGGTAGCTGATCTCACCGCTCCACGCCGTACCGGTAGGCAGGGTGGTGGAGAAGCTCAGACCGTAGAGGCGAATGTCTTCAGGGTATTCAATGAAGTAGTTCGAATTGCCCGCGACCAGCAGCGGTGCAAGTGCCGCAAACGGCCCCGGCAGCGCGCGCGCCGTGTTGTAGACCGATTGCGGCGCACCGGTGGCGCTGAAGATCGGCGCACGGCTGTGGTAGTTCATGAAGTAGGCGCCGAACTCGGTATCGAGCGGCTCGTACATGTACTTGAAGGACGCGCCCCACTGGCCGCTGTCACGCGCATCGCGGTCCGGGCCACGGCGCACCAGAACGCCCTCTTCGTTGACGCTGACGCCGTTGGCGGCCAATGGGCCAAGGGCCACGGCCGGGATTTGCGAACGCTTGTTCAGCACGCGCAGGTTGTCGTTGCAACCGTCGGCGACGATGTCCGGCTGCGAGAAGAACGTGCCGCAGTTATCGACGACGGTCTGGTCCCATTCCAGTTGATAGAACGCTTCGGCCGACAGGTTTTCGGTGAGGCTCTGGGACACGTAGAACATGTTGACCGGGATCAGGCCTTCCTTGATCTCGGCGCCCGGACGACGGAACGCGGAAACGTCGATCGGGTTGATCGAGTTGATGCCGCCGCCGATGAAGGTACTTTCACCCCAGCTCACGACCTGCTTGCCCAGACGCACGGAACCCGGCTGATCGGCAATCGCGTAGTTGTGGTAGACGAAGGCGTCGAGGATCTGCCCGCCGGACGACTTGGCGCCCTCTTTGCGACCCGAATCACTGATGTCCTTGAACTCGCGACTTTCATCCTTGAGTTCGAAGTCGTACCAGTACTTGCCACGGACGAACACACCGGTGTCGCCGTATTTCAGTTCAAGGTCATGGATGCCCTTGAAGATCTTCGAAAAGGTTTCACCGCTCTTGAAGTTGGCGTGACCGTCATCGGACGTCTGCGACAGGCCGTGGCCGCCGTTGTTGACGCCAATGAGGTTCTTGTTCGGGCTCTGAGTAGACCAACTGGCACCGATCGACAGGGACGAGTCGAACTGGCCCTCGATTTCACCGACGTTGAAACTGACGCCGAATGCGGGCCCGGCGAGCGAAGAGGCAAGACTGACTGCCAGAGGCAGTTTCGCCCGGCGCCAGAACTGGTTTACTGAGGTCATCGACGCTACTCCATGTGCATTATTGTTATGGCAGTGAGTACTTTTAAAAACGCCTGAAGGACCGGGTGCCAGAGACAACCCGAAATCACTTCAAAGATGCATCGCCCCGATTTGTGCGTGTGCTCCGTTCTTAAAAATCCTTGAGCGGACTATAGCCAGCAGGTGGTACCGCTTGATCCCTCTAAAGTGTGATTTGCAGCTGCCGGCCACTCTGGAACAGTCCTTTCGCCAGACCGACGCATGTCGGCACGGCAAGAATGGCTGATTTTTTCGATTTCACAAGCCAAGCGCTTGCTTGGTGGGTCTGGCGCGCCGTTTTCGGCGCGCCAGCAGACACTTAAAGTGTCGAGAGGAAGGTGCTGTTGTTGGCCTGCCATTCGGTGATATCGAGGCGGATGCGCTTCTTGTCGAGCTTGCCGACACTGGTCTTGGGAATTTCGGTAACAAGGGCGATCTGACTCGGAATCGCCCACTTGCTCAAGTGGCCCAATTCCACGAACGGCTTGAGGTGCTCCTTGAGCTCACGTGCCCCGATCACATGCCCTTCGCGGATCACCAGCAAGGCAAACGGGCGCTCGCCCCACTGCGGGTCGGCGATGCCCACCACTGCTACTTCGCGTACCGCGACGTGACGACTGATCAGGTCTTCGAGGTCCAGCGAAGAGATCCACTCGCCGCCGGTCTTGATCACGTCCTTGATGCGGTCGCGGATGTCGATCACGCCCATGCTGTCGAGCGTGGCGACATCGCCGGTGTGCAACCAGCCGCCGGCCCAGAGCTCGGCGCCCTTCTGCGGCTCGTTGAAATAGCCTTCGGTGAGCCACGGCGCACGCAGCACCAATTCGCCTTGAGTCTCGCCATCGGCCGGGAGAAAGTTACCCTCGCCGTCGACAATCGCCGCTTCCACCAGCGGCCCCGGTACACCGGCCTTGATCCGGTAAGTGGTGCGTTCGTCTTCGGTGCCGGCCATCAACTCGTCATTGAGGTGCGCACAGGACACCAGCGGACCCGTTTCCGACATGCCATACGCGGCAGTCAGCTGAATGCCGCGCGCCTTCGCGGTTTCATACAGCGTGCGGTTGAGCGCACTGCCGCCAATGACAATTTTCCAGCCGCCGAAATCGGTGCCTTGCGCCCCTTTGGCATTGAGCAGCATCTGCAGGATGGTCGGCACGCAATGGGAGAAGGTGACCTTTTCCTTGCGCCACAGCTCCACCAGAAACTCGGGATCGTAGCGCCCCGGATAAACCTGTTTAAGGCCAAGCATGGTCGCCACGTACGGCAGGCCCCAGGCGTGGACGTGGAACATCGGCGTGATCGGCATGTACACATCGTTGGTGCCAAGCAGGCGCACGCTGTCGATCGAGCCCATGATCGTCGACACGCCCATGGTGTGCAGCACCAGTTGCCGATGGGTGAAATACACGCCCTTCGGGTTGCCGGTGGTGCCGGTGGTGTAAAACGTGGTGGCGACGGAGTTTTCGTCGAAGTCCTGGAAATCGTACTGCGGACTCGCCGCCGCCAGCAGTTGCTCGTACTCGCCGACCAGATTCGGCAGATCGGCGGTTTTCTCCGGCAGATCGGTCAGCAGCAGGGTTTTCTCGACCGTAGTCAGGTGCGGTGCGATCGCCTGGTACAGTCCGACGAACTCGCTGTTGACCAGCACAAAGCGGTCTTCGGCATGGTTCATGGTGTAGAGGATCTGCTCCGGCGACAGGCGCACGTTGATCGTGTGGATCACCGCGCCAATCATCGGAATCGCAAACATGCATTCCAGGTAACGATGGCTGTCCCAGTCCATCACCGCCACAGTGTCACCGGCCTTCACACCGGCCGTCGTCAGCACGTTGGCTAACCGCGCCACGCGCTCGATCAGGGTCGGGTAGCTATAGCGAATCTGGTCGCGGTAGATGATCTCGCGGGTTTTCTCGTAACGGGCCCCGGACATCAGCAGCCGTTTGATCAGCAATGGATACTGGTAGGCCCCATCGGCCGGGGGAATGACGCGAGTCTGCAACATAAGAATCCCTTTTCTGACTGCACGGTGTTGGCGTAGAGATTGGTACTCTAGAACCCTTATACGCCTGCCAAATCAGCCAAAGGAATGATTTGCAAAGCCGTACAAATGCTAGCTTTGCGCCAGCATTTGCCGGTTTTCGTCTTCGGTCAGGCGGTTTGTCCCACAGCCTCTTCAGAAGGCGTGCGTGGGAAAACCACCGCAGCGAGGAAGGTCAAAGCTCCGAAACCCGCAAGAATCAAGTACAGGCCTACAAAACCATGGCGCGGTTCGACATAGGAAATCAGTGGAATCGCCGTAGCACTGGCGCCGAACGATAAACAATAACGCAGGGCGAAGATTCGCGATTGCCATTGCGGGGCGACGAAGTTGGCGACCATCGCATCGTTCACTGTTACCTGACCAAACACCACGAACATGAACGCTGCCCCAAGGGCGATCACCGCCCAGCCATCGGCATAGGCCAGCGCAAATAACAGCGGTGCCTGGCACAGCGTCAGGACAATGAACGGCCATTTCAGGCTGAGACGATGCAACACCCGGCCAATGCTCAACTGCGCCACCGCGCCAAAGGCATAGGCCAGACTGACCACCACGCCGAGGGTTTGCGGCGAAGCGAACAGCTCATGCAAACGTTCCTCAAACAGTTTCGGATAAGTCATGGTGGTGGCGTTGAACACCACGCCGCCAGTGGCGGTGGCCAGCGCCAGCACGCCGAACACCATGACCATCGAAATGCGCTGGCCGGCGGCACCTTTGAGTGGTGTGTGCAGGCGCTTCGGAATGGGTTCTTCACGCACCTGCAAGGCGAAGCTAATCCCCAGCACAATCGCCACTGCGCCCGGCATCAGAAACGCCGAGCGCCAGCCGAACTGCGCCACCAGCAAGCCTGTGATCAGCGCCGAAAACGCCACGCCCAGATTGCCCCACATGCCGTTGATGCCGATTTCACGGCCACGGTTTTGCGCATAAGCCACCAGCATCGCCGTGCCGACCGGATGGTAAATCGCGGCAAAAATACCGATCAGGGTCAGGCCGATCACCAGCATGCTCGGACTGTTGCTCAGCCCGGTGAAGATCGCCGAAGCGCCGATACCGAAGAAAAACACCAGCATCATCTGCCGCCGGCTCCAGTGATCGCCGAGCCAACCAGCGGGTAGCGAACAGGCGCCGAAGGCAATGAAGCCGCCCAGCGACAAGCCGATCAGCGCGGCGTAATCGAGACCGAAGGCCTGAGTCATGCCGAGCACGGCGGCGGGAAAAATCAGCATGAACATGTGATCGATCACATGCGCGGCGTTGATATAGCGAATGACGTTTCTGGATTGATTCATGGCGGCACGCTTTACGTTGTTGTGTACCACCTATGCTAAGTTGGCGAAAAAGCGCATTCCTGCCACATAAGTCACTCAATCAGACATGTTGATCAGCCATTTCGAATACGGTCCGGTGAGCGCCTACCCCCGGGATTACCTGGACGGCGCGCACCAGCCGTTGCATCTGCATCGTGAGGCGCAGTTGTTGTATGCCGTCAGTGGCATCATGCGCGTGGTCACGGAATCGGGTGCCTGGGTGATTCCACCGAGTCGTGCAGTGTGGATTCCGCCCGAGGTGGCGCACGAGATTTTCATGAGCGGCGACGTGCAGATGCGCTCGCTGTTCATCTCGCCCGCGCTGTCGCCGGCCGCCCTGCAACAATGCTGTGTGCTGGCGGTGACGCCGTTGCTGCGAGAGCTGATCCTGCGCGCGGTGCAAGGGCCGCCGCATGCCGACAATCCGCTGATTCAGCAATTGATGCTGGAAGAACTCGCCAGCCTGGAAAACCTGCCACTGCACATTCCGATGCCCACCGACCGGCGCCTGCAAAACATCTGTCTGGCGCTGCTGCACACGCCCGATCACCCCAATACGCTGGAAGACTGGGCGCAGCAGGTCGGCGCCAGCTCACGGACGTTAGCGCGGCTGTTTCAGCAACAAGTGCAGATGAGTTTCAACGCCTGGCGCCAGCAACTGCGCTTGATGGAAGCCCTGCCACGTCTGCTCGCCGGGGACAGCGTGCAGCGTGTGGCGCGGGATCTGGGTTACGGCAGCGCGCGGGCGTTCAGCGCGATGTTCCGCCGTTTGCTCGGGGAGAATCCCCGCGATTACCTCAACACACTGAGCAAGCTCAGCGAACTCGTGTAGGAGCTGCCGAAGGCTGCGATCTTTTGATTTTGTTGTAAAAAGACAAGATCAAAAGATCGCAGCCTTCGGCAACTCCTACAAAAGGCAATCAATGCATCTCGGTAAACGCGATTTTCACGCCGAGAGCGATCAGCACCGCGCCCATGGTGCGATCGAACCAGTGACCCATGCGGGCGAAACCGGCACGCACGCGTTGCTGGCTGAACAGCATCGCCACCAGGCAAAACCAGATGGCCGTCGCAACGGCGAGATAAACGCCATAACCGGCCTGCACCGCCAGCGGCGTGTGCGGGTTGATCACCACCGTGAACAGCGACAGGAAGAACAGCGTGGCTTTCGGATTCAGACCGTTGGTCACAAAGCCCGAGGTGAACGCGCCGCGAGCGGTGCGCACACCGGCCTCCTTGTGCAGATCATCGGTCACGGTTTTTGCTGGTTGCGCACGCAAGGCTTTGAAACCGATGTACAGCAAGTAAGCCGCCGCTGCCCATTTCAACGCGTTGAACAACACGATCGATTGCGACACGATCAGGCCGATGCCGAGCAGCGAATAACCGACGTGCAGGAAAATCGCCGTGCCTACGCCCAGCGCGGTCCAGGTACCGGCGCGACGACCGTGGGTCACGCTCTCGCGCACCACCACGGCAAAGTCCGGGCCAGGGCTGGCGACGGCCAGCAAGTGGATCAGTGCAACGGTCAAGAACTCGGTCCAGTACATGGGGGCTCCTTTCGGCCAAGCGTATCAATTTGTTTCATCTGGTAGGCTCGGCAGATTACGCCCAACGCTCACAGCACAAAAGGTACAGTTGATGACGAACACGCGCCGCGCGGTATTCCTTGATCACCCTTCGCTGGATCTCGGCGATCTGGACCTCAGTCCGTTGCGCGAGTGTTTCAGCGATCTGCAGCTATTCGCCCAGACCTTGCCCGAGCAAGTTGCCGAGCGCCTGCAAGGTGCCAGCGTGGCGATCAGCAACAAGATCCTGATCGACGCCGCCGCGATGGCCGCCAATCCCGATCTGAAACTGATCCTGATCACCGCCACCGGCACCAACAACGTCGACCTTGCTGCCGCCCGCGCTCAGGGCATCACCGTGTGCAACTGTCAGGGTTACGGCACGCCGTCGGTGGCGCAGCACACGATCATGTTGCTGCTCAACCTCGCCACGCGTCTGGCCGATTATCAGAAAGCTGTCGGCGAAGGTCGTTGGCAGCAGGCCAAACAGTTCTGCCTGCTCGACTACCCGATTGTCGAACTGGAGGGCAAAACCCTCGGTTTGCTCGGTCATGGCGAACTCGGCGGCGCTGTGGCGCGGCTGGCCGAAGCGTTCGGCATGCGCGTGTTGCTCGGGCAGATTCCGGGCCGCCCTGCTCGCCCGGATCGTTTGCCGCTGAATGAACTGCTACCGCAAATCGACGCCCTCACCCTGCACTGTCCGCTCAACGAACACACTCGCCATTTCATCGGCGCCCGCGAACTGGCTTCGATGAAGCCAGGCGCGTTCGTGGTCAACACCGCCCGTGGCGGTCTGATCGATGAACAGGCGCTGGCCGATGCCTTGCGCAATGGCCACCTCGGCGGCGCGGCTACCGATGTGTTGAGTGTCGAGCCGCCGACCCAAGGCAATCCGTTGCTCGCGGCGGACATCCCACGCCTGATCGTTACACCCCACAACGCCTGGGGTAGTCGCGAAGCACGGCAACGCATCGTCGGCCAATTGACCGAAAACGCTCAGGCGTTCTTCAGCGGTAAGGCGCTGCGGGTCGTCAGTTGATAAACTGCGGCACTTTTTTTTGAGGAGCAGTTATGGATCCGCGCAGTGAAGTACTGCTTCGTCAGCCCGAGTTGTTTCAAGGTTCGTTGCTCTTGGCCGGTTTGCCCGCCGACGATTTGCTCGGGCGCCTGCCCAACGCATTCGGCTGGTGCTGGCATGCCGGCGACCAGGCCGCGCTGGACGCCCGTTTCGAAGGCCGCAGCCATTTCGGCGTGAACGTGCCGGAGCGCGAGTTCGACAGCGCCGTGGTGTTCCTGCCCAAGTCCAAAGACCTGACCGATTACATCCTCAATGCCGTGGCCTCGCGTCTGGCCGGGCGTGAAGTATTTCTGGTCGGGGAAAAGCGCAGCGGCATCGAAGGCGCATCCAAGCAGCTCAACCCGTTCGGCAAGCCGCGCAAACTCGACAGCGCGCGGCACTGCCAGCTCTGGCAGGTCACCGTGGCAAGCGCACCGGAAGCGAAATCCCTGGAGAGCCTGGCGCAGACCTATGAATTGCCACTGGCCGAAGGCCCGCTGAAAGTCATCAGTCTGCCGGGCGTGTTCAGCCACGGTCGACTGGATCGCGGCAGTGCCCTGCTGCTGGAGCATCTGGACAAACTGCCGAGCGGCCATCTGCTCGACTTCGGCTGCGGTGCAGGGGTTCTGGGCGCTGCGGTCAAACGTCGCTACCCGCACAATCAGGTGACCCTGCTCGATGTCGATGCCTTCGCCGCCGCCAGCAGCCGCCTGACATTGGCGGCCAACGGTTTGGAAGCTGAAGTGCTGACTGGTGATGGTATCGATGCCGCGCCGATGGGTTTGAGTGCGATTCTGAGCAATCCACCGTTCCATGTCGGCGTGCACACCGATTACTTCGCAACCGAGAACCTGCTGCGAAAAGCAGCCAAACATCTGAAAAATGGCGGCGAACTGCGCTTGGTGGCGAACAGCTTCCTCAAGTATCAACCGCTGATCGAAGAGCATCTGGGCGTCTGTGCAATCAAGGCCGAAGGCAATGGTTTCCGGATTTACCGAGCCAAGCGCGGCTGAAACCTCTTTTAAAAAAGAGGCTTGCTCAATCGGATTTGCCTAGGCAGAATCCGCTCCGTCCTAGGGGAGTAGTCTCCCACGAGCGCCATGCTCGTCCGGCATACGTCAACATACTTGATCCTCAGATCATGGCGTATGCGACCCAAGCGTCCGCAGCAGACGGATCGCAGGGTTTGACAAGACCTATGACACGCACACCTTACCCGGGGCGGGAAGGCTGTACGTGTCATAGCCGTGTCGACCCGCCCCTTAGGAAATCCTGATGCTGGACTCGTTACTCGTTCCCACCGCAATCGTTGCCTTGGCCGAAATCGGCGACAAGACGCAACTGCTCGCGCTGATTCTCGCCGCTCGCTTCCGCAAACCCTGGCCGATCATTGCCGGCATTGTCGCTGCGACCCTGGCCAACCACGCAGCAGCCGGTGCGGTAGGCGCCTGGTTCGGCAGTTTCTTCTCGAATGCGACACTGCACTGGATCCTCGCGGCGAGCTTCACAGCCACGGCGTTGTGGACGCTGGTCCCGGACAAAATGGATGACGATGAAACCAGCACCGCGCGCAAGTTCGGGCCGTTCCTGACCACGCTGATTGCGTTCTTCCTGGCGGAGATGGGCGACAAGACTCAGGTCGCGACGGTGATGCTCGCGGCGCAATACCCGGATCTGTGGCTGGTAATTATCGGTACCACTGCGGGCATGTTGATTGCCAACGTGCCGGTGGTGCTGGCGGGTAATTTTGCTGCGGACAAATTGCCCCTGACCTTGATCCGTCGCCTTGCGGCTTCGGCGTTCATGATTCTGGCAATCGTTGCGGTGTACAAGGCGATGCAGAGCAGCGGATGGGTTGGATAACGCTAACCGACGATACAAACTACCTATCAATATAAGGCGATCGATAGCTGTCAGAGTTGACAGCTATCGTCACCGTATTAACGGGCCTACATTCATGACTTCTGATCTCACTGAACTTCACAAGGATCGTAATCATGAGCAAGCCCAAGCATTACTCCAAACTAAGCAAGTCCGGCATCATCATTCCCTACATGCCTTTCAGCCATTCTTGCGCGTACAAGATAACCGTCGATGAATTTGATCCGAAGCGGGTGCATTTCCTGCTGACAGGGCTCACTGAAAACGGTCTGAAAGAATTGGCATTCCTGGACGGGAGAGCTGACCTGCTCGCTCAAAACTTTGGTGGTTACAGGAGTCGTGCTACTGAATACGGGAGTGACTCATCCGACAGTTACTATTGGACGTTTCCTGCCGCAGGCACGCCGACCCACTTCACAATTTCAGACGGTGCGGGAAACCCGTTCAGGATCAACTTCACAAAGAAAAACGCTCGAGAGTTCAAGTTCGAGTGCGAGTTCTTCCTCGTGTTTGGGAAAGATCATGACTACGACCCGCGCGGTAACTACATCTTCATCGATTATCTACTGCCCTCACCAGGCTCCGTGCTAAGAGACAACTTTGCCAAATGCATAGCCCGGCAAATAAAACGGGTCAAGGCGCTCTCGCTGTGAGAGCACCTTTTTTACTCAGGATTTCGGCGCCTGTTCGTACAACGGCATAACCTTCGGAATCGCCGCCTGCAACGAGGCGATCCGGCTGGTCGAAGCCGGGTGAGTGCTCATGAACTCCGGCGGCGAACCTTCCGACGCCTTGCTCATCTTGTTCCACAGAGTGATCGCGGCATTCGGGTTGTAGCCCGCACGAGCGGCCAGCTCCAGACCAATCAGATCAGCTTCGTTTTCGTTGGCACGACTGTTCGGCAGGGTCATGCCGTAGTTGGCCACGGTGTCGGCCAGCGCCAGGCTGTCCTGACCCAGACCGAGCAACGCACCCGCACCCTGCTTGGCCATTTCAATCCCGTAGGCTTTGGACATCGCTTCACGACCGTGCTCGCGCAAGGCGTGGGCGATTTCATGGCCCATGACCGCGGCAATTTCATCGTCGGTGAGTTTCAGGCTGTCGATCAGCCCGGTGTAGAAAATGATCTTGCCGCCAGGCCCGCAATTGGCGTTGAGTTCATCGCTCTTGATCAGATTGACTTCCCATTGCCATTGCGCCGCATCCGGACGGAAGTTCGGCGCTTGGGCGATCAGGCGGTTGGCAATCGCCTGAACCCGCTTGGCCTCGGGACTGGTCTTGTCCAGCACACCTTTGCTGGAGGCCTCGCCGACGGTCTTCTGATACGACTGGGCATACATCTGGTCGACCTCTTGCGAGGACAGCATGCTGAACATGTACTGCTTGCGCTCCACACCCACGGCACCGCCGCTGGTGGTGTTGACCGACTGACAACCGGCCAGCAACAGCGCTGCGCTCAGTGCACTTACAACCAATGTCTTGTTCATTCAAAAGCTCCCTGAAAACCTGCGCGTATCCTAGGCGGGTAATTGTATCGACGCCAGATACAACGGACGTGTTGCAGCGACTTTCAGACGTTTCCCGCCAAAACTGTCGTAAAAAATTCACAGCGTTCACCAAGCCCGCAGCAACTGCGTCGTGCACGGACCCATTTGCGACATCGGCTTGCAATTGCACCGGCTCGCACTCATGGCCCAATCCCGCCTGCCGATACATCAGCGCAGACGTCCTCTTGCGTGCGGAGCTCCCATGAAGTTCAAGTCGATCCAGTTTTCCGTCGCCGCCCTGGCCGGCGCCATCGTGCTTAGCGTGGTGGCCGCGCTGGTGCTGTATGCGCTGTTTTCCGGCGCCCGTACTCAAGAGATGGTGCAACAGCGCACCCAGGCGCAGTTCGAGCAAGTCATCGAACAGCGCCTGACTTCGCTGGCACAAACCCAGGTCAGCCAGATCCAGCGCGAACTCGAAGCACCGCTGCTGATTGCCGGCGGACTGGTACGGGTCAACGCCCTGCTCGGCACGCCGGGCACCGATGGCCAGCCGCGCCTGAGCGTCAGCCGCGAGCAACTGATCAGCCTGATCAAAGAGAACGTCGAGCAGAACCCGAAAATTCTCGGCACCTACATCGGCTGGGAGAAGAACGCCCTCGATCACAATGACGCAGCTTATGTGGGCACCAGCGTGGTTGGCATCGACGCGGCCAACGGGCGCTTCCTGCCGTGGTGGTTCCGCAACGATGACGGCACCCTCGGCCTGGACAAACTGGTTGACGTCGACGACCAGAAAACCCTGTCCACCGGTGTGCGCGCCAGCGAGTACTACCTGTGCTCGAAAGAGAGCAAAAAATCCTGCGTGATCAATCCGGCGCCCTACAAGGTCGGCGACAAGATCGTCATGCTCGCCTCCTTTATTGAACCGATCATGCTCAACGGCGCCTTCCAGGGCATCGTCGGCGCCGATCTGTCGGTGAACTTCATCCAGGAAATGCTCCTCGCTGCCAACCAGAAGCTCTACAGCGGCGCCGGGCAAATGGCTCTGATCGGCGGCAATGGCCGCATAGTTGCCTACACCAAAGACACCAGCAAATTCGGCGAAAAAGTCAGCGATATCCTCGATGCCGAGCAGATTGCCAACATGGCCAATCTCAAGCGCGGTGAAGTGACTTACTCGGTCAACAAGGACAAGGGGCGCATCGAGTTGTACCTGCCGTTCGGCATCGGTCAGACCGACGCGCGCTGGACGCTGATGCTGCAACTGCCGCTCAACGCCGTGATGGCGGATCTGCAAAAACTGCAGGCCGACCTCGATGCGCAACGCAAATCCGACACCTTCGGCATGGCCATGGTCGGTCTACTGATCGCCGGCCTCGGCCTGCTGGTGATCTGGCTGGTCGGCCACAGCATCGCCCGACCACTGAAGCAGATGGTAGCCATGCTCAATGACATCGCGCAGGGCGAAGGTGATCTGACCCGACGCCTGAGCAGCGATCGCAGTGATGAACTGGGCTCGATCGCCAAGGGCTTCAACACCTTTTTGGCCAAGTTGCAGGCGATGATCACGCAGGTGGTGACGTCGGTGCAGAGCGTCAGCGATTCCTCGGAGCACACCGCTGACATCGCGATTCGCACCAACATCGGTATCCAGAAACAAATGGCCGAGATCGATCAGGTGGCCACGGCGGTGCAGGAAATGACCGCCACCGCACAGGATGTCGCGCGTAATGCGACTCAGGCTGCGCAAGCGGCCAACCATGCCGATCAGGCGGCGAGTCAGGGCATGCAGATTGTTCGTGACACATCGAACTCGATTGGCATGCTGGCGGTGGAAATCGGCAAGGCCGTAGACGTGGTGCAGACGCTGGCCAAGGACAGCGAGAACATCAATGCGATTCTCACGGCGATTCGCGGGATTGCCGAGCAGACTAACCTGTTGGCGCTGAACGCGGCGATTGAAGCGGCACGTGCCGGTGAGCAAGGTCGCGGTTTTGCCGTAGTGGCCGACGAGGTGCGCAATCTGGCGCAGAAAACCCAGAAAGCCACCGAAGAAATCCAGAGCATGATCCAGCAGCTGCAGCAGGGCACGCGCGATGTGGTGCGGGTCATGGAAGACAGCCAGAACCGCACTGATGAAAGCGTGCAGCACGCGGCGAAAGCGGCTGAGGCTCTGGAGACCATTACGCAGGCGGTGTCGGTGATCAACGACATGAATACGCAGATCGCCAGTGCGGCGGAAGAGCAGAGCGCTGTAGCCGATGACATCAACCGCAACGTGATCAATATCGGCCAAGTAGCGAATGAAGTGGCGGGCGGCGCGGATGAGTCGAGTTCGGCGAGTGCGGATTTGACCAAACTGGCGGAGCAACAGCGGCGGTTGATCAATCAGTTCAAGGTCTGAAAAGCCAAGAGCCCCCCTCACCCTAGCCCTCTCCCAGAGGGAGAGGGCTAGGGTGAGGGGCTTTTGATCTACAGGCTTTAACCCGGGGTCAAACACTCCGGCCCATTGAGTTTCGGATCATTGATCAGATTCGCCAACACCCGCTCGCGCAACGCACCCGGCTCACTGGCCAGCAACCCCTGCAACACATGCAAAGGCGTTTCGGGATCCAGCCACGCCGCCTGCCCCACCTCATCAAGAATTAGCGGCCGCCGCTGACTCGACGCCGGTTGAGTAATCACCGCCGTGCTCAACCAGACCTGCTCCTGCACCGGATACGCCTCCCAAATCGCCGCGAAAAACAGCGACGAGCCCTCCCCCGGCGTCAGCCAGTACGGCCGCTTGCGCTGGGTCCCGCGCCACTCGTAAAAACCATTGGCCGGCAACAGGCAGCGACGCTGACGCAGCGCCTCACGAAACATCGGCTGTTCCGCAACGGTTTCCGCACGGGCATGCGCCGGCGTCTTCGACAGATCAGTCAGCCACGGCGGTGTCAGCCCCCAACGAGCGCGAGCCAGGGTGCGCTGGCCATCTTCACCGGCACGCAGCATCAACACCGAATCATTGGGGGAAATGTTCCACTGCGCCTGCTGATCGGCGGGAAAACCTGGCAGGGCCGCGAAATCGCGGTTCCAGCGAAACAGGGCATAACGTCCACACATGGGGCAACACGACTCTGAAGTAAAACGAAGCTCAGCCTAACAGACCAGCGTCCCGGGGAAGCTCTCCGGTTCATCGCCGGGCAGCGGCAGCGCGGCATTGTACGCGGTGATCAGCTCGCGGGCGTATTCGGCCTGATCGTTATCGACGGACAGTCCCAGCAGACCGAAAATCGGTAACTCGCCCGTGCCACCGAGCAAATCGCGGCCGATCAAGTGCGCTTCTATGCCTTCACTGGCGAGCATGCCCTTGAGCATTTCACCTTCCATCAGGTTTTCCGGCTCATAGATTCGCTGCATACGCGGCCCTCACTCGTTTTCGCTGAAAACTTCCAGAAACCAATCCTCTTCGTGGACCTGCAACACGAACGTTATCGGGCAGCAACACACCTGACAATCTTCGATATAGGTCTGATCACCGCCGGACAGGTCCACTGACGTCTCGACCGTTTCCCCACAATAAGGACATTCGTATTCAGCGGTTTCCAGCATCGCGGTCTCCCAAGTGACTTGTGCGTATAATCGCCGGTCTATTTGCAGGGCTATTTTTGTCTGGCTACTTTTTCAGACCGTGCCCCGCGGGTTTTCGATCAAAACCTTTACTTACCCTAGCCGTTTCCAACAAGAGAGCATGATGGGCGAATTCGATGCCATCCGACCTTACGACGACAGCGAAGTACCTGTGGTACTGGCAAGACTGCTCGGCGACAAGGCGTTTCTAGATATCCTCACCCACTTCCGCTTCCCGCGTTTTGCCGGTGCCTTCGGCTGGATGCTCAAACCACTTATAGCCCATCGGCTGCGTCGTGAGTTCGCCGACGTGACGTCGGTGGCGACGTTGCAGGACAAGGTCGAGTCCTACGTCGACCACACCATCGAGCGCGCCACCGACGGCGTGACCTACACCGGTGTCGAGCAATTCAAGTCCGGCAGCGCCTATCTGTTCATCGCCAACCATCGCGATATCGTGATGGACCCGGCCTTCGTCAACTACGCCGTGTACCACGCCGGCCTGCCGACGCCGCGCATCGCGATTGGCGACAACCTGCTGCAAAAACCGTTTGTCAGCGACCTCATGCGCTTGAACAAGAGCTTCATCGTCCACCGTTCGATCACCGGCCGTCGCGAAAAAATGGCCGCGTATCAACTGTTGTCGGCGTACATCAACCACTCGATCCGCAACGATTGCGCCTCGATCTGGATCGCTCAGGCAGAAGGTCGGGCGAAGGATGGCGATGACCGTACCGAGTCGGCGATTCTCAAGATGTTCCACATGAGCCGCAAGGACGAGCCGTTCGGTGAAGTGATCCGCTCGCTGAATGTCACCCCGGTGTCGATCAGCTACGAATACGACCCGTGCGACCAGGCCAAGGCCCGCGAGTTGTACATCCGCGCCACCACCGGCACTTACGCGAAAGCGCCGGGCGAGGACGATGTGAGCATCGCCAAGGGCATCACCGGCTACAAGGGCCGCGTGCACGTGAACTTTGCCGCGCCGATCACCGAGCTGTTCGAAGACACCAAGCAATTGGCGATCGAGATGGACAAGCAGATTCTCGGCGGCTACCGGTTATTTCCGGTGCATTACCTGGCGTACGCGCAGTGGGCCGATGCCGATCCGCAATTGAATGTGCCTAAGGCTGTCGAAGTGTTCCCGGCGGATGAATTGGCCAAGGCGCAGGAAGAATGGCAGAGCCGGCTGGATGCGTGCCCTGCAGAGCACCGTCCGTATCTGGTGCTGCAATATGCGACGCCGGTGCGCAATCAGTACCGGGTCAAGGCTGGGTTGCCGCTGTAAGCGGTTTCCACCTGACGCAAAAACGGCGCCTTCGGGCGCCGTTTTTTATGCCTGAAGCTTTTAGAAGCGCGTGCTGATCCAGGAAACGACCAGGGCCAGAGCGAGGCAAGCAAAACCGAAGCGATAGAAAAACCGGTTCATGCGCAAAGTCGCCCAATCCAGTATCGGCTCGGCATTCGGCTGCGCCTGACGCTGGGCGGCAATGCTAGCCATCGCGCGCTGCTCACGGCGGCGAGTGGCGTGCAGCAGCCAACTGCCCGGAAACGCCAACAACAGCGCCAGCAGGTTGATCAACTTGGCGGGATGGGCGGTAAACAGCGTCATCAAGTGCAGCGACATCACAGACCTCTATCTGAACCGGTATGGCAGACGCCAGATCGACGACTGCGGCGCGGATTCTACCCAAACCTTGCTCCCCTGCCCCAGCCTTTGCGACAAATTACCTGACAATCGACCGATGGCTGTCCTGTGTCACGGCATCGTCATATGGATAGGCCACCCTGCGCGCCTCGAAACACACATGGAACGCGACATGCTTCACGCTGAAAACCAGGATCGTCTGTACCTCATCACCCCTTACGACGAACAACAGAGCCTCGTCGGCAGCCTTGCCTTCAATGTTCAGGATCGCCATTGGCTGGTGTATTGCGCGCTGGGCGGGCATCAGCATGCGGACTTGCCAGAGACGGATTTGCTGACGGGTGTCAGCGTTCTCGACTTCTACTCCCAGGCTGCCTGAGCAAAAAGCCCCTCACCCTAGCCCTCTCCCGGAGGAAGAGGGGACTGACCGGGTTGTTCTGTCGAGGTACATCGACCTGAAAAACTCGAGTGAACTCCGGTTCTGAAAAACCGCCGATCGGCTCCCTTTCCCCCTCGCCCCCCCTGGGGGAGAGGGCTGGGGTGAGGGGGTACGATTTCATGCCCGACAAAAAAGCCCGAGGCCATAACTGATCCCGGGCTTTTTCACATCCGCCGAAAACTTACTCAGCCAGAACCTGACCCACCGTCGGATCCTTGAACAGACGCGTCAGCGCATCGCTCAATACATCGCTGACCAGTTTGGTGTTGGTTTCCTGATTCGGCGCCATGCCGAAACGCTGGTCCAGCGACGCACCATAACGGCCGCTGTAGCGACGGTTGGCGTTCTGCACGTCGGAGCGGAAGGTCGCGCCGATGGTCGCTTCAGTCACGTACATGCCTTCTTTCGGCGACTGATACTTCAGCTCGGCCAGAGTCACGGTCAGCTGCGGAGCATTCGGTGCGTTGCTGGTCGGGGTGAAACCCAAGAGGCGCACGGCAGCTTCGGCCTGAGCCTGCAGCTTGGGCAGGATCTGCTCGCGCTGCACGGTGATGGCACTGGTTTCCGGGTACAGGCCGCCGCGGGTACCGAGGGTTGGCGACGGCCGACCGTCGACAACACGCACGACCACTGGCTGGCCACGGCCGACCGCTGGCAGCTGGGTGGTCAGCTTCGGCTCCGGGTTCAGTTGTTGCGGGCTGTGGGCGCAGCCGGCCAGGGTCAAACCGGCCACAGTGATCAAACCGAACAACAGGCGTTGCAACATGCTCTTCTCTCCAGAATCAGGCACAAACAGGCCGGCAGTATAGCGGTGGGCCACTGCGGGTAACCAGCGCCCGGCAGTGAATACTGAAATGTCTGACAAACCCTTGGGAAAGCGGTTCCTGTCACAGATTATTCACCCGCCATACACGTTCACGTCACGGCACCTTGGCAACCTTGCAATCAGTCCCCCACAAGGTACTCAACCATGCGTTATCTGATCTCGTTGTTCGCACCGCGCCCGCTGCACCGCAGCTTCGCCCTGCTCGATCGCAACGGCCATTGCCAGGCATTCAAGCAGTGCAGCCTGCAACCAATGGGCGACGGTTGGGTGGAAATCGAAGAAATCCGCCTCAACTGGTTGCACCAGCCACTGCCCGCCAGCGCCCGCGTCATAGCGTCGCAGCCCCGTGCACGGGTGCAAGCGATGTTGAGCATCTGACCGGATGCCTAATAAAAGTCATTAAACACGAGCAACTGCCCGCATTTCTTCGATACAATCTCCCCCCGATTATAAGGACGTCTCCTGATCGGGCCCCGCAACAGCGTCAATGCGCATGCATTTGACATCAAAATCGCCCACAGAGAGCCGCCCACACAGATCGAGTGAAGTTGGCGCGCTTGCCTGTTCTTCCGGCAAAAACCCCGCTTTTCGCGAATCTGCAGAGCTGTCATGACGCTCGGCCACCGCGTTGTTTTTGCCCTCGGGCAAGGTGCCAGGCCTGGACAGCCCTTTTTTGAGGTTCACGTCTTCAAAAGAGCGTGAAAAAAACGGGTTTTCACAACTTCACAAGAGTGTGGCGAGCAAATGAAAAGTTTTGCGTCTGAACATGCACCATTAGCGTCTGAAACAGCCCAACGACACAGGACCGGGTATACCTCGAATATCGGAGCCTGAAGCCTGTCCGCTACGGATTTGGTTGCACAAAAACGGATGTCTCGACCATAAGTCGAATTGCCAGCTGTGCGCTGAAATGAGTTCATGGAGCTCTTGAAAGCCAAGCCGCATACATCCGTCGAAGTTGCGAAAAATTGCGAAGATTCGGACATGGCGACCTGACCACGGATAGCTGGGGCATAACTGATCTGTCCCGGAACGCCTGGCAGCCATGCCGACAATTTGGTGCTGCAGATTTTGGAGACGCGTTAAATGGCGCATAACGAAGCAGTCGACGTAGTTCTGGTTGGGGCGGGCATCATGAGTGCCACCCTGGCCGTGCTGCTCAAAGAGCTCGACCCCGCGATCAAGCTGGAAGTCGTCGAGCTGATGGATTCCGGTGCTGCGGAGAGTTCCAACCCTTGGAACAACGCCGGTACCGGTCACGCCGGCCTGTGCGAGCTGAACTACACGCCGCAAGCCGCCGATGGCACCGTCGACATCAAGAAAGCCGTGCACATCAACACCCAGTTCGAGGTGTCGAAGCAGTTCTGGTCGTACCTGACCAAGCAAGGCACCTTCGGCTCGTGCAAATCCTTCATCAGCCCGGTGCCGCACCTGAGTTTCGTCCAGGGCGACAGCGGCGTGTCTTTCCTCAAATCGCGCTTCGACGTGTTGAGCAAGCACCACGCCTTCGCGGACATGGAGTACACCGAAGACAAGGCCAAGATGGCCGAGTGGATGCCGCTGATGATGCCGGGCCGCTCGCCGGACGAAGTCCTCGCTGCCACTCGCGTGATGAACGGCACCGACGTCAACTTCGGCGCCCTGACCAATCAGTTGCTCAAGCACCTGACCAGCGCCCCGGACACTCAAGTCAAATACTGCAAGCGCGTCACTGGCCTCAAGCGTAACGGCGCCGGCTGGACCGTCAGCATCAAGGACGTCAACAACGGCAACACCCGTGAAGTCGATGCCAAATTCGTCTTCCTCGGCGCTGGCGGTGCGGCGCTGCCGCTGCTGCAAGCCTCGGGCATCGAAGAAAGCAAAGGCTTCGGCGGCTTCCCGATCAGCGGCCAGTGGCTGCGTTGCGACAACCCGGAAGTGGTCAAGCACCACCAAGCCAAGGTTTATAGCCAGGCTGCCGTAGGTTCGCCACCGATGTCGGTGCCGCACCTGGACACACGCGTGGTCGACGGCAAGAAATCCCTGCTGTTCGGGCCATACGCCGGTTTCACCACCAAGTTCCTCAAGCACGGCTCCTTCATGGACCTGCCGCTGTCGGTTCGCGCCGGTAACATCGGGCCGATGCTGGCCGTGGCGAAAAACAACATGGACCTGACCAAGTACCTGGTCAGCGAAGTGATGCAATCGATGGAACAGCGTCTGGATTCCCTGCGCCGTTTCTACCCGGAGGCGAAAGCCGAAGACTGGCGCCTGGAAGTGGCCGGCCAACGGGTGCAGATCATCAAGAAAGACCCGAAAAAGGGCGGCATCCTGCAGTTCGGTACCGAACTGGTGTCGGCCAAGGACGGTTCCCTCGCCGCCCTGCTCGGTGCTTCGCCAGGCGCGTCGGTAACCGTTTCGATCATGCTCGAACTGATCGAGAAGTGCTTCCCGGCCAAGGCCAAGGGTGAGTGGGCCGGCAAACTGGCGGAAATCTTCCCGGCCCGTGAAAAGGTCCTGGAAACCGATGCTGCGCTGTATCGCAAGATCAACACGCAGAACAACATCGCGCTGGAACTGGTTGAAGAAAGCAGCGAGACCCCAAGCTACGCTTGATCTTGCCGCATAAAAAACGCCCCGTACTCAGTGAGCGCGGGGCGTTTTTTTATGCCTGGGAAAAGCCTCAGGTGCGGGACTTTTCGATCAGCTCAATGTATTCCGGGGCGTTGCGCTGATCGGCTATCACCTCAACGAAGGTCTTGCCCTGCTCGTCCTTGCCATCCACGTCATAACCAGCTGCAACGAAGAAACCCAGAAAGCGTTCGAAGTCGTCGATACGCAGGCCACGGTAGGCCTTGATCAGTTTGTGCAGCGACGGCGAAGTGGCGTCGACCGGCTCAAAATCGAGGAACAGCTTGATCTGCTCATCGCCGATCTCGTCACCAATCACTTGTTTCTTATCTTTACGCATTGCCGACTCCAGCTCGCAGACATTACACGGGGCGGGCAGTTTACCCCTGCGCGGCCGCCCGGCTCAACGCGATCGCACCGCCCCGGTGTGCAAATCGGCCCAGATGTGGCCGTTGGCGTAACTGAGGAACTGCACATACACGGTGTCATTGCGCAGCAGATCGATGATCACGCGGTATTGGGCCTGTGGATAAAACAACGTCAGGGTTTTGCTCTTGTCGTCGTAGATCGGCTTTTTCAGGCTTTTGCTTTCGCCGTCGAAATTGACCAGCACCTGGGTGATCGTCGCGCCCTTGTTCAGGGATTTACCTTTGAGGCGGATCATCAGCGGCGAGGTGACCGGGATCGGCTGCTGATTGGACTGGCGTTGCGCGCCGACCACCACGGAGTAATCGGTGACCTGCAGCAGTTGCTGCTGCTCGGGTTCGGCATCGCGCACGGTCAGATCATCCGGCGGCAGGAACTGGCTGTGCATCGGCGCGGCGGACAGCGGCAGGCTGAGGGCCAGCAACAGGGCGGCAAAGCTGCGGATCAAGAGGCGCATGACAGGCTCCGGAGGGCGGGGCCGAGCACTCTAGCATGGGATTAAAAGCAAAAGATCGCAGCGTTCCGCAGCTCCAGGGTGGACATCAATCCCATGTAGGAGCTGCCGAAGGCTGCGATCTTTTGATCTTGCTTACATGCCTTTAACGGCAAAGATCCCGTTGGCATTGCGCCAGTAGCCTTTGTAGTCCATGCCATAACCGAAGATGTAGCGGTCGATGCACGGCAGGCCGACGAAATCGGCTTTCAGGTCAGGACGCGCCTTGCGGTCGTGGTCCTTGTCGATCAGCACGGCGGTGTGCACTTTGCGTGCGCCGGCATGTTTGCAGAAGTCGATGATCGCGCCGAGGGTGTGACCTTCGTCGAGGATGTCGTCGATGATCAGCACGTCGCGGTCGATGAACGAGACTTCCGGCTTGGCTTTCCAGAACAGGTCGCCGCCGCTGGTTTCGTTGCGATAACGGGTCGCGTGCAGGTAGGACGCTTCCAGCGGGAAGTGCAGATGGGTCAGCAGTTTGCCGGAGAAGATCAGGCCGCCGTTCATCACGCAGAACACCACCGGGTTGCTGTCAGCCAGTTGTTCGTTGATTTGTGCACCGACACGGGCGATGGCCGCTTCGACTTCAGCTTCGGTGTACAGGCAGTCAGCCTCTCGCATGATTTGACGGATATGCTCGAGATCAGCGGACATGGCGCTCTCCAGGGGTGGCGGAATTGGAAAAGCGGGCAAAGGTACGCATCCATTGAGGCCGAATCAAGCCTTTATGGACTAACGTACAGAATGTCCTATAGGACATCACCCTCGGATAGATTAATCTAGGCCGGTTTTTTTGCCCGCCGCCGGAGTTTTTCCATGCCCATCCTCGAGATCCGCCATCCGCTGATCCGTCATAAACTCGGCCTGATGCGCCGCGCCGATATCAGCACCAAGAACTTCCGTGAGCTCGCTCAGGAAGTCGGCGCCCTGTTGACCTATGAAGCTACAAAAGATTTGCCGCTGGAGTCCTACGATATTGCGGGCTGGTGCGGCACCGTGTCGGTCGAGAAGATCGCCGGCAAGAAGATCACCGTCGTGCCGATCCTGCGCGCCGGTATCGGCATGCTTGAAGGCGTACTGAGCCTGATCCCGGGTGCCAAGGTTTCCGCTGTGGGCGTCGCCCGTAACGAAGAAACCCTGCAAGCGCACACCTATCTGGAAAAACTGGTTCCGGAAATCGACGAACGGTTGGCGATGATCATCGACCCGATGCTCGCCACCGGCAGCTCGATGGTTGCGACCATTGACCTGTTGAAAAAAGCCGGCTGCAAAGACATCCGTGCGATGGTGCTGGTTGCCGCGCCGGAAGGCATTGCTGCAGTAGAAAAAGCTCACCCGGACGTGACCATCTACACCGCGTCCATCGATGAGCGCTTGAACGAGCACGGTTACATCATCCCTGGACTTGGCGACGCCGGTGACAAGATCTTCGGCACCAAGCAGAAGGACGCGTAACCATGCAGCAAGAGTTCAACGATCCGCTCTGGCGCACGGTGCTGTCCGGCGCCCAGATGCTGTTCGTGGCTTTCGGCGCCCTGGTGCTGATGCCGCTGATCACGGGCCTGGACCCGAACGTGGCACTGTTTACCGCAGGTCTTGGGACGATCCTGTTCCAGATCGTCACCGGGCGTCAGGTGCCGGTGTTTCTGGCGTCGAGCTTCGCTTTCATCACCCCGATCATTCTCGCCAAGGGCCAGTTCGGCCTCGCCGCGACCATGGGCGGTGTGATGGCGGCCGGTTTCGTCTACACCTTCCTCGGCCTTGCCGTGAAGATCAAAGGCACCGGGTTCATCGACCGTCTGCTGCCGCCGGTGGTGATTGGTCCGGTGATCATTTCCATCGGCCTGGCCATGGCGCCGATTGCCGCGAACATGGCGATGGGCAAGGCTGGCGACGGTTCTGAACTGATCCATTACCAGACCGCAATGCTGATCTCGATGCCGGCGCTGCTGACCACGTTGATCGTGGCGGTGTTCGGTAAAGGCATCTTCCGTCTGGTGCCAATCATTTCCGGTGTGCTGGTCGGTTTTGCCATGGCGTTCTATTTCGGCGTGGTCGACACGGCGAAGATTGCCGCAGCGCCATGGTTTGCCATCCCGCATTTCACCGCGCCGGAGTTCAACTGGCAGGCGATTCTGTTCATCGTTCCGGTGGCACTGGCGCCGGCCATTGAGCACATCGGTGGCGTGATTGCCGTCGGCAGCGTGACCGGTCGCGACTATTTGAAGAAGCCGGGCCTGCATCGCACCCTGCTCGGTGACGGCATTGCCACCACCGCAGCCGGTCTGTTCGGTGGTCCGCCAAACACTACTTACGCCGAAGTGACTGGCGCAGTGATGCTGACCAAGAACTACAACCCGAAAATCATGACCTGGGCGGCGATCTTCGCCATCAGCCTGGCGTTCATCGGCAAGTTCGGCGCGCTGCTGCAGAGCATTCCGGTGCCGGTGATGGGCGGGATTCTGTGCCTGTTGTTCGGTTCGATCGCGGCGGTGGGCATGAACACCCTGATCCGGCACAAGATCGATCTGGGCGAGGCGCGCAATCTGGTGATCGTGTCGGTAACGCTGGTGTTCGGGATTGGCGGTGTGCTGGTCGGCACCGGGACTGGCCCGGATGATTTCGGCCTCAAAGGCATCGCGCTGTGCGCGGTGGTGGCGATTGCGCTGAACCTGATTCTGCCGGGCAATGATGGCTGGAAGAACAAGAAGGCGGATGAGCCGCTGATCTAAGCCTTTAGATCGTCGCTGCCTGAAAAATAGCTTTCGCGAGCAGGCTCGCTCCCATATTGGAATGCATTCAAATGTGGGAGTGAGCCTGCTCGCGATTTGCTTTTAGAGCGCCAGCGGTGCTCTTTCGCAGAGGGTCGCCAAGGCCTTGGCCCATTGCGGGTCATCATTCAGGCATGGCACCAGCACCAACTCCTCGCCCCCCGCTTCGCGGAACTGCTCCTTGCCGCGATCACCAATCTCCTCCAGCGTCTCGATGCAATCGGCGACAAACGCCGGGCACATCACCAGAATCTTCTTCACGCCGCTTTTCGCCAGCTCATCCAGCCGTGCCTCGGTGTAGGGTTCGATCCACTTGGCCCGGCCCAGACGCGACTGAAACGACACCGACCATTTGCCATCCGGCAGGCCCATGCGCTCGGCGAACAACGCCGCTGTCCGCAGGCATTGCGCGCGATAACAGGTCGCCAATACCGCAGGCGAAGCGTTTTTGCAGCAGTCATCATTCTTGAAGCAGTGATTGCCGGTCGGATCGAGTTTGGTCAGGTGCCGCTCAGGCAAACCGTGGAAGCTCAGCAGCAAATGATCGTAGTCCTGCTGCAGATGCGGCCGGGCGCTTTCGACCAGCGCCTCGAGGTATTCCGGCTGATCGTAGAACGGTTGCAGCACCGACAATTGCACGTCGAGTTTCTTCTGCCGGATCACCCGTTTCGCTTCTTCGATCACCGTGGTGGTCGTGCTGTCGGCGAACTGCGGGTATAGCGGCGCCAGCGTGATGCGCTTGTGCCCCGCCGCGACCAGCTTGAGCAAACAGGTTTCAATCGACGGTTCGCCGTAACGCATGGCCAGTTCTACCGGGCCGTGGGTCCATTGCGTGGTCATCTGCTGCTGCAGACGACGGCTGAGCACCACCAGCGGCGAACCCTCGTCCCACCAGATCGAGGCATAGGCATGAGCCGATTGCTCGGGGCGTTTGACCAGGATCAGCGACACCAGCAAACGCCGCACCGGCCATGGCAGGTCGATCACATACGGGTCCATCAGGAATTGATTGAGGTAGCTGCGTACATCGGCCACCGAGGTGGAAGCCGGGGAACCCAGGTTGACCAGAAGCAAGGCGTGATCGGTCATGCAACGTCCTATTTCAAAGGCGGCTGGAGAGATCATCCAGGGCCGCGCGTAAATCCGTGAACTGGAAAGTGAAACCCGCTTCCAGCAAGCGTGTCGGTATGGCCTTCTGGCCGCCGAGCAACAATAAAGACATCTCGCCGAGGCCGACCTTTAGCGCCAGCGTCGGCATCGGCATGAACGCCGGGCGGTGTAAAACGCTGCCCAGCGTCTTGGCAAATTCGCGATTGCGCACCGGTTGCGGCGCGCAGGCATTATAAGGACCAGTGGCCTGCTCGCGGTGCAGAAGAAAATCAATCAGGGCGATTTGATCGTTGATATGAATCCACGGCATCCACTGCCGACCATTGCCCAAAGGCCCGCCCAATCCGAGTTTGAATGGCAACAGCAAGCGCGACAAAAAGCCGCCCTCAGCCGACAGCACCAGCCCGGTGCGCACCAGCACTACACGAATGCCCTGCGCTTCGGCGCGCAGTGCGGTCTCTTCCCAAGCGATGCACAACTGACTGGCGAAGTCGTCGATCACCGGCGGCGAATCTTCGGTCAATTCGCGCTCACCACCGTCGCCGTACCAGCCGATCGCCGATCCGGAGATCAGTAGCGCCGGTTTTTTTGATCGCGCTTCCAGCCAGGCCAACAGGGTTTCCGTCAGGGTGATACGGCTGCTCCACAGCAACGCTTTGCGGCGATGGGTCCACGGCCGATCGGCAATCGGCGCGCCAGCCAGATTGATGATCGCCTCCACAGGCTCTTCGCCAAGATCTTCCAGACGCGCAATACCACGCACCTGCGCACCACAGATTTTCGCGACTTTCTCCGGCTTGCGGCTCCACACTGTCAAGCGATGTCCCAGCCCCAACCAGTATCGGCAGAGCTGACGTCCTATCAAACCAGTACCGCCGGTCAGCAATATGTGCATGACATCTTCCTCGCGTGGCGTTTAACCCGGATCACTAGTCTATTTTTATAAACAGGGATCTTTTCTATCGGGCAGGCTCTATTGTTTAACCATAGGCCAAGCTGTCAGAACGAGAATGCTAGAAGTTATACCAAAAAACAAAATTGTACAGGTTTCATCCACGGCGTAGTCTGTACAGAAAGGTAAACGAGGCCCCTATGACTGTACCTATCGCAATCATCGGCACCGGCATCGCCGGACTCTCCGCCGCCCAGGCTCTGACAGAGAGCGGGCACACCGTCCAGTTGTTCGACAAGAGTCGCGGTAGCGGCGGGCGCATGTCGAGCAAGCGCAGCGACGCCGGTTCACTGGACATGGGCGCGCAATATTTCACCGCGCGCGACCGCCGCTTCGTCACCGAAGTGCAGCGTTGGCAAAGCTTGGGCTGGGTCGCCGAGTGGACGCCGCAGCTCTACACCTATCAGGGCGGGCAGCTGAATCTGTCGCCGGACGAGCAGACTCGCTGGGTCGGTGCGCCGCGCATGAGCGCCATCACCCGTGGCCTGCTTGACGGTCTGGAAGTGCACTTTGCCTGCCGCATCACCGAGGTCTATCGCGGTGAAGAACATTGGCATTTGCAGGACGCCGAAGGTTTCACTCACGGGCCGTTCAGCCATGTCGTGATCGCCACCCCGGCACCGCAAGCGACTGCCTTGCTGGCCGCCGCACCGAAGCTTGCCGGGGCGGCTGCCGGGGTGAAAATGGACCCGACCTGGGCCGTCGCCCTCGCCTTCGACACCCCGCTGGACACGCCCATCGAAGGTTGCTTTGTGCAGGACAGCCCGCTCGACTGGCTGGCGCGTAACCGCAGTAAACCGGGGCGCGACAACACTCTCGACACTTGGGTGTTGCATGCTACCAGCGCGTGGAGCCGGCAGCACATCGACCTGTCCAAGGAAGCGGTGATCGAGCAACTGCACGGCGCCTTTGCCGAGTTGCTGCACAGCGCCATGCCGGCGCCGAGCTTCAGCCTCGCCCATCGCTGGCTCTACGCGCGCCCGGCGACGGGCCACGAGTGGGGCACATTGGCCGATGCCGATCTGGGCCTTTATGCCTGCGGCGACTGGTGCTTGTCCGGGCGTGTCGAAGGCGCCTGGCTCAGTGGCCAGGAAGCCGCGCGCCGCTTGCACGAACATCTGCAATGAACCGCCTCAATCCGCGTAAATTGCTGCTGTCGAAATGGACAGCAGCTCACCCGCAAAACCGTGAAAAACACTTTCTGGTGACCGAGTTGTTCCGTGATGAGGAAGGCACGGTGCTGGAAGTTGAATTGCAGGCGGTGCTGACCAAGCGTGCCGAACGCCTCGATTGGCAAGCCCTCAAGAACGACGTTCACTGGTTATTGGGTTGGCAATAAAGCCCCTGTAGGAGTGAGCCTGCTCGCGATGGCGGTGGACCATTCAACATTTTTTATTGAATGACATACCGCTATCGCGAGCAGGCTCACTCCTACAGGAATCGCATCAACCGAAAAAGTTATACAAATAATTTGACTTGTACACCCACGAATCTATGCTGAAGAAAGTTGTACAGAGATCTACCTCTGTACAGGTACAGATTCGAGGTGCCCATGTCAGATCCTTGCCTAGCCAAGCCAAAAATCGCCATCAGCGCCTGCCTGCTGGGTGCCGAGGTGCGCTACAACGGTGGGCACAAGGAATCACGCCTGTGCAGCCGCACCCTCACCGAGCATTTCGATTTCGTCCCGGTTTGCCCGGAGGTCGCCATCGGCCTGGGCATCCCGCGCGAACCGATCCGCCTCGTCGGCGATGCCGAGCATCCACAAGCGGTCGGTACGGTGAACCGGGCGATCAATGTCACTCAGCCATTGGCTGAATACGGCGAGAAAATGGCTGCCGAACTCGATGACCTCTGCGGCTACATCTTCATGCAGCAATCACCGTCCTGCGGCCTGGAAAGGGTCAAGGTCTACCACGCCAACGGCGCCCCGGTGAACGGCGGTGGTCGCGGGATTTACGCCCAGGCGTTTTGCGCACAGCACCCGGATCTACCCGTGGAAGAAGCCGGGCGTCTCAACGACCCGGTGCTGCGAGAAAACTTCATCACCCGTGTGTTCGCCTACAGCGAATGGCAACAAGTCCTCGCTGGCGGCCTGAGCCGTCGCGCCCTCACCGAATTTCATTCGCGCTACAAATATTTGCTGATGGCGCACAACCCGCCGCAATACAAAGCGCTGGGCAAACTGCTCGGCAACATGGCCGACACCGATCCCGTCGAACTCGGCCCACGCTACTTCAGCGAACTGATGGCGGCGCTGAAAAAATGCGCCACCCGTGGCACGCACTGCAACGTGCTGCTGCACATCAGCGGTTATCTGAAACAGGTAATCAGCGCTGAAGACAAACAGGAAATGCAACACGTCATCGGCCAGTACCGCCAAGGCATCGTGCCGCTGGTGGTGCCGTTGACGCTGCTCAAGCATCACTTTCGCCTCCATCCGGATTCGTACATCGCGCAACAGGTTTACCTGCAGCCGCACCCGGAAAACCTCAGCCTGCGAAACGCAATCTAATGAACGAGAAAATGGATACCAGCGCCCAGGAAGACCTCGGCGCGGATTTTAAAAAAGCCCTCGACGAGGGCTGGCTGCCGATCCGCGAAGTCGCCCGGCAGACCGGCGTCAATGCAATCACCCTGCGTGCGTGGGAACGCCGCTACGGGCTGGTCGTCCCGCAACGCACGCCCAAGGGGCACCGGCTGTATTCGGCCGAGCATGTGCAGCAAATTCTGACCATCCTTACCTGGCTCAACCGTGGCGTCGCAGTCAGCCAAGTCAAACCGCTGCTCGACGCACCACAGGCGTTCAGCGAATCGGTGGAAAACGACTGGCAGCGCTTGCGCCAAACCCTGCTTGCCGCCGTCACCCAACTCAATGAACGCAGCCTGGATGACAGCGTCAATCAGGCCATGGCGCTCTACCCGCCACGCACCTTGTGCGAGCAATTGCTGATGCCGCTGCTGGCGGAACTGGAGCAGCGCTGGCAAGGCCAGTTCGGCGCGCAGATGGAGCGGGTGTTCTTTTATTCGTGGTTACGCAGCAAATTCGGCACACGCATCTACCATAACAATCGTCAGTTACATGGCGCCCCGCTGTTATTGATCAATCATTCCGACCTGCCACTGGAACCTCATCTGTGGCTGTGCGCGTGGCTGATCAGTAGCGCTGATTGTCCGGTGCAAGTGTTTGACTGGCCGCTGCCGGCCGCTGAACTGGCGCTGGCGGTCGAACATCTGCAAGCCCGTGGCTTACTGCTGTATTCCAGCAAAGCCATGAACCTTGCGCAGTTGCCGAAACTATTGAACGGAGTCAGTTGCCCGAAAATGCTGGTCGGACCAACGGTATGCATCCACCACGCCGAGTTGTCCGTAAGAACTTCCGAGATGGCTGATGTGTTCCTGGCTGAAGACGCGCTTGTAGCGCACCAGGTGCTCGTTCAGCGTGGGCTGATCTGATGGACGCAGTGAGTTCCGACATGCAATTGATCTGGCTGCGCAGCGATTTGCGCCAACATGACAACACCGCTCTCGCGGCCGCCGCAGCGCGCGGCCCGACGGTCGCCGTGTATCTGTTGAGTCCGCAGCAATGGCTTGAGCATGACGATGCCGCCTGCAAGGTCGATTTCTGGCTGCGCAACCTGCGTGAGCTGAGCGCAAGCCTTGGCAAACTCAACATCCCTTTGCTGATTCGCACTGCAACCCATTGGGATCAGGCGCCGGCGGAACTGCTCAAGCTCTGCCGGCAGCTGAAGATAGCGGCGGTGCACGTCAATGAAGAATATGGCGTCCATGAAAGTCGTCGCGATGCAGCGGTAGGCGCAGCCCTGAAGGCCGAGGACATCGATTTCCACAGCTATCTTGATCAACTGTTGTTCAAACCCGGCACGGTGCTGACCAAGACCGACAGTTACTTCAAGGTATTCAGCCAGTTCAGAAAGGTTTGCTACGAACGCCTGCACCGCTCGATGCCTGCCCTGGTCAAAGCCCCCGGCAAACAGGAAAAACTTGAGGTCGACAGCGACCCGATTCCCGACTCGGTCACGGGCTTCTCGACGCCGAGCCAGACCTTGCGCGATCTGTGGCCGGCCGGTGAACAGGAAGCCCGACGCCGCCTCGACACCTTCACCGACGCGCAGATCGATTACTACCAGAGCGAACGCGACTTCCCGGCCAAGCCTGGCACCAGTCAGCTTTCGGCGTATCTCGCTTCCGGTGTAATTTCGCCGCGGCAATGCCTGCACGCCGCCCTGCAAAGCAATCAGGGCGAATTCGAAAGCGGCAAGGTCGGTGCGGTCACCTGGATCAACGAGCTGTTGTGGCGCGAGTTCTACAAACACATTCTGGTCGGTTATCCCCGCGTTTCCCGCCATCGCGCTTTCCGCCCGGAAACCGAGGCGCTGGCCTGGCGTGACGCGCCGGACGATCTCGCCGCGTGGCAAGAGGCGCGCACCGGTCTGCCGATCATCGACGCGGCCATGCGCCAATTGCTCGAAACCGGCTGGATGCACAATCGCCTGCGCATGGTCGTGGCGATGTTCCTGACCAAAAACCTGTTGATCGACTGGCGCGAAGGCGAACGCTTTTTCATGCGTCACCTGATTGATGGCGATCTGGCGGCGAACAACGGTGGCTGGCAATGGAGTTCGTCGACGGGCACCGATTCGGCGCCGTACTTCCGCATCTTCAACCCGTTGAGCCAGTCGGAAAAATTCGACAGCGAAGGCCTGTTCATCAAGCACTGGCTGCCGGAACTGGCCGACCTCAACAAAAAAGAGGTGCACAACCCGGCCAACCTCGGTGGATTGTTCGGCGCGGTGGATTATCCGTCGCCGATCGTCAACCTCAGCGACTCACGCCAACGGGCACTGGCCGCCTTCAAGAATCTGCCATCGCGTACGTCTTCAGGAGGTGATGATGAGTGAATTCCTGCGCCGCTTCGCCCGGCAATTTTCAGCGTTGAACAAAGACAACCTGCAAAGCCTGGGCGAGCTGTACAGCGATGACATTCACTTTACCGACCCGCTGCACGAGGTGCAGGGGCTGGCACAGCTTCGCGATTATTTTGGCGAGCTGTACGCCAACGTCAGCGAGCTGCGTTTCGACTTTCATGGTTTCGACCAGATCGGCGACTGCGAAGGCTACCTGCGCTGGGTCATGAGTTATCGCCACCCGCGCCTGGCGGGTGGCCGCGTCATTCGCGTCAGCGGCTGCTCGCATCTGTTGTGGCACGACAAGGTTTATCGCCACCGGGATTATTTCGATGCCGGGGCGCTGCTGTATGAACACTTGCCAGTATTGGGCCGGGTCATCGCCTGGCTGAAAAGGAGAATGGGATGAGTCGTACACCTCCAAGGCGTTATTGGTTGACCGGGGCCAGCAGTGGCATCGGCGCGGCACTGGCTGAGGAAATTCTGAAAACCGGCGCACACTTGGCGGTCAGTTCCCGCCAGATCGCCCCGCTCAAGGTCTTGTCGCAACGCTATCCGGGGCAGGTTTTGGTGGTGCCCGGAGATCTGACCAACAGCCAGACTGTGCGCGAAATCGGCGAGCAGATCGCGGCGGACTGGGGTTCGCTGGACTCGGTGATTCTCAACGCTGGCACCTGCGAATACGTCGATGCCAAGCAGTTCGACTCATCGATCATCGAACATGTGGTGCGCACCAACCTGCTCGCCAGCAGTTATTGCATCGAGGCCGCGCTGCCGCTGCTGCGCAAAGGCACCGCGCCACATCTGATCGGTGTAGCCAGTTCGGTGACCTACCTGCCGCTGCCACGGGCCGAAGCCTATGGCGCGTCGAAAGCCGGTTTGCGTTACCTGTTCGAATCGCTGCGTATAGACCTGGCCGATGAAGGCATTGAAGTCACCGTGGTCAGCCCGGGGTTCGTGGAAACACCGCTGACCGCCAAGAATGATTTCCCCATGCCGTTGAGCTGGCCGGTGGATAAAGCCGCGCGGCACATCTTCGCCAAGCTCAAGGAACGGCCGCTGGAGATCGCCTTCCCGGCGCTGTTCATGGCAGCGTTGTGGCCGCTGTCGAAACTGCCGGCGCGGGTGCAACTGGCGATCGGCAAGCGCATGGTGCGCAAGTCCCCTCCGTTGACGGATCCGACATGAAAATCGCCATCGTCGGCAGCGGGATCGCCGGGCTGACCTGCGCCTACCTGCTCAATCGCCGCCATGACGTGACGGTGTTCGAGGCGGGCGACTGGGTCGGCGGCCACACGCACACCGTGCCAGTGACCGTCGATGGCCGCCAGTACGCCGTGGACACCGGTTTCATCGTGTTCAACGACTGGACCTACCCGAATTTCATCCGTCTGCTTGGCCAGCTTGGCGTAGCGTTCAAACCGACGGAAATGAGTTTCTCGGTGACCGACCCGGACACCGGCCTGGAATACAACGGCAACAACCTCAACAGCCTCTTCGCCCAGCGCAGCAACCTGTTTTCGCCCGGGTTCTGGGGCATGTTGCGCGATATTCTGCGTTTCAATAAAGAAGCCCAGCGCGACCTCGTCGAGCTGCGCATCGCCGCCGACACCACCCTCGACGAATACCTCAAGGCCGGCGGTTACGGTGAACGCTTCATCCTGCATTACATCGTGCCGATGGGCTCGGCGATCTGGTCGATGCCGATGGCGGAAATGCTCAATTTCCCGCTGCAGTTTTTTGTGCGGTTCTTCAAGAATCATGGCTTGTTGTCGGTCAGTGATCGGCCGCAATGGCAAGTCATCGAAGGCGGTTCCAGCGCCTATATCACGCCGCTGACAGCTGGGTTCAAGGACAGGATTCGTCTCAATTGCCCGGTGACACGGGTTGATCGTGACGTGCATGGCGTGGTTATCCACAGCCCGGCAGGCCTCGAACACTTCGACCAGGTGGTGTTCGCCTGCCACAGCGATCAAGCGTTGCAACTGCTGGCGGTGCCGAGCGATGCCGAACGCGCGATCCTCGGCGCCCTGCCCTACGCCGACAACGAAGTGGTGCTGCACACCGACACGCGCCTGTTGCCGACACGCAAACTGGCCTGGGCGAGCTGGAACTATCGGCTGAGCGGCGCCGGCCACACCCACGCCGCCGTCACCTACGACATGAACATTCTGCAGGGCATTCAGAGCGATACCACGTTCTGCGTCAGCCTCAATCAAAGCGCCGGCATCAGCCCGGAGAAAGTGCTTGCCCGTTACACCTACGCCCACCCGCAATTCAGCCTCGCGGCGGTGGCGGCACAGAATCGCTGGGGCGAACTGGATGGTGCGCAGCACACCCATTATTGCGGCGCCTATTGGGCCAACGGTTTTCATGAAGACGGTGTGGTCAGCGCCTTGCGCGTGGCCGCCGCGTTCGGGGAAACCTTATGAACAGCGCCCTGTACAGCGGCTGGATCGGCCATCGGCGCTTCTCGCCGCGCCGCCATGAATTCCGCTACCGGATCGGTTTGCTCTACCTCGACCTCAGCGAACAGGACGCCGTACTTGGACTGTCGCCGCTGGCCGGGCGCAGTCGCTTTGCGCCCTTTTCATTTCGCGAGACCGACTACCTGAAGACCTTTACCGGCCGAGGCATGCGCCTGATCGACGCCGTACGGCAGCAGGTCGGCATCGCCATCGGCCATGAACCGCAAGGCTCGATCTGCCTGCTGACCCAAGCGCGCAGTTGGGGGTTGTCGTTCAACCCGGTGAGTTTTTTTTATTGCCATGAGGCCGACGGGCAACTGGCGGCGATTGTCTGCGAAGTCACCAACACGCCGTGGCGCGAGCGCTATCACTACGTGCTGCCGGCGCGTGCGCCCGCCAATCTGCAGGATTTTCACCAGCACTTCGCCGTGACCAAGGCCTTTCACGTTTCGCCGTTTTTGCCCCGCGATCTCGAATACCGCATGAGCTTCAGTCCCGCCGCGCAAAACCTCGGTGTGCACATGGCCGACTGGCAAGGCGAGCACAAACTGTTCGACGCCACGCTCAATCTGCAACGCGAAAGTCTCGACCGTCGCAGCCTGCACCGCTACTTGCGGCGCTTTCCGTGGATGACCGCAAAAACCGCGTTGGCGATTTACTGGCAAGCGCTGCGACTGCTGCTCAAACGCGCACCGATCTTTGCTCATCAGACTGCCGACGGCAGCTTTCAAACCGCCACTGTGCCTCCCAAGGAGCACCGCCATGAAATCCTCTAGTCTGTCGGTCATTCGGTTCAGCGCCAACGGTCTGACCGGATCGCTGCTGCGCCGTGGCGTGTTGCGCCAATTGGCGCAACTCAAACACGGGCAACTGCTGGTGATCGAGGATGGCGAACGGCTGATGTTCGGTACTCCGGGCAGTGCCTTGCTCGGGGAAATCCATGTGTTGGATCCGGCCGTCTGGGGCATGGTTGCCGGCAACGGTTCGATTGGTGCCGGCGAGGCGTTTATTCACGGCTATTGGAGTTCACCGGATCTGACGGCCGTGGTACGCGTATTCGTCAGCAATCTCGACGTGCTCGATGCCATGGAGGGTGGTCTGGCCCGACTCGGTCGGCCGTTGGTGCAAGGCCTGCATTGGCTCAACCGCAATACGCGTAAGGGTTCGCAGAAGAACATTGCTGCTCACTACGACCTGGGCAACGATCTGTTCGAGCAGTTTCTCGACCCGACCATGATGTATTCGGCGGCGCAGTTCCTTACGCCCGAAGACAGCCTGGAGCAGGCGCAGTTGAATAAGCTGGAGCGGATCTGTCAAAAGCTCGCGCTCAAGGACAGCGACCATTTGCTGGAAATCGGCACAGGTTGGGGCAGCATGGCGCTCTACGCGGCGCAGAACTACGGTTGCCGCGTCACTACCACGACGCTGTCAAAAGAGCAGTATGCGTTTACCGCGCAACGCATCGAACAACTGGGCTTGCAGGATCAGGTCACACTGCTACTCAAGGACTACCGCGACCTCACTGGCGAATACGACAAACTGGTGTCGATCGAGATGATCGAGGCGGTCGGTCACCGGTTCCTGCCGACCTACTTCAAACAATGCGCGCACCTGCTTAAGAGCAACGGTTTGATGCTGATCCAGGCGATCACCATTCGCGAACAACGCTATGAACAAGCCAAGCGTGGCGTCGACTTTATCCAGCGTTACATCTTCCCCGGCGGCGCCCTGCCCTGCGTGCAGAAAATGCTCGAAGTGGTCAGCCGCGACACCGACATGAACCTGCTGCACATGGAAGATTTTGGCCTGCATTACGCAAAAACCCTACGCCTGTGGCACGAGAACTTCCGCCGCGCCCACGGCCGTTTGAGCGAGTTGGGTTACGACGATTATTTCCTGCGGCTGTGGGAGTTTTACTTGTGTTACTGCGAAGGTGGATTCCTCGAACGCACCATTGGCACCGCGCAATTGCTGCTGGCCAAACCGGCCGCAATGACCGCACCGCTGCTCGGACGCTTCGATGCTTGAGCGTGTCGCCAATGCCTTGTTGTTCCAGATCGGCTGGCTGACCTGCGTGCTCGGCGGCAACAGTTTGTGGTTGCTGGTCGCGTTGGCGGTGCTGGTGATTCATCTGCGCTGGATCAGCAGTTGGGCGGCTGAAGGCCGTTTGATTTTGAGCGTGGTGATTGTCGGCACAGCCGTGGACAGTGTGTTGCGTGGTGTCGGGGTGTTCGAGTTTGAGGATCAGTCGCCGCTGATTCCGCTGTGGCTGATGCTGCTCTGGGCGCTGCTAGCGACCACATTGCGCCATTGCCTGCAATGGAGCGCCAGGCCGTGGTGGCTGGCCAGCGTGCTGGGCGCGGTCGGCGGCGCGTTGTCGTATTACGCTGGCGGGCGACTGGCCGGGGTGCAATTTCCCTATGGTGAACTGCCGACATTGATCGGCATCGGACTGCTCTGGGCACTGCTGTTTCCGCTGCTGCACTCCATGGCGCGGCGGTTGGTGCACTGAGCGTCTGTCAGAGCTTTCACACGCACGGCGGCGACTGCCTTACACTGCCGCCATGAAAACCATTCCCCACCAGCAAATCACCGAGCCTGCAGTCACCTGCTCGACCTGCGCGGCGTGCTGCTGCCAGCTCGAAGTGATGCTGATCACCGACACCGGCGTGCCTGATCGCTTTATCGATACCGATGAATGGGGCGGCGAAGTGATGCTGCGTCTTGACGACGGCTGGTGCGCGGCGCTGGATCGCGACACGATGATGTGCACGATTTACGAAAAGCGTCCGCTGATTTGCCGCGAGTTCGAGATGGGCGCGCCAGAGTGCATTGAAGAGCGCAAAGGCATCACGACTGCCTACCGCTGATTTAAAGCAAAAGATCGCAGCCTTCGGCAGCTCCTACAGGAGAAATCATTCCCATGTAGGAGCTGCCGAAGGCTGCGATCTTTTGATCTTTTTTAGAGCGGCATCGTGTAATGCAGCGAGTAACTTTCTACACCGTCGTTGTCACTGGCCAGGCCGGCGTTGGAATAGTGTGTCGCACGAATCCCGACTTCATGCCCGCCATTGAAACGCAGGCCAAACCCGAAACGGTCTTCGAACTGGAAAGAGCCGCCGAGGTTATTCGACTCGTACTTGGTGTTGGAGAACGCCGCGACGCCAATCCCCGCCTCGATATACGGTTTGACCGACTGACCGGCAAACTCGTAAACAAACACCGGCGAGAACGACAGGCTGTTGTTGCTCGACGTCTTGTCACCTTCCCAGTAGGTATAGGCGCCGCTCCAGTAACCGGTCAGACGACCGACATCACTTTGCAGCCAGCTCTTGTCCCAGTCGAAATTCATGCCCAGGCGGTACGTCATGGTCGAGTCGCTGGTGGCCCCCACTGCGAACTCAACACCTGCCGCTTGTGCAGTAAAACTTTGCCCCATCAGTGCGGCCGCAATCGCGGCCAAGCAGAATAGTCGCTTCACGTTGAAACTTCCTTTTCCGGAACGATCGTTTGGTTTTCTAGATAACTCTTCGCTATAGAAGCTAGCGCCTGCTTAGAAGTTCAGCTGATTTTTTAGTTATTTCACAATTTTTTTACAAGTCAAAGTTTTGCACTTCGCCGGCACTCTGACCCAGTAGCGGCAGGATGTTTGTGAAGTACGCAGGATCAGCGCTGGTCCAGAATCTGACCGGCTGGTTCGGGCCGGCAGCGAGCAAATCGCGCTCCGCCAAAAGGCGCTGAAGTTGCCGCGCTACAGCAGCACCGGTATCGATCAGGCTGATCTCCACAGGGATCATCGACTTGAGCATCGGCTTGAGAAAGGGGTAGTGGGTGCAGCCCAGAATGATCGTGTCGCAACCGCTGGCCAACAGCGGGTCGACATAACTTTGCAGCAATGCGCGCAACTCGGCGCTGTGCAGATCGCCGCATTCAATCAACTCGACCAGGCCGGGGCATGGCTGGGTGATCACGCGTACGTCAGCGGCAAAGCGATCCAGTAACGCGGCAAACTTGGCGCTCTGCAACGTGCCGGTGGTGGCAAGCACGCCGACAACACCGCTGCGGGTCGCGGCGGCGGCAGGTTTGACCGCAGGCTCCATGCCGACAATCGGCCAGTCGGGAAAATCACGTCGTAAATCGGCAACGCCTGCGACCGTCGCCGTGTTGCAGGCCAGCACCAAGGCCTTGGCGCCTTGCTCACGGAAAAAACCGGCCATCACGCTGCAACGCTGACGGATGAATTCCGGGGTTTTCTCACCGTAGGGAATGTGCCCGCAATCGGCGACATAGAGTAGCGATTCGTTGGGCAGCAAACGCTGGACTTCCGCCAGCACCGACAGGCCGCCGACGCCGGAGTCGAACACGCCGATCGGCGCTTCACGCATGGCGCGAACCACAGACGCTGCAACCCGGATCGCGCTTGACGCGCAACTCGCGGAAACGCGAACCCAAAGCATCGATCAACAGCAAACGGCCCACCAGCGGCTCACCGAAACCGACCAGTACTTTCAACGCTTCCAGCGCCTGAAGACTACCGACCAGGCCGACCAGCGGCCCGACCACACCGGCCTCGCTGCAAGTCAGTTCGGCTTCGCTGCCGTGCCCGTATAAACAGTGGTAGCACGGGCTCTCGGCACGACGCGGGTCGAACACCGACAACTGCCCTTCGAGTCGAATCGCCGCGCCGCTGACCAACGGTTTACACGCAGCTACACACGCAGCGTTGACCGCTTCGCGGGTGGAGAAATTATCGGAACAGTCGAGCACCAGATCCACCGCCGCCACGGCAGCCGCGAGAGAATCCTCGTCGAGCGCCTGAAGATGAGGGATCAGTTGGATTTCTGGATTGATCGCGGTCAGACGCTTGAGCGCCGAGTCGACTTTGCTCATGCCGACGCTGTCGGTGTCATGGATGATCTGGCGTTGCAGGTTGGTCAGGTCGACGGTATCGAAATCCGCCAAGTGCAACTCACCGACACCCGCCGCGGCCAGATACAAGGCAACCGGCGCACCGAGACCGCCGAGACCGACGATCAGCACGCGACTGTCCTTGAGCTTCAATTGCCCGTCGATGTCGATGTGTTGCAGCAGAATCTGCCGGCTGTAGCGCAGCAATTCCTGATCATTCAGCACGGCAGGCGCCCCAGACTGATGCGTTGATGGCCGCCCAGATCGGTGCGGCTGTGGACGTCTTCAAAACCGCGCGTCAGCAACAGATCACGCACGGCTTCGGCTTGATCATAGCCGTGTTCGAGCATCAGCCAGCCAGCGGCCTGCAGATGCTCCGGGGCCTGCGCAACGATCAGACGCAGATCGTCGAGCCCGTCTTCACCGGCGACCAATGCGCTGGCCGGTTCGAAACGCACATCGCCTTCAACCAGATGCGGATCGGCGGCGGCAATGTACGGCGGGTTGCTGATGATCAACTGAAAACGCTGACCTTCCAGCGCGCTGAACCAATGACTGCTCAGCACCGTGGCGTTGTTCAAATGCAGACGCTGGCGATTGCGTTCAGCGAGGGCCACGGCTTCGAGCACGCGATCCACTGCAGTAACTTTCCATGCAGAACGCTCGCTGGCCAAGGCCAAAGCAATCGCGCCGCTGCCGGTGCCGAGGTCGAGCACTTTGGCCGGCGTCGCGGGCAGCAATTCCAGCGCCGCTTCCACCAGCAATTCAGTGTCCGGACGCGGAATCAGCGTGTGCGGTGCGACTTCCAGATCGAGTTTCCAAAACCCCTGCTGCCCGAGAATGTAGGCCACCGGCTCGCCGCCACGACGCCGTTGCAGGTATTGGGCAAAGGTCAGCGCCGCTTCACTCGGCACGATGCGCTCGGGCCAGGTGTGCAGAAAGCTGCGCGACTTGCCCAGTGCGGCGGCAAGCAGCAACTCGGCATCCAGACGCGCAGTCGGTGAATCCGGCAATTCAGCGGCACGCAACAGGCTGGCAATGATGGTCATTTATTCACCTATCGCTGCGAGTTGGTCAGCCTGGTATTCGGCCAGCAATGGCTCGATCACCGCTTCAACGCCACCGGCAAGAATTTCGTCAAGGGAGTACAGGGTCAGGTTGACGCGATGGTCAGTGACCCGGCCCTGAGCAAAGTTGTAGGTACGAATTCGCTCGGAACGGTCGCCGGAACCGACCAGCAATTTACGCTCGCTGGCGATGGCATTGGCCGCCGCAGCGGTTTGTTGATCGTTGAGTTTTGCCGACAGCCACGCCATCGCCCGGGCACGGTTTTTGTGCTGGGAACGTTCTTCCTGACACTCGACGACGGTGCCGGTCGGGATGTGCGTGATGCGGATCGCCGAGTCGGTGGTGTTGACGTGCTGACCACCGGCCCCGGAGGAGCGGAACGTATCAACACGCAAATCCGCCGGGTTGATCTCGATCGCTTCGCGCTCGTCCGGCTCGGGCAATACCGCCACGGTACAGGCCGAAGTGTGGATACGGCCCTGGGATTCGGTGGCGGGTACACGCTGAACGCGGTGCGCGCCGGATTCGAATTTCAGCTTGCCGTAAACGTTGTCGCCTTCGATGCGCGCGATGACTTCTTTATAGCCGCCGTGTTCGCCTTCGTTTTCCGAGAGGATCTCCACGCGCCAGCCCCGACGCTCGGCGTAACGCGAGTACATGCGGAACAGGTCGCCGGAGAAAATCGCCGCCTCGTCGCCACCAGTGCCGGCGCGGATTTCGAGAAAGACGTTGCGGCCGTCATTCGGATCCTTGGGCAGCAACATGCGTTGCAGGTCGGCTTCCAGGGTGATCAGCAACTCCTTGGCTTCGCGGACTTCTTCCACGGCCATTTCACGCATGTCCGGGTCGTTGTCCTTGAGCAGCGCCTGGGCGCCTTCAAGATCGCTTTGTACGCTGAGCAACTTTTTATAGCCTTGCACGACCGGCTCGAGTTCAGCGTATTCCTTGGAATAAGCGCGGAATTTGGCCTGGTCGGCAATGACTTCGCCGTCGCCGAGCAGCGCGGTCAGTTCCTCGAAACGGTCCTGGAGAACATCCAGCTTATTGAGCAGTGACGCTTTCATTGCGGTTTTTTATCCGAAAAGCTATCCGGTGAGCCCTCAAGGGCAAAGAGTTCCTGAGCCATGGCCAGCGCATCGAGGCGGCCTTCGGCAGAAAGCTTTTTCAATTGCACGCTAGGCGCATGCAACAGTTTATTGGTCAGGCCACGGGCCAGTTGCCCGAGCACGTCTTCGGCGTTGCCACCGTTGGCGAGCAGGCGCAGGGCTTTTTGCAGCTCCTCATCACGCAGGCGTTCGCTCTGTTGACGATAGGCCTTGAGCACATCGACCGCCGCCAGCTCACGCAGGCGCACCATGAAATCATCGGCGCCGACCGAAACCATCTCTTCAGCGGCTTGCGCTGCACCCTGACGACTCTTGAGATTCTCGGCGACCACTTCGTGGAGATCATCGACGCTATAAAGGTAAACGTCGTCCAACTCGCCGACTTCCGGCTCGATATCGCGGGGAACGGCGATGTCGACCATAAAGATCGGTTTGTGCTTGCGCAGCTTCAATGCGCTTTCCACCGCGCCTTTGCCGAGGATCGGCAACTGACTGGCAGTCGAACTGATGACGATATCGCTGCGCACCAGTTCTGCCGGGATGTCCGACAGCAACACCGCGTGGGCGCCGAACTGTTCGGCCAGCAGACTGGCGCGTTCCAGCGTGCGATTGGCAACGACGATGCGCTTGACCCCCAGCTCGTGCAAATGGCGGGCGACCAAAGTAATGGTCTCGCCGGCGCCAATCAGCAGGGCCTGGCTGCGCTGCAAATCACTGAAAATCTGTTTGGCCAGGCTGACGGCGGCAAACGCCACCGATACCGGATTTTCACCGATGGCGGTGTCGGTGCGCACCTGCTTGGCCGCGTTGAATGTCGCTTGAAACAGTCGTCCCAGCAGCGGACCGATGGTGCCGGCCTCTCGGGCCACGGCGTAGGCCGATTTCATCTGACCGAGAATCTGCGGTTCGCCCAACACCAGCGAGTCGAGCCCGGAGGCGACGCGCATCATGTGACGAACTGCCGCATCATCTTCATGCACATAAGCACTCGCGCGCAGCTCATCGAGACTTAAATGGTGATAGTCGGCCAGCCAGCGCAGCACGATATCGGCAGAAAGCTGATCCTGTTCTATATAAAGCTCACTGCGATTGCAGGTCGAGAGGATCGCAGCTTCGCGGCTGTCGGTCAGTCGGCAAAGCTGCTGCAAAGCTTCCACCAGTTGCTCAGGGGTAAAGGCCACGCGCTCGCGGACGTCTACTGAAGCAGTCTTGTGGTTGATACCGAGTGCAAGGAAGGCCATTCAAAGTCGCTGATGGTGACGTGAAGCCGGCAATTGTCCTACTTCGAAAGATTCAGAACAACTACCGCTGACTATTGTCCCAATCGTCAGCCCCTATAATGGGCACAACTGAGACTCGGTTATGTTTGGCCGAAGGCTTGTGTCATGATGATCCGACCGCAGGTTAGTCGTCCTCTTCCTATATGAATAGATCTTCCGCGTTGCTCCTCGCTTTTGTCTTCCTCAGCGGCTGCCAGGCTTTGGCTCCCGTGTCGACGGACGGTACGCCGTCGGTTGAAGACACCACGCCCGCGCCTGAAAAGCCCAAGGTTTACAGCTCGTTCAGCGAGGAAACCGTTTTCAGCCTGTTGAGCGCCGAACTCGCCGGCCAGCGCAATCGTTTCGACATTGCCCTGGATAACTACGTGACCCAGGCCATCAATACGCAGGATCCGGGCGTCTCCGAACGTGCATTCCGTATCGCCGAATATCTGGGCGCCGATCAACCGGCCCTCGATACCGCGCTGATCTGGGCGAAAAATGCGCCGGACGACCTCGAAGCGCAACGCGCCGCCGCCGTGCAACTGGCACGCGCCGGGCGCTATGACGACTCGATGGTCTATATGGAGAAAGTCCTGCAGGGCAAGGGCGATACCCATTTCGACTTCCTCGCGCTGTCGGCCGCCGATACCGATCAGGAAACCCGCAACGGCCTGATGAAAAGTTTTGACCGTTTGTTGCAGCGTCATCCGAACAACAGTCAGCTGATTTTCGGCAAGGCCCTGCTGTTGCAGCAGGATGGCGACAACAAAGCGGCACTGGCACTACTGGAAGACAATCCGCCGGAAGATGGCGAAATCGCTCCGATTCTGCTGCGCGCGCGCCTGCTTCAGTTGCTGAACCGTGGCGATGAAGCGCTGCCCCTGCTGCAAAAAAGCATCAAGAAATACCCGGACGACAAACGCCTGCGCCTGACTTACGCACGCATGCTGGTCGAACAAGACCGCATGGACGACGCCAAAGCCGAGTTCTCCAGCCTTGTGCAGCAATACCCGGAAGATGACGAACTGCGTTACTCGCTGGCCCTGGTCTGCCTGGAAGCCAAAGCCTGGGACGAAGCCAAGGGTTATCTGGAAGACCTGATCGCTCGTGAAAGCCACGTCGATTCGGCGCATCTGAACCTCGGTCGCATCGCAGAAGAGCGCAACGACCCGCAAGGCGCCCTCATCGAGTACGCCCAGGTCGGCCCGGGCAACGACTATCTGCCTGCGCAATTGCGTCAGGCCGATATTTTGATGAACAACGGCAAAACCGCTGAAGCGCAAAGCAAACTCGCCGCCCAGCGCGACGAGCAACCGGACTACGCGATTCAGTTGTACCTGATCGAATCGGAAACCCTGTCTGCCAACAAGCAGGACGACAAGGCCTGGAAAGTCTTGCAGACAGCCTTGCAGCAGTATCCGGACGATCTGAATCTGCTGTACACCCGGGCCATGCTCGCGGAAAAACGCAATGACCTGGCGCAAATGGAAAAAGACCTGCGCCTGATCATCAAGCGTGATCCGGACAACGCCATGGCGCTCAACGCACTCGGCTACACCCTGTCCGATCGCACCACGCGCTACGCTGAAGCCAAAGTGCTGATCGAGCAGGCGCACCAGATCAACCCGGAAGACCCCGCCGTACTCGACAGCCTCGGCTGGGTGAATTACCGCTTGGGCAATCTGGATGACGCCGAGAAATATCTGCGTCAGGCGCTGGAGCGTTTCCCGGATCACGAAGTCGCCGCGCACCTCGGTGAAGTGTTGTGGACCAAGGGCAACCAGCGTGAAGCCAAACAAATCTGGGGCAAATTCCTCAAAGATCAGCCCGACAGCACCATTCTGCGCAGCACCATCAAGCGCCTGACCGGATCCGAGACTCTTTAACTCATGTTTTTGCGCCACGTTATTGTTTTCAGCTTCATCGCCCTGCTCGCCGGTTGCTCCGGTTTTGGCACTCGCGAATCGGTCGAGGGCCACGGCAGTCCAGCTCAATGGGCCGCGAACAAACAACAGCTGACCGGCCTCGACGGCTGGCAGATCGACGGCAAGATCGGCATCCGCGCACCGAAAGATTCCGGTAGCGGCACGCTGTTCTGGCTGCAACGTCAGGATTATTACGACATTCGCCTGTCCGGCCCGCTGGGTCGTGGCGCGGCACGCCTGACCGGGCGTCCGGGCAAGGTCTCGCTGGAAGTCGCCAACCAGGGCCGCTACGAATCGCAATCCCCGGAAGCCCTGCTTGAAGAGCAGTTGGGCTGGAAACTGCCGGTGTCGAATCTGGCCTGGTGGGTGCGTGGCCTGCCGGCTCCGGACACTAAAAGCCGTTTGAATCTGGACGCCGACAGTCGTTTGGCCAGCCTTGAACAGGATGGCTGGAAAGTCGAATACACCGCCTACACCGAACAAAACGGTTACTGGTTGCCGGAGCGCATCAAGCTGCACGGCACTGACCTCGACGTGACGCTGGTGATCAAGACCTGGCAGCCGCGCAAGTTGGGGCAATAACCCATGACCGCTGCACGCCTGACTTTGCCCTCGCCGGCCAAACTCAACCTGATGCTGCATATTCTCGGGCGCCGCGACGACGGGTATCACGAGTTGCAGACGCTGTTCCAGTTTGTCGATTACGGCGATGAAATCACGTTTGCCGTGCGTGATGACGGCGTGATTCAGTTGCACACCGAATTCGCTGGCGTGCCGCATGACAGCAACCTGATCGTGCGCGCGGCAAAAATGCTCCAGCAACAATCGGGCTGTACGCTGGGTATCGACATCTGGATCGACAAAGTGCTGCCCATGGGCGGTGGCATTGGTGGGGGCAGTTCAAATGCGGCGACCACGTTGCTCGGCCTCAATCATCTCTGGCAACTGGGTTGGGATGAAGATCGCCTGGCTACTCTGGGCCTGACGCTGGGTGCCGACGTGCCGGTTTTCGTCCGTGGCCATGCGGCATTTGCCGAGGGTGTGGGTGAGAAACTGACCCCGGTCGATCCCGAAGAACCTTGGTATCTGGTGCTCGTACCGCAAGTCTCTGTTAGTACGGCAGAAATTTTTTCCGATCCTTTGTTGACACGTAACACGCCGCCCATTAAAGTGCGCCCCGTTCCCGAGGGAAACAGTCGAAATGACTGCTTGCCGGTGGTTGCAAGGCGTTATCCAGAGGTACGTAACGCATTGGATTTGTTAGGTAAATTTACCGAAGCAAAGCTCACCGGAACTGGAAGTTGTGTGTTTGGGGGCTTCCCAAGCAAAGCTGAAGCTGATAAAGTCTCGGCCCTTCTGACAGAGACCCTTACAGGGTTTGTAGCGAAAGGAAGCAACGTTTCGATGTTGCACCGCAAGCTGCAAAGTCTGCTCTAAAGGAACCAAGTGCACGGCACTTGATGCAACAGATACAGGGGCGTCGCCAAGCGGTAAGGCAGCAGGTTTTGATCCTGCCATGCGTTGGTTCGAATCCAGCCGCCCCTGCCATTTTCTATACTCATCCAGGTTACCCTCAGCCTCTAGGTACTGCGCGTGTCCAAGATGATGGTTTTTACGGGGAACGCTAACCCCGATCTGGCTCGACGTGTCGTACGTCAGCTGCATATCCCTCTCGGTGACATCTCTGTCGGTAAATTCTCCGACGGCGAAATTACTGCCGAGATCAATGAAAACGTTCGCGGTAAAGACGTTTTCATTATTCAGCCGACTTGCGCTCCGACCAACGATAACCTGATGGAACTGGTAGTGATGGCTGATGCCTTCCGCCGCTCCTCGGCTACTCGTATCACTGCTGTTATTCCTTATTTTGGTTATGCCCGTCAGGATCGCCGTCCGCGTTCCGCACGTGTGGCTATCAGCGCGAAAGTCGTCGCTGACATGCTTACCGTAGTCGGCATCGACCGTGTTCTCACGGTTGATCTGCATGCTGACCAGATTCAGGGTTTCTTCGATATTCCGGTAGATAACATCTACGGCTCCCCGGTTCTGGTGGATGACATTGAAGATCAGCGCTTCGAAAACCTGATGATTGTGTCCCCGGACATTGGTGGCGTCGTGCGTGCACGTGCTGTTGCCAAATCCCTGGGCGTGGATCTCGGGATCATCGACAAACGCCGTGAGAAAGCCAATCACTCTGAAGTGATGCATATCATCGGTGATGTCGAAGGGCGTACCTGCATTCTGGTCGATGACATGGTCGATACCGCCGGCACTCTGTGCCACGCGGCCAAGGCCTTGAAAGAGCATGGCGCAGCCAAGGTCTTTGCCTACTGCACACATCCTGTGCTGTCGGGTCGGGCCATCGAGAATATCGAAAATTCCGTGCTGGACGAGTTGGTGGTGACTAACACCATCCCGCTGTCCGCTGCAGCACAAGCCTGTGCACGTATCCGTCAACTGGATATCGCACCGGTTGTTGCCGAAGCGGTTCGCCGCATCAGCAATGAAGAATCGATCAGCGCGATGTTCCGTTAAGGGCCCTGCCCTTCTCGAAATGTCTCGTTGACGAAAAGCGCCCCGCCCCGGCATTCCTGTCGGGGCGGGGCTTTTTTGCCCATACCGTGTTCGGCGCTGGTCGCAAACGCCACTCGGTCATGGCTATTTTGGAGATACAAAATGAACGATTTTACTCTGAATGCTGAAGTGCGTTCCGACCTGGGGAAAGGTGCGAGCCGCCGCCTGCGTCGTCTCGCCGCTCTGGTTCCAGCTGTTGTTTACGGTGGCGAAAAAGCCCCTGAATCCATCAGCATGCTGGCCAAAGAAGTTGCCAAACTGCTCGAAAACGATGCTGCCTACAGCCACGTTATCGAACTGAACGTTGGCGGCAAAAAGCAGAACGTCATCATCAAAGCTCTGCAACGTCACCCGTCCAAGGGTCACGTTCTGCACGCTGACTTCGTACGCGTCGTAGCCGGCCAGAAACTGACTGCTATCGTGCCTGTGCACTTTGTTGGTGAAGAAGCTCCGATCAAGAAAGGCGGCGAGATCTCGCACGTCCTGAACGAAATCGAAGTAACTTGCCTGCCGAAAGATCTGCCTGAGTTCATCGAAGTCGACCTGTCGGCTCTGGAAATCGGCGCAATCGTTCACCTGTCCGACCTCAAAGCCCCTAAAGGCGTTGAGTTCGTTGCACTGGCTCACGGTGACGACAAAGCTGTTGCAAACGTACACGCTCCACGCGTTGCTCCAGAAGCTGAAGAAGGCGCAGCAGAGTAATTCACTCTGTCGTGCCTGAGTGAGCAAGTAACATCGCGGACTGGAACGTAGCGAGAAAGCGGGCGAGAACGCGGAGTTTACATCCATGGTAAATGAGCATTTTTCGTCCACTTTCGCCGCCTTTCCTGATCGCGGCGATGTTATTCACCACTCAAAGGAAGGGCCCCTATCGTGACTGCCATCAAACTGATCGTTGGCCTGGGAAATCCAGGCGCTGAATACGACCAGACCCGGCATAACGCAGGGGCCCTTTTTGTTGAGCGCATCGCTGACGCACAAGGTGTCAACCTTGTCGCCGATCGCAAATATTTCGGCCTGACCGGGCGCTATTCGCATCAGGGTCAGGATGTTCGTCTGCTGATTCCCACCACTTACATGAACCGCAGCGGCCAGGCCGTGGCGGCACTCGCCGGTTTCTTCCGCATCAAGCCTGAAGAAATTCTGGTGGCGCATGACGAACTCGACTTGCCTCCGGGCGTTGCCAAGCTCAAGCAGGGTGGCGGCCATGGCGGTCACAACGGGTTGCGCGACATCATTGCGCAACTGGGCAATCAGAATACGTTCTACCGTCTGCGGCTTGGCATCGGCCACCCAGGCGTTGCCAGTATGGTTTCAAATTTCGTCCTGGGTCGTGCGCCACGCGCCGAACAGGAAAAACTCGATGCCAGCATCGACTTTGCCCTCGGCGTGCTGCCGGATATCCTCGCCGGTGAATGGAACCGCGCGATGAAAAACCTGCACAGCCAGAAGGCCTGACTCTACTCCGAGGGGAAACACCATGGGATTCAATTGCGGCATCGTCGGCCTGCCTAACGTCGGCAAGTCCACCCTGTTCAACGCCCTGACCAAATCCGGTATTGCGGCCGAGAACTTCCCCTTCTGCACCATCGAGCCGAACAGCGGCATCGTGCCGATGCCGGATCCGCGCCTGGAAGCCTTGGCGGCCATCGTCAATCCGAAGCGCATCCTGCCGACCACCATGGAATTCGTCGACATCGCAGGCCTGGTGGCCGGCGCCTCGAAAGGTGAAGGTCTGGGCAACAAGTTCCTGGCCAACATCCGCGAAACCGACGCGATCGCTCACGTCGTACGCTGCTTCGAAGACGAAAACGTGATCCACGTTTCCAACAGCGTTGACCCCAAGCGCGACATCGAAATCATCGACCTGGAACTGATCTTCGCCGACCTCGACAGCTGCGAGAAGCAACTGCAGAAAGTCGCGCGCAACGCCAAGGGTGGTGACAAGGACGCGGTGGTTCAGAAGGCTCTGCTGGAGCAACTGATCGCGCATTTCACCGAAGCCAAGCCGGCACGCAGCCTGATGAAGAACATGAGCACCGACGAAAAAGCGGTAATCAAGGGCTTCCACCTGCTGACCACCAAACCGGTCATGTACATCGCCAACGTTGCTGAAGACGGTTTCGAGAACAACCCGCACCTGGACGTGGTTCGCGCCATTGCCGAAGAAGAAGGCGCGATGGTCGTTCCGGTCTGCAACAAGATCGAAGCGGAAATCGCCGAGCTCGATGACGGCGAAGAGAAGGACATGTTCCTCGAGGCCCTGGGCCTGGAAGAGCCTGGCCTGAACCGCGTGATCCGCGCTGGCTACGAGATGCTGCACCTGCAGACCTACTTCACCGCCGGTGTCGAAGAAGTCCGCGCATGGACCGTCAAAGTCGGTGCCACCGCACCTCAGGCTGCCGGCGTGATCCACACCGACTTCGAGAAAGGCTTCATCCGCGCCGAAGTGATCGCCTACAACGACTTCATCCAGTACAAGGGCGAAGCCGGTACCAAAGAAGCCGGTAAATGGCGTCTGGAAGGCAAGGATTACATCGTCAAGGACGGCGACGTGATGCACTTCCGCTTCAACGTCTGATCCGGGCCGTGGCAACACGCTATCGCGCCTGAAAAATCCCCGCATCACTGAGTGATGCGGGGATTTTTCGTTTGTGGACTTCATCAATTTCATCGCAGGCAGCGCGCGGCACCTACGTTATGATCAGTCGCGAGCCCAGCAACCGCGAGACCTGACGTGCCTCCACTGCCACCCATTGGCGTTGGCCTGCGAGCCTTCCACTACCACGATTTCCTCAAGGATCTACCCGCCGTCGACTGGCTGGAAGTTCACAGCGAAAATTATCTGAGCGCGGGCGGTCGCGATCTGCAAATCCTTGAACGTCTGGCCCGGCACTACCCGATCAGCCTGCACGGGGTTGGGCTGGGCATCGGCTCGGTGCGCGGGTTTTCCATGGCGCACGTCGAGCGTATTCGCCAACTGGCCGCACGCGTTGAACCGTTTCTGGTGTCCGAGCACTTGAGCTGGGGCGCGGTCGAAGGCCGATGCCTGAATGATCTGCTGCCCCTGCCGCTGAACGAGACATCCCTGAGCCTGGTGTGCGAACGGGTCGACCAAGTGCAAACGGTGTTGGGTCGCCAATTGTTGCTGGAGAACGTCTCCACCAGTCTGCGCTTCAAAGACGACACCTTGGGCGAAAGTCAGTTTCTTGCCGAGGTCGTCACGCGAACGGGCTGTGGTGTACTTCTGGACATCAACAACCTCTACGTCAATCAATACAACCATGCTGAGCCTGCGCTGCCGGCCATGCACAAACTCGCGCGCGGCTGCGTGGGCGAGTTGCACCTGGCCGGGCACAGCGAAGAAGAAGGTCTGCTTGTTGACGACCATGCCAGCGCTGTGTCCGAACCCGTCTGGGCGTTGTACCGCGAGGCATTGAAACGCTTCGGCGATGTTCCGGTGCTGGTCGAATGGGATGCCTGTCTGCCGCCTCTGGGCGAATTGTTGAAACAGGTCGCGACGGCACGCGATATCGCCCGGGAGGTATTGCATGACGCTTGACCAGCTAGCGACCTTGCAGGAGCGTTTCGTCCGAGCGCTCGATGCTGACTCGGCAGCCTCGGTGTTGCCCGACGGCTGGTGCAACGGTCATGGGGATGACTGGCAACGTTTTTCCCGTTATCGAAAAGGGCTTTGGCAACATCAGGTGCAATCGTTGGGACTGACGTTTCCGGTGCTCACCGCATTGGTGGGTGAAGATTTTCTCCGCACGCTCGCCTATGACTTCGGGCGCGTGCACCCTTCACGACACCCCGACTTGAGCCTGTTTGGTGAACACCTTCCGGGATTTCTCACCCATTACCCGGCCGCCCGCGATTATCCATATTTTGCCGAGATAGCCGCACTGGAGTGGGCTGTCCACTGCAGCGCACGCACCGAAGAGATCGTCGCCTTGAGCGCGCTGGATCTCGCCGTGCTGAAGCCCGAGCAGATCGATGGGCGGCGATTGTCCCTGCATGCTGGTTGCGCGCTGTTGCACAGCGAGTGGCCGATAGCGGCGTTGTGGCAGGCCCATGTCGAGCACGCGCAAGTGCTGCCGGCTCTGCAATCGGGAAGTTATGTCACGCTGGTCTATCGGCAGGGCTGGCACGCCAGGGTGCGCCCGGTTTCTCCATGGGAGGCGGCGGCATTGAGCCTTTTCATCGCGGGCGCCACGCTGGGCGAAGCGTTGCTGGCGGCACAAGCACAATGGGCCACCACCAGACCCGCTGCGGCCACGGCACTGATCGACAGTGCCGCACTGCTCAGTCGTTGGTTGGGCGAGGCGTTACTCATCGCCACCGAAGATTAGCCGGCGCTCGCCTGTTGCAGCTCATCAAAGGTCACAATACGTCCGGCAATCGCGCTGGCCGCCACCGTGTACGGACTGGCAAGCCACACGCTTCCCGGTCCGGAACGCCCGGGAAAGTTGCGATTGATGGCACTGATGGTGACCTGATCTGCCGACACTGACTGCCCCGGGCCGCAGTTGGCGCAAGCACCGCATCCTGGCTTGATCAGCACCGCTCCCGCCCGTGCGAAGGTCTCCAGATAACCGCTCTGCTCACAGTAATCGTGGACATCCATCGTGCCGAATTGCAGAAACAGCCGAGTGTCGGCGGTAAGTGGGTACTGGTTATCCAGCGCCCACTGCAAGACCTCGTGATAGCAGTCGAAGTCGCTACGCTTGCCAGCGGTGCAGGAACCTCCATAGGCGATGTCGATCTTCACCGACTCTGGCAGATCGCCAACCGCCACGCCGTTGCCCGGATCGCCAGGTCGCGCCAGCATCGGTTGCAGCTGCGCGCCGTCGATGCGAATGGTTTCCCGGTAATGCGCATCGGGATCACTGCGCATCCAGTCTTGCAGTTGGAAATCGATGCCCCGCCGCTCCTTGAGAAACGCCACGGTTTTTTTATCCGGGGCGACAATGCCGGTCATGCCACCCAGTTCGGCAACCATGTTGGTCAGGGTCGCGCGCTCATCAAGACTCATGGCTTCGATCGCCGAGCCGGCATACTCGAACACTGCGCCAATGGCACCGCCGGCCTTGATTGACTCCATCTGCAGCAGATACAGGACCAGATCCTTGGCCATCACGCCTGGCGCCAGCGGCCCGCTGACTTCGATGCGCAAGGTGTCGGGGACCTTGCAGCGCACGTAACCGGTGACCCAGCTGTTGGCCATTTCGGTGGCCCCGACGCCGAAGGCCAGACAGCCCAGTGCGCCGGAGTGCGGGGTGTGCGAGTCGGTGCCGGCAATCACCTGCCCAGGTAAGGCGTAGCGTTCGATCATCAGGGCATGACAAATCCCCTCGGAACCGCTTTTGTCGTGCAATGCGCCGTGGGACTGCACGGGATATTGCCGGGAAAAATGTTCATGTCCGCGAGCCAGATCGGCGACACCGTCCAATAAACCCTGCTGGATATGCGGAATGCTTTGCGGCGCCAGCACCAGGTGATCTTCGAAGGCAATGATCCGCGCCGGATCGATCAGCTGCGCTGGCTGCCCGAATGCCTGATGCATCAGGTGCGCGCTCATTCCGGTGAAATAGTCATGGCTGAAACGGAAATCCGCAGCGATAAACACACCCTCGCCGCGCACTACCCCTCGCGTATCGGGATGCACATGGCGGCTGATGATTTTTTCCACCAGCGTCTGCGGCCCCTGCGCGACCGGGCTTGCGTCCGGTAACGGCCAACGCGCCGAGCGACTGTATTTGAGCAAGCCGCCGCTGCGAATGATCGCTTGGGTCAGCTCGTCACGTCCCTCCAGAAAGGTCGAAAACTCGATGGCTTCACCGGCCGCAATTCGCTCAAGCACGGAAAAGTCGGTGGTGGTCAGGATGCCGATGTTGTCGCAGTTCTGTTGGTAGATACGTTCAAAACTCTCGGCAACAATCAGTCGAATCCCCGCCGACAACTCGGCCACCGGTGAGGACTCCCGCGAAGATCCTTTGCCGTAGCGCTTGCCAGCAACAGTGATTTCAAACCCGGCGTTCTTCACCGCATTGCGGGCGATCGGCAATTGTTCACCGGCCTTGAATCCGACATAGGGGAATTCGCCCAGGCGTTCGTCGTACACCATCATGACGGTGACGGGGGTGATTTCGTCGGTTGAGATGTTGTCTCGCAGCGGCCCGGCCTCGGCCAGTGTCAGGTCCTCACCGTCGAGTTGGCGGCGAATGGCTTGAGGATTCTGCGAGAGGTACAGGACGCGTCCGGAAAAGCGTATGGCATTGTTCATAGATGTGGTCTCCTGAAAACCACTCTATCAGCGGCCACCGACGCTCGTGCTGACGGTTGGAGAACCCAGCGATGCCCATCGGAGACGAATGGGCAAACACCCGACGCGGCTTAGTCGGCGAGCTTCCCGGCAAGCGCCGTGCGCCGATGTTGCAGGCACAAACGAGCGATCCACAAGGCGCAACACAGCAGCAGCACGCAGGTAGCCATGAACACCGAACGGATGCCGATGTGCCCGGCAAAAAAACCGCCCGCCACCGGGCCCAGCACCTGTCCGGCATACTGTGCTGAGGTCGAGTAGCCGAGCATCCGCCCCACCGAACGGTCATCGACATTGTGCCGGATCAGTGCCGTCACGCAGGGCAACAGGCCACCGAGCGCCAATCCCATGAAAAAGCGCAAGACGATCAGTTGCCAGATGTTCGTGACGAACGCCTGCGGGATTAGCAGCAGACCGGCCAGTGCAAGGCTGGCGGCGACCACTTTCAGGCCACCGATGCGGTCGGCGATCTTGCCCAGACGCGGCCCGGAAATGATGCTGCCGAGCGCGGCGACCGACATGGTCAGGCCCGAATAAAACGTGACGCTATCAACGGCGTCCACCAACTGCTGCACGTACACGGTGATGATCGGTTCGATCGACATGTTGGCGACCATCAGCAACGAGGCCGTTGCCAGCATGGTCAGCACCAGCGTGCGCTGGCTGGAAGAGAGTGTGGTCGCTGCCGCCGTTTTATCCTGCGCAGCTTTCGTGCGCGGCGCGACACGCTCTTCGCGCACAAACAGGCACGTCGCCAGAAAATTGAGGAAGATGCAGCCGCTGGCAATGAAGAAGATGCTGCGGATATCCAGCACCGTTGGCAGCACCCCGCCAATCAAGGGCCCCACCAGACTGCCCGCCATGATCCCCGACGCCAGCATGCCCAAGGCCCACGCCGAGCGATCCTTGGGCGTCTGCGCGGCGATGATCACATACGATCCAGAGGTATACCCTCCGGCCAGTCCGACCAGAAAGCGCAGGATCACCAACTGCCAGACGTTTTCCGCCAGACCGATCAGGCCCATGGTCACGACCATGCCGAGACTGGCGCGAATCAGGTTCGGCTTGCTGCCATACCGATCGGCAAGACGCCCCCACAGCGGTGCGACCAGCGCTGCGGAGAGAAAAGTGGCGCCGTAGGCGATACCTGACCATTGCACGATTTGCGCGTGCCCCTCCACGCCCAGTTGCTCGATGTAGAGGGGCAGAAACGGCAGCAGCAAGGTCATGGCAACAATGTTGATGAAGGAGCCAAAAAAGCAGATGGCCAGATTACGCTGCCAATACAGGCTGTTCATGGAATGGATTCCTGGAAAATTGACCGCACGCGCGGGGCGTTGACAGCATCCCGCGCGTCCTTGGTGCGATGCTCAGACAGTCGCCACCGGCGTTACCGGCGATGCCACCGCACCGGTCAGGCGCAGGGGCGGAGCGGTCAACAGGCAACGGCTACGCCCTTGTTCACGCAGCCATTGGGCCAGCGGCGTCAGATACCACAGCTCTCCCAGATGGATACCCAGTTTGAACAGACACAGTTCGTGTAAAGGCAAAATCGGGTAATGCGGCAAGTCGAGTTTTTCCGACGGAAACGCCTCCACCGCATGGTTGTCGGCAGCAATGGCACTGATCTGTGCTTCATCAATCCAGCGTAAAAGTGCTTCATCGCGACCGTTGAGGTCAACACAAGAATGTTCCAGCAGGTGCACGTCCGGGTCGCCTTGCATGTCGACGAGCATCTGCGCAAACCCGGTGTGGAACAGCACGATATCTCCAGGTTCGACGACAATATTGTCGATATCCATGATCCGGCGGATATCGTCATAACCGACGCGGCGTTTTTCCCGGCCGAAATGCGCATGCAGATCGATCAGCACCGCCCGCCCTTGCATGCCGGTAGCCGCCATGTGCTCAATACCGAGAAACTTTGCCGGTGCCGGCGGAAAGTCGCCATGAGCATCCGGCTCGCGGACAATCTCGCCGAAAATATCGCGTTCGGCGCGGTAGCCGTTGTAGAAACAGCTTTGCAGGCGTCCGTCGCCATCGGCATCGAACAGGCTGCCGACTTGGGCGAGGCTGTCCCACTGGGTCGAATACTGGGTGCACAAGGTCACGGTGTGATCGCACAAAACATCAGTCAGGTGCGGGTCGTCCTGGCTCAATTCATAGTCGATGTTCGAGCGATTGTTACGCAGCACCGGTTTCAGAACGGGCGGCTGGCGGCGCGAATTCCATTTCGAGCCACCGGGCAGATCCAATGGCAGGCTCAGGCAAAACGACTTGCCAGCGACCACTTCAGCAGCGCCCTGGCGGATCTTTTCAGCGGTCAGCAAATTCAGTCGCCCCAGTTGATCGTCGGGGCCGAAATCACCCCAGTTCGAACCCGCCGGCCGTTGTTTGTAGCGCATGTGTCACTCCCTCAGACAAGTGGGCAGCCCGCAGGCTGCCCGTTTCAACTCAGATGAACATCTTCAGCACGGCTGACTCAGTTGTGCTCGGTCGGATCCGGCTCCGGTGGCAGCACGGCAAAGCGCTTGAAGCCCGGGCGCTGGCTGATGCGCTGGTACCAGGCATCCAGATGCGGCGTCACCGGTTTGTTGTCGAGCTCGAAGGTTTCGTAGGTTTGCGCGAGGACGCCCAAAGCGATGTCGGCGATGGTGAAGTAGTCGCCCGTGATGTACTGCTTGCCCGCCAGGTACTCATCGGCAATGGCCCAATTCTTCGCCAGGCGCGCTGACTGGGTGCGCACGGAGGTCATGTCGCGACGGTCCGGCGCCGTGCGGATCAATGAAGTGAACAATGGCACGATGTCTGGCCACAGTGCGCCCACCGACCAGTCCAGCCAGCGGTTGCAATCGGCATGCAGCTTCGGCTCGGACGGATACAGGCTGGCCGGACCATAGCGCAGCGCCAGATAACGCATGATCGCGTTGGACTCCCAGAGCACAAACTCGTCATCGATCAGCGTCGGCACCAGACCGTTGCGATTGAGCCGCAGGTACTCCTCGTCGTTGGTGCGACCGTACTGGCGACCGGCATCAATGCGTTCGAAATCCAGCTTCAGGTCTTCCAGGCACCACAGCACCTTTTTGACACACAAACCGCGCTCTCTGCCCCAAACTGTCAACATGACTGATCCCTCGTTCAATTTTATTGGTTGATTGGCATTGCTGGTGTCAACGGCCCTACTCGGCCGGCTTCTTCATGAACATTTCCCGGTACTCGGGCACTTGCAGCCCGGCCATGCCCCAGTTGTCGACATTGATTTCGTCGATCACCACCGTGGTACTGCGGGGGTTCTTCTGCAGTACGCGCTCCAATACTTCAGTGACTTGCGCGATCAATTCGCGCTTCTGCTCGCGGGTCACACCCTCATCGGTGATCTTGATATTTACGTAAGGCATGCGGCGCTCCTCATGGCAGTGGGCTGGATGTCCGGGGTGGTGCTGCAAAGGCTCAATTGCGCCTCAAGACCTCGCGCCAGCCGCGTCATTGCGCGGCGCAGCAATTCGGGTTTCTGGGCGAAGCAGATACGGATAAAGCCTTCGCCAGCCGAACCGAAGGCACTGCCAGGCGCAATGGCGACGCCATGTCGTTGCACCAGCGCCATGGCCAGCGCAAGGCTGTCGGTCACACCTTCCAGCCGAATGAACGCGTACAACGCCGCGTCGGGGACATGACACGTCACGCCCGGTACATCGGCCAAAGCGCTGCAGACGATCTCCCGACCGGTGCGGCAGTAGTCGCGAAAGCTGTCGACAAAAACGCTGTCCTGCAAAGCCGCCAGTGCCGCCATCTGTACGAACGGCGCGACACCGGAATGGGTCAGCTCGATCAGTTCACCGAGCTTTTCCCGCTGCCCGGTGGGCACCACCAGCCAGCCGACGCGATAACCGGTCATGGCCCAGGCCTTACTGAAGCTGTTGCACACCACGAGGCGATCCTGGTCAGTGGCGAATTCGAGCATCGAAGGGGCTGAGCGACTGCCGTCGTAAGTCAGACGTGAATACACTTCGTCACTGATGATCCACACCCCGTAACGCCGACACAGCGTCAGGATCGCTTGCATCTGCTCGCGACTGGCCGTCCAGCCGGTGGGGTTGTTCGGTGAGTTGAGAAACAGCACCCGCGCGCCGGGCAACGCAACTTCCAGCGCGTGCAGGTCGAGCGTGAAACCGTGTTCTCCCGCGTCCAGCGCCACCTCCCGGACGTTGACACCTTTCAGCGCGGCAAGATTGCCCGGGTTGGGCCAGGCAGGAGAGATCAACACCGCGCTGTCGCCCTCGCGCAGCAACGCGGCAAAGGCAACGTTGATGGCAGCCATGCCCGACGCGGTCACGGCAATCCGGCTTTCATCGACATCGGTCTGGTAGAGATCACTCAGATAATCCGCCAGGCCCTGACGCAAAACCGGCATCCCGCGAATGTCCGGGTAACGCGTCAACCCGGCGTCAATCGCCTGCTTGAGCGCCACTTGGGCGCTGACAGGACTCGGGTGATCGCTTTCGCCGAAGCAGAGAAAATCCACATCGCCCAAGCGAAACGCTTCACGTGCAACGCCGACCAATTGCGAACCGGCAATGTGATCCAGATCGAATGCCGCCACGTGTTCGAACGCCGAGGCCGCCGCGTCGTCTGAGCGCTTGTAGTTATTCAGGGTAACCATGGACGCCATCCTCGGCCGGTTCAGGCAATCGAACGCACGTTCTGCGGTTGAAGGATTCGATCCTGGCGCTGCAGATGCCCGAGCAATGCATCGAGGAACGTGTTGGAGGAATTGAGGCGGATAAGGGCGCCATACACGATTTCCTTGATCACGCGAGGATCGTGCTCGACCGCGGGTTCGATGACGTTGTCGAACCAACCTTTGCCATGGATGGCGTCAATGCGGATATGCAGGTCGTGATAGGCCAGACCGAATTCCGGCAGGCCCAGGCGCCGCCAGCCGGCGACCAGTTTCTTGAAGCGCCGGGGCGCGAGATATTCGGTCACGCCGAAATAGCCGATGGCTTTGTAGTGATGCCGCGGGCTCAGCGCCAGGCACGCCGAAAGATTGCCGCACACTCGCGCTTCAGGCAGCAATGACTGTTCGATGTAGCGTGCATCGACCTCCAGCGCTTTCAAGGCTTTGCTGAATAACAGTGTGTGGACTTCACGCTCATCGCCGTTACCCATTTCATCGAAATAGTTCTTGGCGATCTCCATTTTCTCGGCGCCGACCGTGCCCACTTGCATCAGGGCGAGGATGTCGTCGAAGCGCGGATCAAGTGTGGTTTCCTGAGCCAGGAAAGTTCTGAACCCTTCGACACTCGCCTGATCGCGAAGATAGTTTTGAAAGAACGGATGCGCGCCCGCCGGATGTTGCGAAATCAATTGTTTGAACCAAGTAACGAATGCAGCGCCACCGGTGGGCATGACATCGAATATATCGGCAGGAATACCATCTATTTCTTTTTGCAGGATAGCCGGCTCAAGCAATGTGGTGATATCTGCAAATACACAAGAGACATCGACCTCTACTGTTTCCATGGCCGGAACGGAAAACCGGTAGTCATAAATGACGGCCAGCACTCGATGCAGTTCTTCGCGGGCCTGCGCTTGGCCAGAGGCGGCCAGACGCTTGAGGCGCAGGCATTCGTCGAGGACACGCTGACGCAATTCATTATTAAGCGCATACGGCTGAACGCCACTCGCCCCTTGGCTGCAGTAGTCGCTGATAAATGAAATCAAATTGAAATCTTGAGTTTGCATCAAATACTCCTTTTGACGAAAAGCCTGACTTTCATCCGCAAATAACAGCCAGACCAACTCACACTAAGCACACCGTATCAGTTGCACTTAGAGCCATTCAGTAGGTTGCTATTCAGTTGCGTTCTATAGTCCATTCAGGTTGTTCTAAAATCAATTCTCGAATTTTCGAACGCTTTCAACTTATCGAGAACGAAGGCGCAAAATGTCGTTCTGTTCATGTCGCGGGCAGCGGCTTTTTTTCCCGCTCATGGATGAACGGGTCGTCACGGCGCACTTCTAATACCGTGCAAAACCGTGTATTCGTAATACCAAAGAAGAAAGCCGCGAGCGCCCGGCAGTTGCTTTTTCGGGCGGCATAAACAATAACGATTCTTATTGTCGCGGTATGGAGATAGTTAAAAGTCTGTCGTACCCAAGGGATTGTCATGAATCACTTAGTCAGAAAGCTGGACTTCACTTCCTTGCGTCTGTTCGTGACAGTGTGCCAAGAGAAGAACATCGCCCGGGCCGCCGAGCGCGAGTGCATCACCCCTTCCGCCGTCAGCCGTCGTATCACGGAAATCGAAGCGATCGTCGGGCTGCCGATCATCCATCGCGAATCGCGGGGTATTTCCGTTACGCCGGTGGGCGAGATGATCATTCGCCACGCCAAGGCCATGATCGCCAGCCTGGAAAGTCTCAACGCCGAACTCTCGCAATTCACCTCCGGTGCCAAGGGCAGCGTGCAGATTGCCGCCAACCTGTCAGCCATCGTGCAGTTTCTGCCTGAAGACCTGGCCGCCTTCAAACGGCTGTTTCCGGACGTCGAAATCCTCGTCGACGAACACAACAGCGCGCACGTGATTCGCAGCGTCAGCGAAGGCAGCGCCGAAGTCGGTATCTGCAATGCCAACTACGGCACCGGCGAACTGGAACACTTGCCCTATCGCACCGATCGTCTGGTGTTGGTGGTGCCGCTCGGCCATCCGCTGGCCGAAGCCAACGCGGTGACGTTTGCCGACATCGTCAATGAAAGTTTCGTCGGGCTGGGTGAAGAAACCTCGCTGATGACCTTGCTCGCCCAGCGCGCGCGGGACATTGGCGGAGAACTCGACGTCAAGATCCGCGTCCGCAGCCTCGACGTGCTGTGCCGCATGGTCCACGTCAAACTGGGTGTGGCGGTGGTCCCGCAATTGGTCGCGGAGCTGAATGTGAATGCCCTCGACCTGCGGGTCATCCCGATCGTGGAGCCGTGGTCGACGCGCAAACTGGTGGTGGTATTCCGCCACCGCGATCGCCTGACCGCCACGGCGGCGGCGCTGGTCAACTATCTGACCAACAAGCACTGAGGTGCTGACGCTCGCCAATCGGCACGGTAGCCATCTCGACATGTCACGTCTGGAAGTGGATCGACGAAGTAATATTTGGAAACACTTCCACCGGGACCGTTGCCATGACCATCACTGCCCGCCCCAGGACTCTGTACGAAAAGATCTGGGACGCCCATGCCGTTGACACCGATGCCGACGGTACGACGCTGCTCTACATCGACCGTCACCTGATCAACGAAGTCTCCAGTCCGCAAGCCTTCGAGGGCCTGAAGCTCAACCAGCGCAAGCCTTGGCGAGTGGCCTCCAATCTCGCCGTGGCCGACCACAACGTGCCCACCAGTGATCGTGCCGGCGGCAAGATTCGCGACCCGTTCTCGCGCATGCAGGTGCAAACCCTTGACGCCAACGCCCAGACCTACGGCTTCACGTACTTCGGCATGAACGATCCGCGCCAAGGCATCGAGCACGTCATCGGCCCGGAGCAAGGCGCGACGCTGCCAGGCATGACGGTGGTCTGCGGCGACTCGCACACCTCGACCCACGGCGCCTTCGCCTGCCTGGCGCACGGCATCGGCACATCCGAAGTCGAACATGTGCTGGTCACCCAGACTTTGCTGACGAAAAAGATGAAGTCGATGAAAGTCCAGGTCGATGGTGAACTTCCGCCCGGCGTGACGGCCAAGGACATTGTCCTGGCGATCATCGGCAAGATCGGTACCGCCGGTGGCACCGGATGCGCCATCGAATACGCCGGCTCGACCATTGCCGCGCTGTCGATGGAAGGCCGCATGACCATCTGCAACATGTCCATCGAAGCCGGGGCACGTGCAGGGCTGATCGCCTTCGACGATACGACGCTCAACTACGTCAAGGGACGTCCCTTGGCTCCGGTGGGTGAGCAGTGGGATCAGGCTGTCGAGTACTGGCACACGCTGCACTCCGATGCCGAGGCGCACTTCGACGTCGTGGTCAATCTGGACGCCAGCACCATCGAGCCGCAAGTGACCTGGGGCACGTCGCCGGAAATGGTCGCGCCCATTGGCGGCTCGATTCCCGACCCCGCCCAGGAGGCCGATCCGGTCAAACGTGACGGCATGCGCAAAGCCTTGGCCTACATGGGCCTGCAAGCCGGAACGGCGATCAACGATATCGTCATCGACAAGGTCTTCATCGGCTCCTGCACCAACTCCCGCATCGAGGATCTGCGCGCCGCCGCCGACGTCGTACGGGGTCATTCGCTGGCGCACAACATCAAACTGGCCATGGTGGTGCCGGGCTCTGGTCTGGTGAAAAGCCAGGCCGAACTCGAAGGTCTGGATCAGGTGTTCATCAATGCCGGCTTCCAGTGGCGCGAGCCCGGCTGCTCGATGTGCATGGCCATGAACGACGATCGCCTGAGTGTCGGCGAGCGCTGCGCTTCTACTTCCAATCGCAACTTCGAAGGACGCCAGGGTGCCGGTGGGCGCACGCATCTGGTCAGCCCGGCGATGGCCGCAGCCGCCGCGATCGCTGGACGCTTTATCGACATCCGCACCCTGCAGAACCCATCACCATAATAAGGACGTTACCGTGAAGCCATTAACCCAACATCGAGGCTTGGTCGTTCCCCTCGATCGAGTGAACGTCGACACCGACGCAATCATTCCCAAGCAATTTCTCAAGTCCATCCGGCGCACCGGGTTCGGTCAGAACCTGTTTGACGAATGGCGTTACCTGGACCTCGGCGAGCCGGGCCAGGACTGTGCACAGCGGCCATTGAACCCGGATTTCGTGCTCAATCAGCCGAAGTACGCAGGCGGTTCGATTCTGCTGACTCGCGCCAACTTCGGCTGCGGATCGTCACGCGAGCATGCCCCGTGGGCGTTGGAGCAATACGGATTTCGGATCATGATCGCGCCCAGCTTTGCCGACATCTTCTTTCACAACAGCTTCAAGAACGGCATGCTCCCGATCGTCCTCAGCGAAGCGCAAGTAGACCGCCTGTTCGACGCTGCCACCGGCGCCACACCGCTGCAGTTGACCGTTGATCTTGAAGCGCAACGGATCCGCGACGACCAGCACTCGCTGGATATCCCTTTCGACATCGATCCCTTCCGCAAGGCCTGCCTGCTCAATGGCCAGGACGACATCGCCCTGACCCTGCAACGTGAAGCACGTATTCAGGCGTTCGAGCAGACTCATCTAAAGCGTTTTCCCTGGCTGCTGAACACTTTGTAAGCGCCATCCGCTGACCGCGTTGCCGCACGGGACTGTCACCGTACCTTCGACACAATCCCTGCGGAATCGATGCCCCATAGCACCGGCGCGTGATATCGCCGATTGCCTGCGGGGCTGGAATGGATGCCGGTTGCCCTGTCCAGGGCCGCCGAGGTTTAACGGAGTGAGTACATGTATCCGATCAGTTTGTTGCATCATTTGGACCTGACCACGCTGAAGCTGCTGCTGTCGATCAGTGAGGAAGGCAATCTGACCCGCGGCGCCCGTCGAGAATCCATCGCTATCTCCGCAGCCAGCAAAAGACTGCTCGGCCTTGAGCAAGCCATTGGCCTGCCCCTGTTTATCCGTGAATCCAAAGGCATGACGCTCACCGCCGCCGGCGAGACCCTGCTCGACCACGCGCGGCAAATGTTGCAAGGAGTGCAACGCATTCACCTGCAACTGCTCGAGCACGCCCGCCAGGCGCAGGACTGTGTGCGGGTGGCGGCCAACCCCTCCTCCATCGCGCAATTCGTGCCGGACGACGTCAGCCAGTTTCTCAAGACGCACAAGAATATCTGCGTCGACCTTACCGAAGAATCGAGCCTGAATGTCTTGCAGTCCGTGGAGAGTGGCAGCGCCGACATTGGTGTTTTCGCCGACAACGGCAGCGCTCACGGGTTGTACAGCGAGCCCTACCGACAGGATCGGCTGGTCATGGTCGTGCATGACAAGCACCCGCTCGCCACACGCGGACGCATCAGCTTCGAAGAGTCCCTGGACAATCACCACATTGGCCTGCATGGCAATGACTGGATCAGCCAACACACTCTGCAGGCCTCCCTCGCCGCTGGCAAACCGCTGAACATTCAGACCCAAGTGCCAAGCTTTGAAGTGCTCTGCCGCATGGTGCAGGCCGGTGTGGGCGTCGGCCTGATTCCGTATCAGGTGTTCACCAGCCTTGGGCCACCGAAGAATCTGGTGTCGCTGGATCTGCACGAACCCTGGGCCACCCGCAATCTGATGGTGGTGGTGCGCAATCCACGGCTGCTGTCACCGGCGGCCAGCAAGTTGTTCGGCCACCTGACCCATGCCAGCAAAGCGCAAACGGGCACCCTGTGGATGGCCCACGCCGGCGAGCGCAAGCCGCAAGACCGTCCTTCACTGCTGCGTGTTTCCTGAGCCCGGGTGATTTGATGAACCTGAAAGATCTTTTGGTTGCCACTGCCCTGGCCTCCCTCAATGCCGCAGGCGTGAGCGAAAGGGCGGACGCCGCCGATTCTGCCGCCACCGAAGTCTGTTACGGCGTGGCCAAAGCCGGCCATAACGATTGTGCCGATACCAGTTGCTTCCACTCCTGCTCAGGCATGAGCAGTGTCGACAATGACCCTGGCGAATGGACCATGGTGCCCAAAGGCACTTGCACGCAACTGGGCGGTGTGCCGCATGCCCAGCCCCAGGCCTGCTCGGCGCACACGGCCACCATCGCCCCGTCCACGGATCTGCAGGCCGGCGCGGCCTTGTACGCCCGAGGCGATCCGGCCCGTACCATTCCAGCCTGTGTCGCTTGCCATGGCCCGCAGGGTAACTCGCAAAACAGTGCTTACCCGAAACTGACCGGGCAATTCGCCGATTATCTCGATGGCCAGTTACAAGCCTTTCGCGACGGCTCACGGCCTTCTTCGGTCATGGCGGTGGCGGCGAAATCATTGTCGGATAAGGACATTACCGAGCTGTCCTACTATCTGGCGACACGCCCCCCGCTCACCGAAGCCAATCGCCTCAGAACCGAAGCCCTGCAAACCCGACTACGCGAGAACGATCGGGTGATCGGCGAGCCGTTCAGCGATTGCGACAGGGCTTGTCCGCCTCTGGTGCCGATCCCGGCCGGAGACTTCACCATGGGTTCACCCGCCTCCGAGGAACAGCGTTTCGGCAATGAACAGCAACATCCGGTGAACATCCCCAAGGCGTTCGCCATGGGGGTCACCAGCGTCACCTTCGATCAATGGCAGGCCTGCGTGGATGACGGTGGCTGCGCAGGCTACACGCCCAGTGATGAAGGCTGGGGCCGCGGCAATCGGCCGGTCATCAACGTCAGCCCGGGGGATGCCCGCGCCTACCTGCAATGGCTTAGCGCCAAGACTGGCCATCGCTATAGCCTGCCCAGCGAAGCACAATGGGAATACGCCGCCCGTGCAGGGACGAGCACGGCGCGCTGGTGGGGGGAAGCGGCCAGACGTGATCACGCCAATTACGGTCCCGACGATTGTCCGGCACAGATCCGCTGCGGGGGATTTGTATCGGGCCAGGACGCCTGGCTGAACACCGCCCCCACGGCCAGCTTCGCCGCCAACGGCTTTGGCCTGTACGACATGCTCGGCAACGTCTGGCAATGGACCGCTGACTGCTGGCACCACGACTACACCGGTGCGCCCGAGGATGGCAGTGCCTGGCAGGACGCGCAGTGCGGTCAACGGGTCATTCGCGGTGGCGCGTGGGGCAATATTCCCGCCTTCATCCGCTCGGCCAGCCGAGCGGGTTACAAGGTCGAGGGCCGCACCAGCAACATTGGCTTCAGAGTGGTGCGCGAACTTTAGAGTGACGGCAGTCGACAGAAGCGGATTGCCCGCTCCTGTCGGTGCTTCAGGCTTTTTGGGTGCGCGGCAGGAAGATCGCCAACACGCCAAACAACGGCAGGAACGAGCACAGGAAATACACGTACTCAATCCCGTGAATATCCGCCAGATGCCCGAGCAACGCCGCGCCAATTCCGCCAAAACCAAACATCAGACCAAAAAACACCCCGGCAATCATCCCGACATTGCCCGGCACCAGTTCTTGCGCGTACACCACAATCGCCGAGAACGCCGAAGCCAGAATGAAGCCGATCACCACGCTAAGAACACTGGTCCAGAACAGATCAACGTGAGGCATGAGCAGCGTGAACGGTGCCACGCCGAGGATCGAGAACCAGATCACCGCCTTACGCCCGATCTTGTCGCCGATCGGCCCGCCGAAGAACGTCCCCGCTGCTACCGCACCGAGAAACAGGAACAGGTGCAACTGCGAACTGGCCACCGACAGGTCGAACTTCTCGATCAGGTAGAACGTGAAATAGCTCGTGAGGCTGGCCATGTAGAAATACTTGGAGAACACCAACAGCCCCAGCACCACCAAAGCACTGATCACCCGGCCCTTCGACAGCCCGTGAGTCGCCGCTTGGCCAGCCTTGAGCTTGAACAGATTGAGGTGATGGGCGTACCAGCGACTGATGCGGTACAGCACGAACAGTGCAAACACCGCGAACAGACCGAACCACGCCACATTGGCCTGACCGAACGGAATGATGATCGCCGCCGCCAGCAACGGACCGAACGCGGAACCGGCGTTACCGCCAACCTGGAAGGTCGATTGCGCCAGGCCAAAGCGTCCACCGGAGGCCAGTCGCGCAATCCGCGAGGCCTCAGGGTGAAACGTCGAAGAGCCGATACCAATCAGCGCCGCCGCCAGCAAAATCAACGGAAAACTGCCAACCATCGACATCATCACGATGCCGATCAGCGTGCAGATCGAACCCGCCGGCAACAGCCACGGCTTCGGATGCCGATCGGTGTGATAACCGACCCAAGGTTGCAACAGCGAGGCGGTCAGTTGAAAGGTCAAAGTGATCAGGCCGACCTGAGTAAAGGTCAGGCCGTAATTGGCCTTGAGCATCGGGTAGATCGAGGGCAACACTGACTGAATCAGGTCGTTGATCAAATGCGCCAGCGCCACCGCGCCGATGATACGCATCACCAAAGGACTGCTTTGCGGAACAGCGGGCGCCGAGGCAGCGGCGGTCTGAACGTTGCTGATAGCCATGAAAGTTTCCGGACAGCAGATGGGTGCACACAGGCAGGTGCGTCAATGTGCCATTTTTCGGTGCGCCAGCGCCATCCCCTTAGCCAGCTAACTAACTGACCTGACCGAATCATGTAGGAACTGCCGCAGGCTGCGATCTTTTGATCTTGCCGTTAAAAACACAGATCAAAAGATCGCAGCCTTCGGCAGCTCCTACAAGGGATAGGTGATAGCGCAACGCCATGGTCTGAATCTTGCCTTGCTACTTGCCTTGAACGCGGCGCCCTTACAAAGGGCACCGACAATGGGAAGTTTCGCTACAGAGCCGGCCTACAGAGCGGGCGAGAGTGAACTTTCGAGGCCTTTTAGCAGGGCACAGGTCGCGATCGAAACGAGCGCGATGCACGCCGATGGTGCGTGGTGTCCAGAGGAGTCATGGGGCATGCAGGCTTTCCTTTCACCGGGGATCAAATTGCTGGGGCGGTTTGGCTTCGCAGGTAAATTCCAGTTGTTGTTTCTGCTGTTCATTCTGCCGTTGGCCGGCAGCCTGTTGATGATCGGCCAGGACTATCGCGACAAGCTCAATCTGATTTCCGGCGAACGCGCCGGCGTACGCCAGTTGCTCGCGCTGGATGCGCTGGACAACCTGCTCGCCGCCCAACGCGACCGCGCCGCCCGTTGGCGCGCCACCGAAACCAATCGCCAACCGACGCCGGCCACCCTCGCCGCCATGGGCGCGTTTGACGCGGTGCAACCGGCGGTTCTGCAAGCCACCACGGACTTGGGCAACGCGCTGAAAAACGAAGGCGCCGAAGGCGAAACCCTCAGCCGCTATCAAGCACTGCAAACCGCACTCAATGGTCTGGATTCGAAAAGCCTCAGCGGCGTCGGCTGGTGGCCGGACGGTTACGACCGCTTCACCAACGCTCTAAGCGCCCTGCAAGCGTTGCGCGAACAGATCGTCATGGACAACCGCCTGACCCTCGCACCCTGGCTGGAAACCTATCTGCTCACGCAGATCTCGACCCAACACGCGCCGGACCTGATCGAACGGGTTGGACGCCTCGCTGCGGTCGGGCAGGCCTCGGTGGTCTCCGGCCAATTCACCCTGCAAAGCCGTCTGCAATTGCGCGACCTGCGCAGCCGCATCGGCGATGCCCGCGAGCAACTGGTGAAAACCGCCACGCTGCTCGAAGCACGCCTGCCGAAGGATCAGCAGAGCTGGGCCAGCCAATATCACGACAGCCTCAAACACCTCGACAGCGGCCTGAAGGTGCTGGATGACGGCGTGTTCGGCGGCAGCATCAACCTCAAACCGGAAGATTTCGAACGCAGCCTCGACGCTTTGCTGACCGATCTCGCCGCCCTGCGCCAACAGTCATTGGTATCGCTGGATCAGCGACTCGACGCCTATCACGGCTCGGCGATCCGTCAGTTCATCATCGTCGCGGCGATCTTCGGCTGCCTGCTGCTCGCGGCGCTGTACCTGTTTGTCTGCCTGCAAGCCTCTATCCGTCGCAGCGCCAGCGGCATCACCCTGCTCGCCGAAGCCCTGCGTGACGGCAACCTCAGTCTGCAAGTGCCGGTGGAGGGGCGCGATGAGCTGGCCGCGATCAGCACCGCGCTCAACGTTGCCGTAGTGCAACTGCGCAGCAGCATGCTCGGTGTCGATCACGAGACCTCGCAACTGAGCAACGCGGTGCGCAGCCTCAACGAACACTCCAGCGGCGCTCTCAGTGAAGTCGAAGCACAGCAGTTGCAGATCAGCCAGATCGCCGCAGCTGCCACGCAACTGGCCGCGACCTCGCAAGGCGTGGCGCAAAGTTGCGAACAGGCCTCCGGCAGCGCACAGCACACCCGGCGCATCGCGGCCGACAGCAGCCGTGACAGCCAGCGCACCACGGCGAGTATTCAGCAGCTCAATCAACGCTTGAACGACACCGCTGCAGCGCTGGGCCGGGTCAGCGAGCAAGGCCAGCAGATTCAATTGGTCGTCGACACCATTCGCGGCGTCGCCGAACAGACCAATCTGCTCGCGCTCAACGCGGCCATCGAAGCTGCGCGTGCTGGTGAACAAGGTCGCGGCTTTGCCGTGGTCGCCGACGAAGTGCGCAGTCTGTCGCAACGCACGCAGTCGTCCACCGCGCAGATCGCCGGCACCGTCGACAGCCTGCGCGCGACGGTCAACGAAGCCGTGAGTTTGATGGAAGCGGCGTGTGGTCAGGCGCAAACCGATGCCGATTCGGTCACTGGTCTCGGTGAGCGTTTAGGAGAAATCGCCAGCGCCGTGCAGAGCGTCACCGACACGTTGGCGCAGATCGCCACAGCGGTTGAGGAGCAAGCGAGTACCGCCGACGAAGTCAGCGGCAATATCCAGCAGGTAGATCAGGCGGCCGTGCGTTTGCTCGAAGGCGCGCGGGCGGTGAACCTCGCGGCGGACACCCTGAGTCAGGGCAGCCATGCCTTGAGCGCCAATACTGCAAGATTTCAGCTGCGTTGAAGCCCTGCCCGGCCCGGATTTTCCGGGCTGGAGGATAAGCGGTTGAAAATAAGAAGAAATATTTTAAATTTACGCTTGACGCTTTTCCATTTCAGGGGAATAATGCGCGCCACTTGGCTACATAGCTCAGTTGGTTAGAGCATAGCATTCATAATGCTGGGGTCCGGGGTTCAAGTCCCTGTGTAGCCACCAAGTACTAAAAACGGCTTACCGAAAGGTAGGCCGTTTTTTTATGCCTCGAGAAAAGTCTCGGTAATCGGTTACTTCAAAACATCCTTCTCTTCGTCGCTCGCTTTGGTTGCTGCCTGTGCGATCAGTGCATCAAGCATCTGCGCAATGACCTTCTGTTGGACCTTCGAAAGCTCATTGATGGACTGCAACCGTCGATACCACGTCGAGGTCAAGCTGCGCCTGGGCGTCTCGGTGTACGAGGGAACCCCGAGCAGGTCTTCAACAGGCACGCGCAGCGCAAATGCCATCTTCACCAGCGTCGTGACCGGCATGCTGCGCGTGCCCTCCTCGTAACCCTGAAAGGTCTGCCGGGAAAGACCTAAAGCCCGTGCAAACCGAGTCTGTGTGATCTCGTGAACTGTGCGTAAGTGAACAATGCGACTGCCCATCGCCACCAGAAAATCGCGATCCTCATTGGAAACACTCATGACAATGGCCGACTGAAAATAGAGTTGAATGGCAACGGACTTATCCCTTTCATCTGAAATCCATCCTGGAAAAAACGATAGAAACCATCCTCAGGTAAGGGCGCGTAAGTTGTCGACCTGAAAAATCTGTAGGAGAAATGTGGAGCAACCGCCAAGTTGCGGCGAGGTACTACAGGCGCGAAATGCCTTTTCAGCAAGCCAACGCCACCAACCCTTTCGCCCAGATTTGCCGCGTGCGCAAACCGACCATCGCCCGCCAATCCGGATCAGCCGGATAGAACTGCTCGAGCAGATTCACTTTGATCCCCCGCCCCGTCGCATCCAGCGGATCGCCATGCAAATGCAACCAATGGTCATCGCGCAAACGCCGATGCACATCCGGCCCCGGATACGTTCCGCACTCGATCACGAACGGCATCAACTGCACGTCCGGCAAGGCATTGAGCAACGCCTGCGAGGTGTACCCGGTAGCCGTCGCTGCCACTCCGGTTTCGCTCAAGGTGTCGGCGCCCGTGTGCAGCGTGTAAAGCCATGGGCCATAAATTGCCTGGGCCTGCGCGAGTGCCGGGTAAGGCGCCTGGGTGATAGTCAGCAACATCGGATGACCGTATTCACCAGCGCCGGTGTGCAGATCGAAACACATCACGGTTTCAGCGCCGGCCAGGTGCGCTTCGATGATTTGATGCAACGTGCGATTCGACCAACTCGGCGCGCGGCCGCCGTAAAACAGGCCGTCGGGATGGCTGTGTTGACCGCCCTCGACAATCGACATCACCGCTGGCCAGCCGTGCTCTTTGATCTGCGCATCGAGCAAGGCGTCGGCACGCTGACGCTCGGCGCCATTCAGATCAGTGCAGGCGTAGATTTCATGCAGTGCGGCGTACGCGCGGTTATCCGGCAGCGGCCCGGTAAAATCGAGGTGGTTGCGGTTGAGGTCGATGTTGTCTTCGTTGACCCGGCGCCACCACGCCGTGCCCCATGGGTTGATCAGGTGAACCATGACCACCGCAACATCCTTGGGCAGCGAACCCGGTTCGAAGGTTTTCAGCCAATCGATCTGACAATCCGAGCCGTAATAGCCCTCGACGCCGTGAGTGCCGCTGAGCGCTACCAGTCGGCGTTTGGCCTGTGGATCGCCGAGCACGGCGACGTCTGTGCTCAGCGGTTCGCCAAAAGGGCCGCAACTTGGATGTGCGTAGGAGGTGAGCGTGGCGCCGGCGGCAGTGGCGGCAGTGATGAACTGTTCGCGTTGATCGCGGTAGCTGGATTCGGTGGGGAACTCGCTGTGCATGCGTGGCCTCTTGTGATTTTTATGCCTTTACCTGTAGGAGTGAGCCTGCTCGCAATAGCGGTGGTTCAGTCAACACTGATGTTGGCCGTAATGACGCTATCGCGAGCAGGCTCACTCCTACAGGGGATGTTGGTGCTCCATAAATTTGAGCTTGACCCTAGCGAACATCCGCCCCGAAAAGAAAGACAAAAATGCCCATCGGTTTGCGTCGCGACCGAGCGGTCGATAAAGTCCCGAAGACTTTTATCCCACGGACGGAGAGCCCGCGTGTTTTCAGCCTTGCCCTTGAGCCGCTTTCGCCTGCCAGCCCTGACACTGATCATCAGCGCCCTGACCCTCACCGCGTGCAACGCCCCGCCCTCTTCGACCCTGCCGCTGGCACCGGAAGCTGCTTCCGGTTTCCGCACCGATCTACAAACCCGTCACGCCAGCAAACACATGGCCGCCGCAGCCAATCCCTTGGCTGCTGAGGCCGGGCGCGAGATGCTGCGTCAGGGCGGTTCGGCGATTGATGCGGCGATTGCGATGCAAGCAGTGCTGACCCTGGTTGAGCCGCAGTCTTCCGGGATCGGCGGCGGCGCGATGATCGTGTTGTGGGACGGCAAACAGGTGCGCACGTATGACGGTCGCGAAACCGCACCGGCCGAGGCGACCGATAAGCTGTTCTTGCGTGCTGATGGCCAGCCGATGTCGTTCCCGCAGGCGCAGATTGGCGGTCGTTCGGTCGGCACGCCGGGCGTGTTGCGCGCGCTGGAGATGGCACACAAACAACACGGTCGCCTGCCATGGGCGAAGCTGTTTGCACCGGCGATCAAACTGTCCGAGCAAGGCTTTGCGATATCCCAACGTTTGCATTCGCTGCTGGAATCCGACCCGGTTATCCGCAAGTCGCCTGATATGGCGAAGTACTTCCTCAATGCCGATGGCAGCGTCAAAGCCGTCGGCACACGTCTGCAAAATCCGGCGCTGGCTGCGGTGCTCAAACGCATCGCCAGCGAAGGCGCGGACGCGCTGTACAAAGGCCCGATCGCCGAAGAAATCGTCGCCAAGGTGCAGGGCCACGCCAACCCCGGCAGCCTGTCGATGAACGATCTGCAGCGCTATCAGGCCAAGGAACGCGCGCCGCTGTGCACCGATTACAAACGCTGGCAGGTCTGCGGCATGCCACCACCGTCGTCGGGCGGGATCGCCGTGGCGCAGATTCTCGGCACATTGCAGGCACTGGAAACCCGCGATCCACGCCTTTCCGTGACACCGCTCAAACCAGTAAAAACCGACACACCGGCGGGCATCGAACCGGTGCCACTGGCAGTGCATTTGATTGCCGAAGCCGAACGTTTGGCCTACGCCGACCGCGCGCAATACGTCGCTGATACCGACTTTGTGCCGGTGCCGGTCAAAGGCCTGGTCGACCCGGGTTATCTCGCCAGCCGCGCCAGCCTGATCGGCGAGCGCAGCATGGGCAGCGCCAAACCGGGCACGCCACCGGGCGTACAAGTGGCCTACGCCCCGGACCGCTCGCCGCTGCGCATCTCCACCTCGCAAGTGGTCGCGGTGGATGACCTCGGCGGCGCCGTGTCGATGACCACCACCATCGAAGCCGCGTTCGGTTCGCACCTGATGGTTCAGGGCTTCTTGCTCAACAACCAGATGACCGACTTCTCGTTCATCCCCGAAGAAAACGGCCAGAAAGTCGCCAACCGCGTCGAGCCCGGCAAACGCCCACGCTCGTCGATGGCGCCAACGCTGATCTTCGATCGAAACAGCGGCGAATTCGTCGCCACGGTCGGCTCACCCGGCGGTTCGCAAATCATCGAATACGTGGCGAAAACCACCGTCGGCCTGCTCGACTGGAACCTCGACCCGCAAAGCGCCATCAGCCTGCCCAACTTCGGCAGCCGCAATGGCCCGACCGAACTGGAACAAGGCCAGTTCAGCCCGGCGCTGATTCAGGCACTGAAGGACAAAGGGCATGCCGTGAACGAAATCGACATGACCAGCGGCACCCAGGCCATCGTGCGGGTCAAGGATGCGCAGGAGAAAGCGTCGTTGGAGGGTGGCGCGGATCCACGGCGTGAGGGGGAAGCGTTGGGGGATTGAGGCTAGGACGCAAAGAGAAAAGGCTTACCGTGAGGTAGGCCTTTTTTGTGGCTAACAGATTGTGTTCACTCGCATCCCGTCGCCTTTTCCTACACCGAAAATTTGCTGCCACGGATAGAGTAAGTGGCCGTTCAGCAAACAACACTTTCGGGATCTGCTGGCATTTATGAACACGCAAATATTAGAACCGTACGTCCACCGACAGCCAGCAGCCTTGCATCAGTCCCATAGTGGGACTAGGATCGCGTCATGAGAATTATCGCTGTCAGTCAGCTCAAAAATTTTTGGGAACGGTATCCGGACTCAGAGCAACCACTGTTGGCGTGGATAGATGAAGCGAGGAAAGCAAGCTGGTCAACGCCCTCGGACATCAAGGCACATTTTGCTTCTGCGAGCATTCTGAAAAGCCGCAGAGTGGTGTTCAACATCAAGGGCAATGACTTTCGCCTGATCGTAGCCGTGGCCTACCGCTTCGGCGCCATATACATAAAATTCGTCGGCACCCACAAGCAGTACGATGCAATCGACGCTGATACCGTCGAAATGGAGTAACCCATGAACATACGTCCGATTCATAACGAAGAAGACTACCGTGCGGCGCTCAAAAACGTGTCTGCACTTTTCGACAACGAGCCAGAACCGGGTACCCCTGAAGGTGATTACTTCGACATCATGATCACTCTCATTGAGGCCTATGAAGCCAAACAGTTTCCACTGGATTTGCCCAATCCGATCGATGCCATCAAATTCCGAATGGAACAGTCAGGCCTGTCAGCCGCGGATCTCGCTCCGGCTATTGGTCGAACAAACAGGGTCTATGAAGTGTTGAATGGCAAGCGGGCACTCACTTTGCCAATGATATGGAAACTTCATGAGCTGTTTGGAATTCCTGCCGAAAGCCTGATCAAACCAATGAAGCAAATCTGATAAAAATTGCAGCAACTCAGTCTTTGACTGCAGCTTAGCGATCAGCGATTAGCCACCAGATGCGCCCCAAACAGCAAATAACAACCACCGGCCAAGCGATCCAGCCATTGCCGCGAACGCTCATATACAGCGGCGATCCGACGACTGGCGAAGAACAGCGCCACGCAGCAATACCAACTGAACGACAGCGTCGCCATGGTCATGACTGCCAGCGCCAGTAACAGTGGCGGGATGTGAGCCGGCATGGCGGTGGCGAAGATGGTGGCGACGAACAATGCTGACTTGGGATTAGTCATGTTGCCCAGAAAGCCCCGCCCGTAAGCGCCGAGCAATGTTTGCTCCGAGGTATCGAGCGTGCCAGGGACGATCGGCGCCTTGCGCTTGAACTGCTTGAGCCCGAGGTAGATCAGGTAGCAGCCACCGGCGATTTTGAAACTCAGGTATAGCGTCGGCGCGGCACTGAACAGCGACTGAATGCCCAAGCCACCCGCTAGCCCCCACAACACGGTTCCGCTGGCCACGCCGAGCGCCGCGACGACACCGTGTCGGCGGGAACGGCTGACCGCGAGTTGCGCGATGTTGAAGAAGTTCGGGCCGGGCGTGACCACGGCCACCGTCCACAACAGGGCCAACGACAGCAGCGGCGCCAGATAACTTGAAAGGGAAAGATCCATGGGCATGCGCCTGATAGGTTTGACGATGCCCTCTACCTTGCAACATCCTGCAATGTTTTGCCATCAGCCGTCATTCAGACCGCTAGCGTCTTGCCATCCACCGCATCACCAATCGTTAGAAAATGCCCGCCCGCCACGTGGTGCAAGGTGCGTAAACCATCGTGGCCTTCGAAATGCCAGCGCCCGTCGCTGAACACGCGCTCATCGGCATGGGCGGCGATGACTTCGGCGAGGAACAGGTCGTATTGCTCGTGATTGCGCGGCTCTGGCAGCAAGCGACACTCCAGCCAAGCGACGCAGCCGTCGAGCAGCGGTGCTTCGACTTTTTCGCCGGCAAACGTCTGCAAGCCGTAAGCCTGAAACTTGTCTTGCCCTTGGGTTTGGGTGATGTCCAGGCCCGAGGTATTGCCGACGGTTTGCACGATGTCGGCCTGATTGACGCAAGGGACGTTGAGCACGAAGGTGCCGGACGCCTCAAGCAACTGGCGGGTCCAGGTGGATTTATCGAGGACGACGGCAACTTTCGGTGGCTCGAAATCCAGCGGCATGGCCCAAGCGGCAGCCATGATGTTGCGCTGGCCGTCGTGGGCAGCGCTGACCAGCACGGTCGGCCCGTGGTTGAGCAAACGGTAGGCTTTGTTCAGGGGCACCGGGCGGCGGTGGGAATCGCTCATGGGAATCTGCTCCGGGGGAAAAGGAGCAGATTGTAGCGCCAGCATCGAAATACAGGCAGGTGAAAACTTTGTAGGAGCTGCGGCGTTTCACTCGACAGCTCCTACAGGGGTTGTGTGCAGGTCAGTTGGAGAGTTGATTGGCGAATTGTCCGACGGCATTCACGACTTTCTGCGCACCGTCCTGAATCTCGACAATCACCGTGCCCGCCTCTGCCGCCAGCGCCAGCCCCTGTTCAGCCTGAAGCTTGCCGTCGGTCATCAGCGCTACGGCGTTGCGCGCCATTTCCTGGTTCTGCCGCACCACGGTGACAATCTCTTCGGTCGCCTGACTGGTGCGCGAAGCCAGTTGCCGCACTTCGTCGGCCACCACCGCAAAGCCACGACCCTGCTCACCGGCGCGCGCCGCCTCGATAGCAGCGTTGAGCGCCAGAAGGTTGGTCTGCTCGGCAATCCCGCTGATGGTTTTGACGATCGTGCCGATCACCTGCGACTGCTCGTTCAGTGCCTCGATACCCTCACCGGCGGCTTGCATGTGTCGCGACAGATCTCGCATTACGTTGACCGCTTCAGTCACCACCGTGGTACCGCGCTGGGCGGTGCTGTCGGTTTGCTGCGAGGTGCTGTAGGCAATGCTCGCCGCGTCGGCGACGGCTTGTTCGCGGTTGACCTGATCAGTGATCACGGTGGCGAACTTCACCACTTTGTACAGTTTGTTGTTGGCATCGACCACCGGGTTGTAGGACGCCTCCAGCCACACCGTACGACCGTGGCTGTCGACACGCTTGAAGCGGTCAGCCACGAACTCACCGTTGTTCAGACGCCGCCAGAAGTTCTGGTACTCGGCGCTGTTGTATTCCTCCGGGGTGCAGAACAAGCGGTGATGTTTGCCCTTGATCTGCGCCAGGCTGTAACCCATGCCGCTGAGGAAGCGATCGTTGGCGTTGAGCACATTGCCGTTGAGGTCGAACTCGATCACCGCAGTCGAACGCACCAACGCACCGATCAGGTTTTCGTGTTCACGCGAGGCTTCTATGGTGCGGGTCAGGTCGCTGGCAAACAGCGAAATGTGCTTGATCCGCCCATCCGAAGAACGCACCGGCTGCACAATCGATCGCAACCACGCTTCTTCACCATTGCCACGCAGCAGGCGCACGGCACCGGCGAAGTGCTCGCCGCGGGTCATGGCGTTTTTGAAGCGGTGATGGAATTCGTCAGTCTTCACATGCGCCGGGACGATGTCTTCAATCGCCCGACCGATCAGGTCCTGACTCTTGTAGAGCATCTCGGTGAGGAAGTTCTGGTTGACCGATTGAATGCGCCCGTCGGGCTCAAGGTTCAGCACCAGCATCTCGCTTTCCAGGCTTTCCTTCACCTGCACGAGGCTGGAGAGTTCTTCACGAAGAGCGGCCAGCTCTTGCTTCAGGCGTTTGTTGAACATGGGAAAGTACCGGTGGGCAGGGTAGAAAGCGGGATGCAGCCTAACCATCGGCCTTGAAAATCTTTTCTGAAGAGCGCTCGCGACCGGTCAGTCAAAAATAATCTCAACAGGCCATTGGACCTCTCAGCCCTGCGCAAGCCAGATACAAAACCCAGCGCTCTGGCCCGGCCATATCAGGTATTCTCAAGATAAATTGCAACAACATGTTGCAGCTATCCGCCCGATAAGGAGTTCCGTTTTGGATTTATCGACCGCTGCCTGGATGGTTCACGATACCCGCCTGATTCTCTGCTGCCTGCTGGCCATTGCGACGATCATCGTGTTGATCAGCGCCACCAGACTTCCGCCCTTTCTCTCGATCCTGATTGGCACTTTCATCGCGGGTGTCGGCGCCGGTTTACCGCCCGAAGACGTGGCCAAGGCGTTCAGCAAAGGCGCCGGGGCGATTCTCGGTGAAGCAGGGATCATCATTGCGCTGGGTTCGATGCTCGGAGCGCTGATGGCCGAATCCGGCGCCGCCGACCGCATTGCCTCGACCTTGCTCGGGCTGGGCAAAGGCAAGTCGCTGCCGTGGGTGATGGCGTTGGTGGCGATGGTGATTGGCCTGCCGCTGTTTTTTGAAGTGGGTCTGGTGATGATGGTGCCGATCATCTTCGTCATGGCTCGCCGTTCAGGTCAGCCGCTGCTGAAAATCGCCATTCCGGCTCTAGCCGGGATGACCACGCTACACGCTCTGATGCCGCCGCATCCGGGGCCGCTGATTGCGGTCAGTGCGTTGCATGCCGACCTCGGGCTGACCATGTTGCTCGGCTTCAGCATCGCCATCCCGGCGGTGATACTGGCCGGGCCGCTGTACGGCAATTGGCTGTCGAAACGCATGCACGTCGATGAGCCGGCAGAGCTTGGTGCTTTGTTCAGTGCGCCGCCGAAAGCGCCGCGCCAGCCGAGTTTCGGCATATCGCTGCTGATCATTTTGTTGCCGGTGCTGCTGATGCTCGGCAGCACCCTGGCGAAAGTCGCGATGAGCCCGGAAAGCAGCGTCGCCCTGAGCCTGAAGTTCCTCGGCGAACCGTTGGTGGCGTTGAGCATTGCAGTGATGGCGGCGGTGATCTGCCTCGGTTGGGCCAACGGCATGCCTCGTGAAGACGTCGGTGGCACCCTGCGCAAAAGCCTCGCGCCGATTGCCGTGCTGTTGCTGACCATCGGTGCCGGCGGCGGCTTGAAGCAGACCTTGCTGGACGCCGGCGTCAGTCAGACCATCAGCAAAGTCGCCGAGGGCGCGCACATGCCATACCTGTTGCTGGCCTGGCTGATCGCCGTGGCCTTGCGTCAGGCCACAGGCTCCGCGACGGTCGCGACCACGACGACGGCGGGAATTCTGGCGCCGATGATGGCGGGACTCGCCGCGACGCAAAGTTCATTGGTGGCGTTGGCGATTGGTGCCGGCTCGGTGTTCTTCTGCCACGTCAACGACGCCGGGTTCTGGATGGTTCGCGAGTACTTTGGCTTGCAGCTGAAACAGACCATCTGGGTCTGGTCGATCCTGCAAACCATCGTCTCGGTGGTGGGCCTGGTGGGAACGTTGCTGTGGTGGCACTGGTTGACGTGACGGCCTCGGCGGGTTTTCGCTGAGGCGGTTAACTTGCCTTCAGGAACAAGGCGCCACGGATTGGCTGCCGACTCGCGGCATACGCGCGCCGAAATACGCCGCACTGAGGATGCCGACCATGCCCATCACCGCGCAGAACATCACGCAGATCCATGGACTCCACGGCATCAGACCGATCAGCAGCAGCGGTGTGATGCTCGCCCACGCGGCGTAGGCAATGTTGTAGGTAAAGGAAATGCCTGACACGCGAATACGTGCCGGGAACAACCCGACCATCACCGACGGCACCGCGCCGACCACACCGCAAGCCAGACCGGCCACCGCGTAAGCCAGGCCTACCCAGTTACCGCCCATGATCAAACAGCCATACAGCACGCCGATGCCCAACGGCAGTAGAAGGCTATACAGCATGACCGTGCGCCACGCGCCAATTCGGTCGACCAGCAATCCGGCAATCACGCAGCCTATATTGAGAAACACGATGCCCAAGGCACTGAGGGCAAAGGTGTGGCTGGCGGTCATGCCGAAGGTTTTCTGCATCATGGTCGGGGTGATCACCACGAACACCACGACCGCCGAGGTCAGCACACAGGTCAGCAGCATCGCCGGCCACATGGCCAGTCGATGCTCACGCAGCACCGTGCGCAACGGCAGTTCAACCCGCGCTTCACGCTGCGCTTCCATGGCCATGAACACCGGGGTTTCGCTCAGCCAGCGGCGCAGGTAAACGCCAATCACGCCAAACACGCCACCGAGCAGGAACGGGTAGCGCCAGGCGTAATCGAGGATTTCCGCCGGGGTGAAGACTTGTGCGAGAAACGTCGCAGTCAACGCGCCGATCAGGTAACCGAAGGTCAGCCCGGCCTGCAAAAAGCCCAGGGCGTAACCACGATGGCCGGCCGGCGCGTGCTCGGCGACAAACACCCAGGCACTCGGCACCTCACCACCGACCGCCGCGCCCTGGAGGATGCGCAACGCCAGCAACAGCAGCGGCGCGAAGTAGCCAATCTGCGCATAGGTCGGCATGATCCCGATCAGCAGGCACGGCAGCGCCATCATCAGGATGCTCAGGCTGAAGACTTTTTTGCGTCCGAGTTTGTCAGCGAAATGCGCCATCAGGATCCCGCCCAGCGGCCGCGCCAGGTAACCGGTGACGAAAATCCCGAAGCTTTGCAGCAGACGCAGCCACTCGGGCATTTCCGGTGGAAAGAACAACTGGCTGAGGGTCAGGGCGAAGAAGACGAAGATGATGAAATCGTAGATTTCCAGCGCGCCGCCAAGGGCCGCAAGACCGAGGGTCTTGTAGTCGGAACGGCTGAACGGCGCAGGTTTGGCCGGGGATTGGGCTGTCATGGCAAAGAACTCGGAAACAGGCAAAAAACCAAGGCGCCCATGGTCTACGCAAATGGGCTGGTGGACAACCCGTTAGACCATAGTCCCGGTTTTGCAAAACCTGCTCACAAAGCATCGGCTGTTGAATTACTGTTAAAGCCTGTCCAGCGGGACCACGCCAACGCCGGCCAACCGCCGTGAACCCCATGTGGGAGCGAGCCTGCTCGCGAAAGCGCCAGCCCAGCCAACTTCAATGTTGAATGTGCCGACCTCTTCGCGAGCAGGCTCGCTCCCACAGGGATCTCTGTGTTGTCGAGATCGGCGAGCGTTCCCGCGGACCACAATAACCATAAAAAATCCGAGGTACTTCCTGTGGCCGTTGATATCGAAGATAGCCGCTCCGCACGCTTTGCCCTGCGCTGTTCAAGTTTCGCCGAACGCTGGTTCCCCGATTCCTGGGTGTTCGCCGCGCTGGCCGTGATCATCGTCGCCCTGGCCACACTGGCCATGGGCGCCAAACCCACCGCTGCGGCGATGGCGTTCGGAGACGGCTTCTGGAGCCTGATCCCGTTCACCATGCAGATGGCCTTCGTGGTGATTGGTGGCTACGTAGTCGCCAGCTCGCCACCCGCCGTGAAACTGATTGACCGGTTGGCACGCATCCCGAAAAACGGCCGCTCCGCTGTGGCGTGGGTCGCGCTGATTTCGATGGTCGCGTCCTTGCTCAACTGGGGCCTGTCGCTGGTGTTCGGCGGTTTGCTGGTGCGCGCCCTCGCCCGCCGCACTGATCTGAAAATGGATTACCGCGCCGCCGGCGCCGCGGCCTATCTGGGCCTTGGCGCGGTGTGGGCACTGGGTCTGTCGTCATCGGCTGCGCAGTTGCAAGCCAACCCCGCCAGCCTGCCGCCGTCGATCCTGTCGATCACCGGGGTGATTCCGTTCACCGAAACGATTTTCCTCTGGCAGTCCGGCGTCATGTTGCTGGCGCTGATCGTGATCTCGATCATCATCGCCTACGCCACCGCCCCCGGGCCGAATTCGGCGCGCGACGCCAAGGCCTGCGGCATCGACCCGGCCTTCAACCTGCCACCGCTGCAACCGCGGACGCGGCCGGGTGAATGGCTGGAACACAGTCCACTGCTGATCATCGTGCTGGTGCTGCTGGCGGCGGGATGGCTGTTCCACGAGTTTTCGACCAAACCGGCGATCACCGCGATTTCCGGGCTCAATACCTATAACTTCCTGTTCATCATGCTCGGCGCCTTACTGCACTGGCGCCCGCGCAGCTTCCTCGATGCCGTCGCGCGTGCGGTGCCGACCACCACTGGCGTGTTGATCCAGTTCCCGCTGTACGGCTCGATTGCCGCGCTGATGACCACGGTCAAAGGCACCGATGCGCAAACCCTGGCGCACCACATCTCGACGTTCTTCGTCAGCATCGCCTCCCACGACACTTATGCGCTGTTGATGGGCGTGTACTCGGCGGTTCTCGGTTTCTTCATTCCATCCGGTGGCGGCAAGTGGATCATCGAAGCGCCGTACGTGATGCAGGTCGCCAACGATCTGCAGTATCACCTCGGCTGGGCGGTGCAGATTTATAACGCTGCAGAAGCGCTGCCAAACCTGATCAACCCGTTCTACATGCTGCCGCTGCTGGGCGTGCTGGGGTTGAAGGCGCGGGATCTGATCGGGTTCTCGTTCGTGCAGTTGCTGGTGCACACGCCGCTGGTGCTGGTTTTGCTGTGGGCGCTGGGGACGACTTTGGCGTATACACCGCCCGTCATGCCGTGATCCCGAGCGGGGCGCAGTCATGCTGGCCGCGCTCCGCACTTTTCTTCTGAAACAGCCGCGTATCGGGCTGCCTGTCGCAAATAATGGCTCAGAGCCATCATCCTGCTTTACCGCATCGCACCCTCGGTAATATTCTGCGCACCGATAAATGTTTCCATTTTTTACCAAGCGCAAAGGGAGTTCGTTGCAATGATCGTAGGGATTGACCTGGGAACCACCAACAGCCTGGTCGCCGTCTGGCGGGGCGATGCCACCGAGTTGGTGCCCAATGCCCTGGGCCAGTTCCTGACACCGAGCGTTGTCGGCCTGGATGATCAAGGCCGGATTCTGGTCGGTCAGGCGGCGCGTGAGCGTCTGCACACGCATCCGCGCCTGACCGCATCGCTGTTCAAGCGCCACATGGGCAGCGCCACGCAAACGTACCTGGCCGACAAGGCGTTTCGCCCGGAAGAGTTGTCCGCGCTGGTGCTCAAGAGTCTGAAAGAAGACGTCGAGCGTGCGTTTGGCGAAACCGTCACCGAAGCCGTGATCAGCGTCCCGGCCTACTTCAGTGATGCCCAGCGCAAGGCTACGCGGATCGCCGGCGAACTGGCCGGGCTGAAGGTCGAGAAGTTGATCAACGAACCGACCGCTGCCGCCCTCGCCTATGGACTGCACCAACGGGACAAGGAAACTTCGTTCCTGGTTTTCGACCTCGGTGGCGGCACGTTCGACGTGTCGATTCTGGAGTTGTTCGAAGGCGTGATGGAGGTACGCGCCAGCGCCGGTGACAACTTCCTCGGCGGCGAAGACTTCGATACCGTGCTGCTTGAGCACTTCATCAGCCAGCACCGTTCGGCCGCCGACTTCCCGGAGCGCAGCAGCGTCATCCAGCCGCTACGTCGCGAGGCCGAGCGCGTGCGCAAGGCGCTGGGGCAGGACGACAGCGCCGAATTCCGCTTGCAGCTCGGTGAGCGGCAGTGGACGCAAACCATCACCCAGCAACAGTTGGCGACGCTTTACATGCCGCTGCTTGAACGCCTGCGCGCGCCGATTGAACGGGCGCTGCGCGATGCACGCATCCGCGTCAGCGACCTCGACGAAATTCTGCTGGTCGGCGGCACCACGCGCATGCCGCTGGTACGCAAACTCGCTGCCGGGCTGTTCGGCCGGTTCCCGTCGATCACCCTCGATCCGGATCAGGTCGTGGCACAGGGCGCGGCGATTCAAGCGGCACTCAAGGCCCGCGCCGCCGCGCTGGAAGAAGTGGTATTGACCGATGTCTGCTCCTATACGCTGGGCATCGAGACCTCCACGCAGGTCGGCCGCAACTATGAGAGCGGCCACTACCTGCCGATCATCGAACGCAACAGCATCGTGCCGGTCAGTCGAGTGAAAACCGTGTACACGCTGCACGACGATCAGGAACAGGTGGTCGTGCGGATCTTCCAGGGCGAAAGCCGCCTGGTCAAAGACAACGTGGCGCTCGGCGAACTGGACATCAAGGTGCCCAAACGCAAGGCCGGCGAAGTTGCCCTCGACGTGCGCTTCACCTACGACAACAACGGTCTGCTCGAAGCCCAGGTAAAAATCCCCCTGACCGGACAACAGCATTCGCTGGTCATCGAGAACAACCCGGGCGTGCTGTCCCCCGAGGAGATCCAGCAACGCCTGGCGAACCTCGCACAGCTGAAGATTCATCCGCGCGAGCAGCAGGTCAACACGCTGCTGACTGCACGTCTGGAGCGCCTCTATCAGGAAAGCCTGGGCGATCTGCGTGATCTCATGGGCGATTGGGCCAAGCAATTCCAGATCGCGCTCGACTCTCAGGACGAGCGCCAGATCCGTGAAGTGCGCACCGACTTGAGCCGCCGCCTGAGCGAACTTGATCGCACCCCGTGGCAATAAGGAGCCTGGCCATGGATTGCTGGTCGGTGCTGCACCTGCACGATGACGCTGAAACCCGCGACATCAAGCGCGCCTATGCGCGCCTGCTGAAAACCTTCCGCCCCGATGAGGATGCCGAAGGTTTCCAGCGCCTGCGTGAAGCCTACGAACAAGCGCTGGCGATTGCCCGGTGGCGCCTTGAAAACGCTGAGCCTGCGGACGAAGACGACGTCGCCGTGGCCACGGCTTCCAGCGCCTTTGCCGCGCTGGCGGTCGATGCTGCACTGGCAAACAAACACAGCCACCGGCAAAACCCGTCGTGGGATTTTGCCGATCTCGACGTTCCGCCCGTCAACCCGGCAGCCCCCGAGCCTTTTGCGCCGCCGGCGAAGGATGATGTTTTGCCTGTCGAGCCACTGCCGGCGGCCCCGGACACAGAGGCGTATGCGCTTGAAGCGCAGGCCGCACGGCAACTGCTTGAGGGGCTATCGCCCGAAAACCTCGGCGAGCGTTGGGATCAGGCGCAACAGCAAGGCTGCGCCAAGGCCTTCGAAAGGTTGTTGCTGCAATTGTGTTTTGAACAGCCGCAACTGCGCAGCCCGGTGCTGCACTGGGCCGTCGAGCAACTTGGATGGTTGGGGCCGTGGCAGGACGTTCTGATGAATGATCATCAGCGCGACCAGCTCGCCGAAAGCCTGCTGGCCGATTACCGAAACGCCTTGCAGGCGCTGCTCGAAAGCCAGAGCGAACGCGAATTTCTCAACGTGCTCAAACGCTACAGCGCTCAACCGTGGCTGCAGGTATTCGATCGCCGCGAACAATGGCAGCAAACCCTGCTGCACTTGCTCAATGACACCGAGTGGAGCGTGCCGCTGTTCGACCGCATCGGCCAACTGTTCGGCTGGGATCACAACAAAGGCCTGCACCCGCAACCGGACTGGCTCTGGGACGCCTTGATCGAACGCTGCGATCAGGAAAGCTTCTACGACAATCTGCGCGCCAAGGCTGAAAGCGACCGGATGTGGGCGGCCGACGTGCAAGCGGCGCATCTATTGATCAATCCGCTCAAGCCCCTGCAGCAGAAGAAGATCATCGACGGCTTTGGCCAGAATGAATGGCAGGCCTGCCACGATCTGTCGGAAAACCTCAAATGGCGCTTCCCGGAACTGCTGGCGCGCTTGCCCTACGCCGACGTTTTTTACTGGCGGCGGTTTTTTCCACGGCCCATCGCTGCCGAAACCTGGGTACGCGTGTGGGCGGCCATTGCCTTGGCTCTTTGCCTGTTTTATCTGGGCCTTGAGAAAAGAGATACCGCCAATCTGATCTTCATTCCGATGATCTTTGCCTGCGTACCGGTCTGGTTTTTCCGCTTTGCACTGAGTTGGTGGGTGGTGCTCACGGCCCATGTGATAGTCCCCGACCTGTGGCTCACCGAAGGACTGATTCCACGCAAATGGAACCCTGACACGCACTGGCTGGTGATACGTCACGGGATCCCGCAGGTGGTCATGCTGTTGCTGTTTTCGCTGATGCTCGGGCCGCTGGGCGCGCTCACTTATGTCGGCACGCTGCTGATAGGACTGGTGCACAAACGCCGTATCGGTTCGCTCGATCCGGAGCTGAGCCACAGCCGTCCTTGGCTGACCGCACTGCACTGGGCGCACTTCAGTCCGCTGCAATTGCTGTTTCTGGTGGTCATGACCGCGATCACGGCGGCCAGCAGACTCGGCTTTTCGCTCAGTCAACTCATGCCCGGCTAGGCAAACAGCGCCAGTGCCGCTTGTCATCCATCCGTCACATTCACTTGCTAGCGTCCGCCCGAAACATACTGAAACAATTAAGCAAGAACGGGCTGACAGATGAAAGACGACACAGACGGCACTGACGCACCTGAATCCAATCACCCCACCGACACCAGTCGCCGCCGCTTTCTCGGCGGCGTCGCGGTGCTGGGTGTCGGTGCCACGCTGGCGGGGTGTGGCAGCGCCAGCGATCAACCGGGCAAACCGACCGAACGCCCGCTGACGCCCGCCGAACTGGACAAGGCCCTGCGCGATCAGGTGAAAACCGTGGTGGTCATCTATGCCGAAAACCGCAGTTTCAACAACCTGTTCGGTGATTTCCCCGGTGTCGAAAAACCGCTGGCAGCGCTCAAGCCCGGCGACTATCAACAACGTGACCGCGACGGCTCGCTGCTGCAAACCCTGCCTCCGGTCTGGGGCGGTGTGCTGCAGATCGGCCCGCAAACCCTCGATGGCGTGACTTATCCCAACGCCACGCAGTTTCAGCAAAACCTGGCCAATGCACCGTTCGCCCTCAAAGGCCCGAATGCTGAAGATTTGCCATTCGGTCTGGTGACCCGCGATTTGTGGCACGTGTTCTATCAGAACCAGATGCAGATCAACGGCGGCAAGAATGACGGCTTCGTCGCCTGGGCCGACTCCGGTGGCTTGACCATGGGCCACTACGCCCAAAGCCGTTATTCCCTGCGCCTGTGGGACGTCGCGCAGGAGTTTGTGCTGTGTGACAACTTCTTCCAGGGCGCCTTCGGTGGCTCGTTCCTCAACCATCAGTACCTGATCAGCGCCACCGCGCCGTTCTATCCGGACGCGGCCAACTCCGTCGCCAAATCACAGATCGCCGCGTTGCAAAGTGATGATCCGGCCGATCCGCGCCTCAAGCCGCTGGACGCATCGCCGGCCAGCGCCATGACCGGCCCGCCGCAGTTCGGCCCGAGTGCGCTGACTCCGGACGGCTTCGGCGTCAACACCCTCGCCCCGCCCTACTGGCCCACCTGGATTCGCGACCCGGAGCGCCCGGCGTATTCCAAAGCGGATCTGCCCAACGTCATGGTGCCGCAAACCCACGAACACATTGGCGACAAGCTGTCGAAAAACAACATCGATTGGGCGTGGTATGCCGGTGCGTGGCAGGCGACGCTGGATCAGTACAAGGACTCCGGCGGCATCCCGAAGATTCCGAATTTTCAGTATCACCATCAGCCGTTCAACTACTTCAAGCAGCAAGGTCCGGAGAACCCCGACGAGCGCAACAAGCGTCTGCGTGATGCTGGCTTGGGTGATGAATCGAGCAGCAACAAATTCTTCGCCGATGCCGAAGCGGGCAAGTTGCCGGCGGTGAGTTTCTACAAACCCCAAGGCAACCTGAACATGCACGCCGGTTATGCCGACGTGGCTTCCGGGGATCGGCACATCGTGCGCGCGCTGAAAGTGCTGCGCGAAAGTCCGCAGTGGAAAAACATGGTGGTGATCGTCACGGTCGATGAAAACGGCGGCTGGTGGGATCACGTCGCACCGCCCAAGGGCGACCGTTGGGGGCCAGGCTCACGAGTACCGGCGCTGGTGGTGTCGCCGTTTGCACGCAAGAGCACGGTGGATCACACGGTCTACGACACGGCATCGATCCTGCGGTTGATCACTCGTGTCTTCCAGTTGGAGACCCTCGACGGCCTCAAACAACGGGACGAGTCGATGATTGCCCGGGGCCAGAAACCCATGGGCGATCTGACCAACGCTCTGCATTTTCAGGCCTGAAAACCAGCCCTGCGAGTTTGCGCAAAATTCTGCCGATGACGGCTTCTCTGTCAAACGCGGCTGATCCACTATGAGCCGCCCCCGAAACGCGGGGAACCGACGCTGAAAAGGATCTGAGCATGTTCAAACTCGCAGGACTTACCCCCGTTGCACTGGCTCTCACCGCACTCACGCTGAGCGCGGCCGCCCACGCCGATGTCGACTTGAAACTGGGCAGCACCGAACGCGTCACCCGTCTCTTTGCTTATCCCAACAACTGCAGCGTGATCTGTTTCCGCAACTGGACGCTGGAACAGACCGTCGCCCATTACCTGAGCCAGAGCGTACAACGCGATGGTTATACCGATGCCAAGGTGTTGGTAAAAACCGACAACGGCCAGCTCTATGCCGAAATCACCGGCGTGCCGAAGGATTACGACAAACCGCTGTCGGCGCTGCTGGATGCGGGGGATCTGGCCTACACCGGCGCCAGCAAACTCAACGCCGACGGCAAATGGGCCTACAGCTGGTATCTGTTCCTGCCGCTGGGCATGGCTCTGGAAAACCGTAAAAGTGTCGAGTTGCTGCACTTTCCGCCAGATTACTCGCTGACCCAGGCACAGGATTATCTGCGGTCGAACACCACCGACCGCTGGGCGACGCTGCTGACTGACAATGGCATTCCTGCCGGGCAGACGCCGGCCTATCAAACCATCATCGACATCGCCCCGATTGCCGCGCCGTCCAATGCCGGCAGCGATCTGGAAGGCGTGTATGACTACTTCAAGGACTACCAGACCACGCTGGTCAAACAGTTCAGCCAGACCGCCAGCGGCACGACGCTGCCGATGGTCGCGTTCGGTGCGCCGGTGCGTAACTGGATCAAGCAGCAATACGGGCCGACTGTGAATGTCTTGGGGCTGGCGACCATCAGCCCGAGCGAAGGCGTGAAAGTGCCGGTGCTGGGTTCCAACCACCCGAGTTACATCTGGTACGCCGCTGACCCGAAGAGCTACACCGGCGACGATGCACAGGCCAAGGCTGATGCAGCAGGCCTGAAAGTCATGGGTCAGGATTTGAGTGCCGCCTGCTGGCAGGCCGGGATGGGCAGCAAACCTGGCAGCGATGCCCAGACTACCCTCAGCAGTTGCACACAGACATGGCAGGTCACGCAGAAAGTCAAAACCTGCGAGCTGTTCTACACCTCGATCCGTAATCTGACCCCGGAACAAGCCACCGCCAAGTGCGCTACCACCCCGATCAAGGCCCAACTGAAGCAATTGCAAGCACCGTTGCCAACCACCGCCGTCCCTGCCCCGCACCTATAGCCGCTTGAAGCGTTCCCGTGTCAGCCAATGCTGACGCGGGAAAGCGTCTAAATCGCCTGTCAGATCTGACAGTAGACCCGCTATACCTAATAGGACACGATTGGATCCAACCAGTGGCGTTGCAGTACTGACAGGACGTCAACCCAAGGAAGTCGCAAAAGCTTTGCGACAAGGACTGATATGAATATCCACGCCATGGCGCAATCGGCGTCACGCGATACTGAAGGCATCTATCCTTTCGCCGGTCTGCCCGTACGGCTGGGGTTTCCATCGAGCGTCGATTTCGAAATCATCAAGGATGAGCACGGCACCCCAACGGCGGTCGCGGCGCGGCGCGAGTTTCTGCACACCCACCGGATGTGCCGGGTGTCCGGGCAATTACTGCCGTATCGCTGCCGCCAGACCCGGCAACTGCTGACGGGGATCCACATTTACGACCCGCGCTTCTGCGGATTGATCGAACACGCCTGCGACCCCAACGTATTTCTCGACATGAGCGAGTTATGGCTGTGGGCGCTGAAAGATATCCACAGGGGGGAACGGTTGACCATGGACTACGCCGCCACCGAAGACAAACTCTTGCACCAGTTCGCCTGCGGTTGCGGTTCCTCACGTTGCCGCGGGTGGATCACCGGTTTCGACGAACCACCCAGCCTCGAAGGCCACCACTTTCTACAGCGCTGGCGGCATTCCGGTTTGCGCTGAAAGGTGCGCTGAAAAGCGGCTTACAACGCGCCGACCGGCCGCAAACGATACTGCGGCGGCAATTGCTCGAAACCACTGATGGTGGTGTTGAGACTTTTCCAGCGGCCATCCTTGATGCCGTAGATGCAACCGTGGATCGACAGGCTCTGCCCGCGATGCCAGGCGTTCTGGATAATGCTGGTGTGGGCGACGTTAGCCACTTGCTGGACCACGTTGAGTTCGCACATGCGATCAACCTGCTCTTCTTCCGTCGGCAACTTGGCCAGTTCTTCACGTTTTTCGTAATACAGATCACGGATCGAACGCAGCCAGCCGTCGATCAGACCGAACTGCCGATCCTGCATCGATGCGCGCACACCGCCGCAGCCGTAGTGGCCCGTGACAAGAATGTGCTTAACCTTGAGCACATCGACCGCGTACTGAATCACCGACAGGCAGTTGAGATCGGTGTGCAGCACCACGTTGGCGACGTTACGGTGAACGAACAGATCGCCTGGCAACATGCCGACGATTTCGTTGGCCGGCACGCGTGCGTCGGAACAACCGATCCACAGATATTCCGGCGTTTGCTGGCGCGCCAGTTTGGCGAAGAAATCCGGGTCTTCCTTGGTGATCGCGTCAGCCCAACGCTCGTTGTTATCAATCAGGTCTTGTAAGTCATGCATGCTGTAAGGCCTCAAGAAAGATGCGCTGGTATGACAGACGACCACCCGTCGGGGTCACGCCGCCAGCGCAAGTGATTTCATTGGAATTCTCGTGTGCCCGGTGAGTCCACCTAAGTAAGGCCCACAGTATGAGGAATTGCCATGACTGATTCACGACGCCCTTACGATGCGGAGCAACCAGAGCCCATCGATGATAACGAAGACCGCATGGGTTCGGTGCATGAGCTGGATTTCGATGAAGACCAACCGAGCGCGAAAATCGGTGATGAGATTCCTGAACGTGAACGCGAGCAGTTGATGCCGCGTGAGCGGGTGCGCGAGGCCGGGATGACCGGGGCTTCAGTCGCCGATCATGAGCCGACTGACGATGACCTGAGCCCGGAAACGCTGATTCATGAAGACGGTGCGCGTGATGCCGAAGAGGCAGGTGAAGGCAATCAGGCGGATTGGGATTTGAGCATTGTCGATGAGGATGACATTGGCGGTGGCAATGGGCTGGATGAGGCGGAGCTGGCGCGGCGCGATCCGATGGATGGCAACCGCTAATAGACGCGCCGCCCTGTAGGAGCTGCCGAATGCTGCGATCTTTTGATCTTGGTCGCAACATCAAAAGATCGCAGCCTTCGGCAGCTCCTACAGGTCATTAGTCAACCAAGGTGCAGGCCATGACCACGGCATCTTCACGCCCACCCACCGCCGGATAATAATCCCGGCGCCGGCCAATCTCGTTGAAGCCATAACGCTCGTACAACTTGAACGCGCCCGTATTGCTGTCACGCACTTCCAGAAAACATTCCCGCGCCGAAGCCGCATACGCCCGCGACATCAGATGCTCAAGCAACGTCAGCCCCAGCCCGCGCCCCTGATTCTCAGGTTTGACAGTGATATTGAGCAGATGCGCCTCATCCAGAATGATCTGCACCACGCCGTGGCCAACCTGCTGCTCACCTTCGAACATCAGCCAGATCTGGTACTTGCCCAGCCCGTCGAGAAAAATCCCGCGAGTCCACGGATGGCTGTAAGCGGCGTACTCGATTTTCAGCACGGTTTCCAGATCCGCCTCGGTCATCGGGCGGAACGATACAGCGTCACTCATTCGATTCTTTCCAGCGCGCCATCAGCCGACGCATGGCTTGCCACACAGCGGCCTTGCGCTGTGGCTCTTCCATTAACAATTCCAGACCGGGAATGGCCCAGGCCGAGCCCAGGCCTTCGATCTGCAATTCACGATTGAACGCTTCGGCATCCGCCTCACCGGCAAAACGCACCGCCGGCAGGCCGATCAGCCACAGGCAGGCACACGGAGCGGCTTCCATTTGCACGGAAAGGAAACCCTGTACAAAGTCACGCGCCGCTTCCGGGCCCTGATCCATGGTGCCGCGATTGAGCCACGGCCAACGTACCGGCTCGCCGACAATTTGCGGTGCATCCGGCAGACCGGCAGCGCGCAGCATGTCTTTGAGCAGCAAATACGCGGGATCACGGCTCTGGAACGGTTCGCCTGTGGGTAACTCGACCAGCAGCAGGCAACGCCCGGCGCGCAGCAGTTGCAGGGCGAAACGCGGTGGCGGCTCCGGTGCCGGTTTGGCGACCACTGGCGTGTCGTCGGCCTCTTCCACCGGTTTGGCGTTGGTCCGGGTGCTGGCCAACGACGGACGCGGCACTTCGATCTTCGGCCGTTCGACCGGACGAGCGGCAGCCGTTTGCACCGGGGCTTCGGCCTGCGGTGCAAGCACGACCGGCGCCTCTACCTCGGGCTCGGGCATGTCCAGCAGCTCGGGCCGCGAGGGTGCGGCGAAGGGCAATTCGGTGCGCGGCAGCCAGTTGACCACCTGCATGGCGTTCAAATAGGCGCGGCGGCGGGACTCGATTAGCAAGGGTCGGCCACTTGTGGATAACTGAAGTGCGCTGATTCTACCGCCCTTCGTTCAAGATCGCTTGCTGTTGATCGATAGCCTTTACCTAAGCTCTGTCCCTTAGAAAATTCGACAGCCCGTCCCGAGAGTGAATCGCATCCTTCGTGATGCAGTACAATCGCCGCTTTTCATTGCCAACCAGCCGGGCATTCCGATGATCGAACCCAAGCGCGTCTTGCGCGCCCTCGCTGAACACTGGGCACTGCTTGAGCCACTGTGTGAGCACTTCGACCAAGGCACATTGAGCCTCAACGAACTGCGCACGCAACTCGCCGCCCAACAACTGGACAGCACGCCACAGGACATTACCAGCCTGCTCGACGTGTGGATTCGCCTCGATATTCTGATTCCGGTGGCAAAAAGCCCGAACCGTTTCGAGCTGAACGCGCAGATTCACGACTTCCTCGCCTACTTGCGGCGTGAACACCGCTTGGGCCTGTGCCTGGAAATCGAAGCCTATCTGCGCCACCTCGAGCGTCTGGCCGGTTACATCCAGGACGCGTTCGAAGTCCGCGATGGCCACGACCTTGCCCGCCAGTTGCGCCTGCTCGACATGCGCGTGCGCGACGTGCTGAAGAAGCTCGACAACGACGAACAGGCCCTCGTCGCCGTGGCCGAACGGGCGAAGACCAGCGACCGGCAGATTCCGCTGCGTCAGCGTTACGCCGAAGTACTGGCGACGTGGGACGAATACGTCGAACCGATGATCGATCTGGTGAACGCCGACGGCGCCTTCGAACAAGGCGTGCGCAAGGTCGAAACCGTGTTGCTGAAGATGCTCAGCGAACAGCAGCGCCTCGGTCATCTGGTCGACGACGACATGCTGCTGCGCACCCACGCGCGCATCCTCGAAATGCAGACCAGTGCCCAGCTGACTTTGCGTCATGCCCGCGAACTGCTGCTGCCGCTGCGTGAAGAAGCGCGTCGGCACAACGCCGTGACCCGTGGTGCCGCACTCGCATTGGCCGCGATTCGTCGTAAAGGCATCGACGCCGTTCCGCAAGCGGCGATGCCGCTGTTCACCCGCCCGCAAAGTACTTTCCTTGGCAGTGCGAGTCAGGTCGAAGCCTACGTGTACGCCTTGGCGCGGTTCGAGCCGAAACCGGCGCGCTTCCCGAAAGCGCACAAGACCCAGAAAGGCGAAGCCCCACGCGCCCCCCGCACCGTGCGCGAGATGGTCGACCGCTGCGAAGAAGCCCTGCCGATGCCGGATCTGATGACCTGGCTGCTGGAGCAGGAACCGGACGGCGCCACTGACGAATTGCTCTACTGGTTCTCGCGCCTGTCGCGGGAAAAACGCTTCAAGCGCGAGCGTCTGGAACGCCGCGAATACCACACTCACGAGCACCAGGTCAGCCTGCGCTCCTTCGCCCTGCTCTCGGCCAGCGACAGCGCCGCCGAGAATTCTGCGAGCATCCCCAATGCATCTTGATCTTTCCGAACTGTCGCAACTCGCACCGATCTTCCGCGAGCTGTTCAAGGGTTACCACGTCAGCCGCCGCGACCCGGAGCTGTACACACAACTGTCGAACTTCCAGGATCAATACCGCACGCTGTTCAAGGCACTGGGCTTTGAACTGGTCTGCGATACCCGTGGTTTCTACTACTTTGTGCCGGACATGGCCGCTGCGGCGGTGAACAAGACCGCCCAGCGTCTGGCGCTGTTCACCTTCATCCTCGTCGAGCACCTCGCCGATCAGGGCCGCGATCCGATCGCCGTGCTCGATGGCGGCAGCCTCGGCCGCGAAGAGTTGCCGTCGCTGCTGGAGAAATACCGCGACCTGTTTATTCAGGCCGAAGTGCAGACCGTCGAAGAACTCGAAGAAAAGATCATGCGCCGCATGACTCAACTCGGTTTTGCCAGCGAAGAAAACGGCGTGTACCGCTTCCTGCCGCCGATGCACCGGTTCCTCGACGTGTGCCTTTCGGTGCAGCAGGACCGCGATCTCGCGGCCAGCGTGCACAGCGTATTGCCGTTGCCGGCACCGGTGCTGATCGACGAAGCGGCGGAAGCCAAATTCCTCGAAACCGACGATCCGCTCGATCTCACGGAATTTGATGAAGAGAGCGAAGAAGACGCACTGGCCCGCGCCATTGCCGAAGAACAGGAGTCCGACGCATGAGCCAGGAACGCTACGGCATCCGCCGCTTTGCCCTATTGAACACCGCCGGTTACAGCCTCGGCCTGTTCCCGCTGGAAGAACCGCTGTCGGTTTACGGTGCGAACAACCTCGGTAAATCGGCGTCGATCAACGCCTTGCAGTTCCCGATTCTGGCGCGCATGTCGGACATGAGTTTCGGCAAGTACAGCCTCGAACAATCGCGGCGTTTTTACTTCGCTTCCGACACCAGTTACATCCTTGTCGAAGTGAGCCTGCCCCACGGCCCACACGTGATCGGGGTGGTCGGGCGCGGCCCGGGCGGTGGTTTCGGTCACCAGTTCTTTGCCTATGCCGGCAAGCTCGATCTGGCGCATTACCAGAAGAACGACACCTGCCTGCGCCAGAAAGAGCTGTTCAGCAACCTTGAGAAAGAAGGCCTGAAAGCCTACGAACTCAAGCCGGACGAACTGCGTCGTTTGCTGGTAGGCGGTCACACCTCGATTCCTTTGGATCTGACGTTGATTCCGCTGCGCTCCACCAGCGAGCAGAGCCTGAAGACCTTCCGCGCGCTGTTCATCAACCTGCTGCACATGCGCGAAATCACCGCGGCCAAGTTGAAGCAGTTGTTCCTCGACGCCTTCGAGCACAGCCTGCGTTCCGGCAGCGTCGATTACATCGCCGCGTGCGAAGAAGCTTTCCGCGATGTGCGCCGGATGGAACAGGACTACAACTCGCTGGTCGCTGCCGGCCCATTGGTTGAAGCCTTGGCCAACGGTGTAAAACAGCGCGACGTGCTGCGCGGCAAACTGCATCGCCTGTCGCCGCTGCTCGACTCGTTGCTCGGCACCTGGTCGGACTACGCCAGTGCGCGCAAAGAAGAACTGACCATCCAGGCCGACCATTACCGTGGTGAGCAGGACAGCCTGCAAAACGATCAACGCGGCGGCACCCAGGAACTGATGCGTCTGGAGCGGGAAATTTCCGGCATTCAGCGCTGGCTCGGCGAGCTGTCGGTGTTGAAGAATCGCTTCGCACTGGTCGATGACGTCAAAGTGCTCGAGCAACAATTGCTCGCGGCCAAAGACGCCCACGACGAACTGGCCGGTGCCTTGGCGCAATCGCGTCAGTTCAGTGCAGAAGATCTCGAAGAGCGTCTGCGCGATCTGGAAAAACGCCTGAAGTCGGTGAAACTGCAACTCGATCACGCCGACAACAACAGCTACGCCCGCCTGCGTGAAGAATTCTCGCAACAGGACGTCGAGCGTCTGATGCGCCTGTTCAACAGCGCGCTGTTCAGCCTGCCGTTGGGCGAACACGGCATCACCCTCGACGACAACGGCGAGTGGGTGAAATCGGTTGAGCTGATTCTCGATGGCTTCAAGGGCGAGCGCTTCGAAGTGCCGGGGCTGTCCATCGACATCTCCAATATCGAACCGCCGGCGCTGCAGGCACTGGCCGACCGCGCAGCGTTGCGCGATCAGAAAGAGCGTCTGGAAAAAGAACTCAAGCAACTGAAGACCCAGCAAGCCGTGGCCGCCGACCGCGCCGCGAGCAAGACCCAGACCGAAGCGCTGTACCAGCAAGTGCTGGACGCGCAGAAGGCGCTGGAAGATTTCCGCCGCACGCAGACCCTGAGCGCCGAAGAAAGCGACAAGCTCGAGCAACTGGCGCAGATGGAAGGCGCGCAGGACGAACTCAAGCGCTCCAGCGACGCCTTCACTGAGCGCGTCCAGCAACTGTCGGCCAAGCTGCAACTGGTCGGCCGGCAGATCGCCGATATGGAAGCCAAGCAACGCACCCTCGACGATGCGCTGCGCCGTCGTCAGCTGTTGCCGGCGGATCTGCCGTTCGGTACGCCGTTCATGGATCCGGTCGACGACTCAATGGACAACCTGCTGCCGCTGCTCAACGACTATCAGGACAGCTGGCAAGGCTTGCTGCGCGCTGACGGTCAGATCGAAGCGCTGTATGCGCAAGTACGCCTCAAAGGCGTGGCCAAGTTCGACAGCGAAGACGACATGGAACGCCGGCTCTCGCTGCTGATCAACGCTTATGCGCACCGTACCGATGAAGCACTGACGTTGGGCAAGGCCCGTCGTGCAGCGGTTACCGACATCGCCCGGACCCTGCGCAATATCCGTAGCGACTACGACAGCCTCGAGCATCAACTGGCGCTGTTCAACCGCGAGATCAACAAGCGTCAGGTCTCCAACCTGCAGAGCTTCCGCATCGTCCTCGCGCCGAACAAGGAAGCCCTCAAGCACATCGACCAGATCATCCACAGCGCCGGTCAGTACGAAGAAGGCGAAACCCTGTCGGTGTTCGATCTGAGCCAAAGTGCCGAGCAGGACAACAAGAACGAAGAGGCCAAGGAATACTTGGCGCGGCTGGTGGCGGCAAACCACAACCAGCTCGGTCTCAAGGACTTGTTTGAGCTGGCGTTCGAGATCACCAAGGTCAACGGCCAACCGGTGATCCACACCGACATCGATGGCGCGGCGTCCAACGGTACGACGATGACCATCAAGGCGCTGACCAACATGTATTTGTTGCTGCACTTGATGGATCGCGATCAGGCCGGTCGCGTGCGTCTGCCGTACTACCTCGATGAAGCAGCAGACATCGACGAGAAGAACCAGGCCGCGTTGCTGGAAACCAGTCTGCAACTGGGCTTCGTGCCGATTCTGGCGAGTGTGAAGCCGCAGGTTTGCGCGAGTGTCGCGATCGACCTGGAAGGCGGCAGCGGCCCGGCCGGTATCTATATTGATGAGGCGGACTGGAAGTACATTCGTCGCCATGATGTGGTGAAGGCTACGGTCAATGTTGAAGCGGATGAGCCGGAGCTGGATGCGGTTTGATCGGCTTTAGCTGAAGGCAAAAAAAAGGGCCGCGATCAGTTTGGATCGCGGCCCTTTTTTATGGCTTGGGGTTTGTGCTGGGCTTTGAGGCCTCTTCGCGAGCAAGCTCGCTCCCACATTGAAACGCATTCCAAATGTGGGAGCGAGCCTGCTCGCGAAGGCGTCTTTGTAGACGCCACATCAACTTCAGGTTATTTACCGAGGGAAATCTTCGGCGCCCATGTCAGCCACTCATCCTCAAACTTGTCGAACAGCGGGAACGTCTGCTCCGCACGCGCCGGGTTGCCCATGCGCTCGCCATCCGGCGTGGCGAAGGCGATGCCACCCTGAATCGCCGTCTCCAACGACTCGGTGCGTACCGTCAGCCCGTTGAACAGACCGATATCAAAACCAACACCGCTGGTGTTCCAGAACCGGCTACCGCTGCGCACCAACGGCGCATACTTCGGCTCGATCAAAATGTGCACCAACACGCGATCAGCGGTCTGCCCCAGTTCATAACCGGTGACCTTACCCACAGTAATTTCGCGGTAGGTGACTGGCACACCCGGTTTCAGCGATCCACGACGGGCAGCGCTCAGTACCAGGCTCAGACCCGCCTCTTGCTTGGTCACTTCCGGCGCATTGGCCAGGGCAACGAAGTTCTTCTGCGGGCCGAGGTTCTTAACCGCCGGTTGTACTTCGATGTACTGACCGGTCACCAGGGTTTCCAGATTCGCTGTCTTGATCAGGCCGAGCTCCGGTTTGACCACCCAGAACTGACTGCCGACCCGGGCGATCTTCTCTGGCACTTCGGTGATGCGCGCCGTGAGGATGACCGATTGCAGATCGTCAGTCAGATCGACACTTTCGATCTTGCCGACATCCAGTCCCTTGAAGCGCACCGGGGTGCCACTGCGCAGACCATCAGCGCGATCGACTTTGATTGTCACCACCGCGCCTTTCTGATTCGCCTCATCATGGTTGGCGAACAGGCGGAAACGCGGAATACGTTTCTGCAGCGGCGCCTTGGCTTGCGGTGTCTCAAAGGCGATACCACCGGCCATCAGGGTCTGCAGCGACTCACTCTTGACCTGAATGCCACCGGTCAGTCCGCCGGTCAACGTGATGCCACTGACATTCCAGAAACGCGTCGAGGCGTTGACCAGGTTTTCGTATTCCTTATCGATGTGCACGCCAATGACCAATTGCTTCTTGGTCTTGGAGAACTGGTAGCTCTGCACCGAACCGACCTTGACCTGTTTGTACAGAATTGGACTGCCGACATCGATCGAGCCGAGGACATCGGTGAACAGCACCAGGTGCAAGCCCGGTGAGCGCAGATCCAGCGGCGGCGCTTTCGGCCGCGCCTCGAACTCGCGCTTCGGCGCAGCGCCCTTGTCGCCCGGGCGCACGGCGATGTAGTTACCTTTCACCAGCGCCTCCAGCCCGGTGATACCGGCCAGAGAAATCGACGGTTTGACCACCCAGAACTGCGTGCCGTCGACCAGATAATCTTCAGCGAGCGGATCAAGGGTCAACTCGGCAGTGGCACTGTTCAGATCTGGATCGACCTTCAGCGCTTTCAGGTTGCCGACTTGGATGCCTTTGTACATCACCGGCGTACGGCCAGCCTGCAGGCCTTCGAAGTCGCTGAGTTTGACCTTTACGCGAATCCCGGCAGCAGCAGCATCGAAGTCTTCATAGAGTCGGAACGGCAGGCTTGGATCGGTCGGTGGGCTGTCCTTGCGGTTTTCTGGTGTGGCGAAAGCGATGCCGCCGGCGACGATACTGGCCAGCGATTCGCTGCGTACTTTCACCCCGGACAGGTTGGCGTCGATGCTGATGCCGCTAGCGTTCCAGAAACGCGTGTGTTTGCGCACCAGTTTGGCGTAGGTCGGTTCGATGAAGACTTTGAGCTCAACGGTACTTTGGTCTTCCGACAGCACGTAGCTTTTGATCTGGCCAACCTTGATCTGCTTGTAGAACACCGGGCTGCCTCGGCTCAGTGAACCGAGACGATCAGCCTTGATGGTCAGGTGCAGACCGGGCTTGGCGTCGGACAACGGCGGCTCCTCGGAGAGCGCCTTGAACTTGCGCACCGGTTCACCTTCGCCGGGACTGATGGCGACGTAATTACCCGAAACCAGGGTTTCCAGACCGGTGATACCGGCCAGGGTCACGCTTGGCTTGACCAGCCAGAAACGCGTGCTGGTCTTGAGGTATTGCTCAACGTCTTTATTCATCTCGACGGTGGCAATCACGCCTTTGGAATTGCCCTCATCGTCGAGCTTGAGCGCCTTGACCTTACCGACCGACATGCCTTTGTACATGACCTCGGTCTTGTTGGCCTGGATGCCTTCACCACTCTCGAAGCGGATCTGAATTTCGATACCGGTTTCGGAATAGGCGCGCCAGCCGAGCCAGCCACCGATGATCAGCGCGATCAGAGGCAGTACCCAAATGGCAGACCAGTTCGAAGCCGGTCGGGTTTTCGCTACGGGCAAATCAATCATGGTCGTCGTCCGACTCCGTGTTATCCCAAATCAGTCGGGGATCGAAAGTTACTGCGGCGAGCATCGTCAGAATCACCACACTGGCGAAGGCGATGGCGCCAAGATTGGCTTCGACACTGGCAAGCCGGCCGAAGTTGACGACCGCCACCAGAATGGCGATCACAAATATATCGAGCATCGACCAGCGGCCAATGAACTCAATGAAGCGGTACATCCAGATGCGTTGACGAGCGGACAGCGGCTGGCGTCTTTGCACAGAGAAAAGCAACAGCGCGATGCCGACCAGTTTGAAGGTCGGTACCAGAATACTGGCGATGAACACTACGGCTGCAATCGGGATCATGCCGTGCTGCACTAACTGAATCACGCCGGACATGATAGTGCTCGGATCACCCTGGCCCAAAGAACTGACAGTCATGATCGGCAAGACATTGGCCGGGATATAGATAATCGCGGCGGTGATCAGCAGTGCCCAGGTGCGTACGAGGCTGTTCGGACGGCGAGCGTGAACCAGCGCACCGCAGCGGGTGCAGGTTTGCTCGTCGGCGTCCGCTTCCTGTTTGTTCAACTCATGACATTCGGTACACACCAGAATGCCCGCATCAATCGCCCGCATGAGCGTCCTCTCCTGATAACGCCTGCCATATCTGGTGCGGTGACATCACCACTTCCAGCCAGACCTGCACCAACAACAAACCGATGAAACACGCCAGGCCCAGACCTACGGTAATGGCGGCCATGTCCGCCAGTTTGACGATCGCCACCAGTACGCCCATGAGGTAAACCTCGAGCATTCCCCAGTCTTTGAGGTGGTGGTAAATGCGATAAAGCAGCAAGCCGTAGCCGCGACCGATATCGAAACGAATAGTCAGTAGAACGAATAACTGGCATAGCAACTTCAGCAACGGTATGGCCATGCTGCACAGAAACACCACGATCGACACACCCTGCATGTCCGTGTTGAACAGGCCGAGTACGCCGCTCCAGACCGTGTCCTGCGAAGATTGTCCGAGGATATTGAGTTGCATGATGGGTAAAAAGTTTGCCGGGATATACAGCAATAATGCCGCGATCACCAAGGCAAGGCTGCGCTGCACCACGTTATGGCGGTGGGCATATAACTCGTAACCGCAACGAGGACAGAGCGCTTTCTCGCCGTGAGCAAGCGTTGGCTTGCGCATCAGCAGATCGCACTCGTGACAGGCCACCAAGTCTTCCAGCGGTAAATCTGACAGCCCGGGGGCGTCAACCGACTCTGGCATAAAGGCTCTGGCTCCGAATAAGGTGGGGCTATTCTAGTGTTCTGATTCGAAAATAACTGTGCAAATTTGTTCGCTGTCACGAGTAAAAAACTTTTCTGCGGGCAAAACAAAACCCCAACTGCTTTCGCAATTGGGGTTTCGGAATTTAATCTTGACGATGACCTACTCTCACATGGGGAAACCCCACACTACCATCGGCGATGCATCGTTTCACTGCTGAGTTCGGGATGGGATCAGGTGGTTCCAACGCTCTATGGTCGTCAAGAAATTCGGGTACTGAGTCGTGACCAGAGGGCCTCGCTTCAGCAAATTGGGTATGTGACAGCTTTCGGTGTTTTGTGAACATCAAACTTTCGGTTCGTTTCGTCTTCACACACCGCAATCTGGTCTCTCTCGAGTTCGCAAATTGCTTGGGTGTTATATGGTCAAGCCTCACGGGCAATTAGTATTGGTTAGCTCAACGCCTCACAGCGCTTACACACCCAACCTATCAACGTCGTAGTCTTCGACGGCCCTTCAGGGAACTCAAGGTTCCAGTGAGATCTCATCTTGAGGCAAGTTTCCCGCTTAGATGCTTTCAGCGGTTATCTTTCCCGAACATAGCTACCCGGCAATGCCACTGGCGTGACAACCGGAACACCAGAGGTTCGTCCACTCCGGTCCTCTCGTACTAGGAGCAGCCCCTCTCAAATCTCAAACGTCCACGGCAGATAGGGACCGAACTGTCTCACGACGTTCTAAACCCAGCTCGCGTACCACTTTAAATGGCGAACAGCCATACCCTTGGGACCGGCTTCAGCCCCAGGATGTGATGAGCCGACATCGAGGTGCCAAACACCGCCGTCGATATGAACTCTTGGGCGGTATCAGCCTGTTATCCCCGGAGTACCTTTTATCCGTTGAGCGATGGCCCTTCCATACAGAACCACCGGATCACTAAGACCTACTTTCGTACCTGCTCGACGTGTCTGTCTCGCAGTCAAGCGCGCTTTTGCCTTTATACTCTACGACCGATTTCCGACCGGTCTGAGCGCACCTTCGTACTCCTCCGTTACTCTTTAGGAGGAGACCGCCCCAGTCAAACTACCCACCATACACTGTCCTCGATCCGGATAACGGACCTGAGTTAGAACCTCAAAGTTGCCAGGGTGGTATTTCAAGGATGGCTCCACGCGAACTGGCGTCCACGCTTCAAAGCCTCCCACCTATCCTACACAAGCAAATTCAAAGTCCAGTGCAAAGCTATAGTAAAGGTTCACGGGGTCTTTCCGTCTAGCCGCGGATACACTGCATCTTCACAGCGATTTCAATTTCACTGAGTCTCGGGTGGAGACAGCGCCGCCATCGTTACGCCATTCGTGCAGGTCGGAACTTACCCGACAAGGAATTTCGCTACCTTAGGACCGTTATAGTTACGGCCGCCGTTTACCGGGGCTTCGATCAAGAGCTTCGCGTTAGCTAACCCCATCAATTAACCTTCCGGCACCGGGCAGGCGTCACACCCTATACGTCCACTTTCGTGTTTGCAGAGTGCTGTGTTTTTAATAAACAGTCGCAGCGGCCTGGTATCTTCGACCGGCATGAGCTTACGGAGCAAGTCCTTCACCCTCACCGGCGCACCTTCTCCCGAAGTTACGGTGCCATTTTGCCTAGTTCCTTCACCCGAGTTCTCTCAAGCGCCTTGGTATTCTCTACCCAACCACCTGTGTCGGTTTGGGGTACGGTTCCTGGTTACCTGAAGCTTAGAAGCTTTTCTTGGAAGCATGGCATCAACCACTTCGTGTTCTAAAAGAACACTCGTCATCAGCTCTCGGCCTTAAGATCCCGGATTTACCTAAGATCTCAGCCTACCACCTTAAACTTGGACAACCAACGCCAAGCTGGCCTAGCCTTCTCCGTCCCTCCATCGCAATAACCAGAAGTACAGGAATATTAACCTGTTTTCCATCGACTACGCTTTTCAGCCTCGCCTTAGGGACCGACTAACCCTGCGTCGATTAACGTTGCGCAGGAAACCTTGGTCTTTCGGCGTGGGTGTTTTTCACACCCATTGTCGTTACTCATGTCAGCATTCGCACTTCTGATACCTCCAGCAAGCTTCTCAACTCACCTTCACAGGCTTACAGAACGCTCCTCTACCGCATCATCCGAAGATGATACCCGTAGCTTCGGTGTATGGTTTGAGCCCCGTTACATCTTCCGCGCAGGCCGACTCGACTAGTGAGCTATTACGCTTTCTTTAAAGGGTGGCTGCTTCTAAGCCAACCTCCTAGCTGTCTAAGCCTTCCCACATCGTTTCCCACTTAACCATAACTTTGGGACCTTAGCTGACGGTCTGGGTTGTTTCCCTTTTCACGACGGACGTTAGCACCCGCCGTGTGTCTCCCATGCTCGGCACTTGTAGGTATTCGGAGTTTGCATCGGTTTGGTAAGTCGGGATGACCCCCTAGCCGAAACAGTGCTCTACCCCCTACAGTGATACATGAGGCGCTACCTAAATAGCTTTCGAGGAGAACCAGCTATCTCCGAGCTTGATTAGCCTTTCACTCCGATCCACAGGTCATCCGCTAACTTTTCAACGGTAGTCGGTTCGGTCCTCCAGTTAGTGTTACCCAACCTTCAACCTGCCCATGGATAGATCGCCCGGTTTCGGGTCTATTCCCAGCGACTAGACGCCCTATTAAGACTCGCTTTCGCTACGCCTCCCCTATTCGGTTAAGCTCGCCACTGAAAATAAGTCGCTGACCCATTATACAAAAGGTACGCAGTCACCCAACAAAGTGGGCTCCCACTGCTTGTACGCATACGGTTTCAGGATCTATTTCACTCCCCTCTCCGGGGTTCTTTTCGCCTTTCCCTCACGGTACTAGTTCACTATCGGTCAGTCAGTAGTATTTAGCCTTGGAGGATGGTCCCCCCATATTCAGACAAAGTTTCTCGTGCTCCGTCCTACTCGATTTCATGACCAAGAGATTTTCGCGTACAGGGCTATCACCCACTATGGCCGCACTTTCCAGAGCGTTCCGCTAATCTCAAAGCCACTTAAGGGCTAGTCCCCGTTCGCTCGCCACTACTAAGGGAATCTCGGTTGATTTCTTTTCCTCAGGGTACTTAGATGTTTCAGTTCCCCTGGTTCGCTTCTTGCACCTATGTATTCAGTACAAGATAACCATCTTATGATGGCTGGGTTCCCCCATTCAGACATCTCCGGATCAAAGTCTGTTTGCCGACTCCCCGAAGCTTTTCGCAGGCTACCACGTCTTTCATCGCCTCTGACTGCCAAGGCATCCACCGTATGCGCTTCTTCACTTGACCATATAACCCCAAGCAATCTGGTTATACTGTGAAGACGACATTCGCCGAAAATTCGAATTTCTCAACTAAGAGAACTCACAAATTTTACCTTAGCCTGATCCGTTACCAGTGAAAGTAACGTTCAGTCTATCTTTCTATCACATACCCAAATTTTTAAAGAACGAACTAGTCAAAGACTAGAAATCAACATTCATCATCACAACGATGGAATGCTCATTTCTAAGCTTTCAAACTTTAGAAGCAGTAGTGGTGGAGCCAAACGGGATCGAACCGTTGACCTCCTGCGTGCAAGGCAGGCGCTCTCCCAGCTGAGCTATGGCCCCGTATTTCTACAGGCGTTTCCCACACAAAATTGGTGGGTCTGGGCAGATTCGAACTGCCGACCTCACCCTTATCAGGGGTGCGCTCTAACCAACTGAGCTACAGACCCAATTTCGGGCTGCTTCTTTCGTCTTCTTCAATGAATCAAGCAATTCGTGTGGGAACTTATGGAGCAGCTGATGTCGTCGATTAAGGAGGTGATCCAGCCGCAGGTTCCCCTACGGCTACCTTGTTACGACTTCACCCCAGTCATGAATCACACCGTGGTAACCGTCCTCCCGAAGGTTAGACTAGCTACTTCTGGTGCAACCCACTCCCATGGTGTGACGGGCGGTGTGTACAAGGCCCGGGAACGTATTCACCGTGACATTCTGATTCACGATTACTAGCGATTCCGACTTCACGCAGTCGAGTTGCAGACTGCGATCCGGACTACGATCGGTTTTATGGGATTAGCTCCACCTCGCGGCTTGGCAACCCTTTGTACCGACCATTGTAGCACGTGTGTAGCCCAGGCCGTAAGGGCCATGATGACTTGACGTCATCCCCACCTTCCTCCGGTTTGTCACCGGCAGTCTCCTTAGAGTGCCCACCATAACGTGCTGGTAACTAAGGACAAGGGTTGCGCTCGTTACGGGACTTAACCCAACATCTCACGACACGAGCTGACGACAGCCATGCAGCACCTGTCTCAATGTTCCCGAAGGCACCAATCCATCTCTGGAAAGTTCATTGGATGTCAAGGCCTGGTAAGGTTCTTCGCGTTGCTTCGAATTAAACCACATGCTCCACCGCTTGTGCGGGCCCCCGTCAATTCATTTGAGTTTTAACCTTGCGGCCGTACTCCCCAGGCGGTCAACTTAATGCGTTAGCTGCGCCACTAAGAGCTCAAGGCTCCCAACGGCTAGTTGACATCGTTTACGGCGTGGACTACCAGGGTATCTAATCCTGTTTGCTCCCCACGCTTTCGCACCTCAGTGTCAGTATCAGTCCAGGTGGTCGCCTTCGCCACTGGTGTTCCTTCCTATATCTACGCATTTCACCGCTACACAGGAAATTCCACCACCCTCTACCATACTCTAGCTCGACAGTTTTGAATGCAGTTCCCAGGTTGAGCCCGGGGATTTCACATCCAACTTAACGAACCACCTACGCGCGCTTTACGCCCAGTAATTCCGATTAACGCTTGCACCCTCTGTATTACCGCGGCTGCTGGCACAGAGTTAGCCGGTGCTTATTCTGTCGGTAACGTCAAAATTGCAGAGTATTAATCTACAACCCTTCCTCCCAACTTAAAGTGCTTTACAATCCGAAGACCTTCTTCACACACGCGGCATGGCTGGATCAGGCTTTCGCCCATTGTCCAATATTCCCCACTGCTGCCTCCCGTAGGAGTCTGGACCGTGTCTCAGTTCCAGTGTGACTGATCATCCTCTCAGACCAGTTACGGATCGTCGCCTTGGTGAGCCATTACCTCACCAACTAGCTAATCCGACCTAGGCTCATCTGATAGCGCAAGGCCCGAAGGTCCCCTGCTTTCTCCCGTAGGACGTATGCGGTATTAGCGTTCCTTTCGAAACGTTGCCCCCCACTACCAGGCAGATTCCTAGGCATTACTCACCCGTCCGCCGCTGAATCCAGGAGCAAGCTCCTCTCATCCGCTCGACTTGCATGTGTTAGGCCTGCCGCCAGCGTTCAATCTGAGCCATGATCAAACTCTTCAGTTCAAACATCTTTGGGTTTTTAAGAAACCCTAAACTTGGCTCAGCAATCGTTGGTTACATCTTTGATTTCTCGCGGAGTAACTTGTGATGCTGATAATCTTGTTGACTATCAGTCTGACTCCACAAGCACCCACACGAATTGCTTGATTCAGTTGTTAAAGAGCGGTTGGCTAAGATCTTTCGTCTCAACCGAGGCGCGCATTCTACAGCAGCCTCATTTGCTGTCAAGTGATTATTTTCAGAAGTTTTCGAAGATTTCTTCAACAACTTCAACCACTTGCGCTTCCGATCTCTCGTCAGCGGGAGGCGAATTCTACAGCGTTACACGCTGCTGTCAACACCTCTTTTTCAACTTCCTTTTGGCTTCGATGAACTGAAGCAGCCTGCCGCCGAAACCTGCATAACTCATTGAATCTCAAGGAGTTTTCCGTTTCGACTGCGCCGGAAGTGGGGCGAATTATAGACATCTGAAATCTGCCGTCAACCGTTAATTTCGCTTTTCTTGCAAAACCTGCTTTTTAGCCAGCAAACGCGGGATCCGCCGCGTTACGGGAGGTATACGCAGCACCAGAAGCGCAGCACCCATAAAGGCATAGATCGCCCACTCCTCGAGATCAGCACGCACGATCCACAGCATATGCAGCAAACCCAGACCCAGAATCACGTAAACCAACCGATGCAACTTCTTCCAGCGCGAGCCCAAACGACGTTGACTGTAGCGATTGGACGTCACCGCCAACACCAACAGACCAAGGAAACCCAACGCCCCCACTATTATGTAGGGCCGCTTACGTAACTCGACCGCCAACTGCGACCAATCGAACCCCAGGATAAACGCCATATAGCTGCACAGGTGCAAAACAACATAGGCAAAACACCAAAGCCCCAATTGCCGGCGTACAGCAATCCACCCCGCCCAGCCGGTGAGCTTCTGCAAAGGCGTCATGCTCAAGGTGATCAGCAGCAGCACCAATGTTCCGAGCCCCAACCGATCCACCAACACCTTGCCAGGATCAGGTCCAAGCGAATCCTCGAGAGCCTGATACAACCACAGCATCGGCCAGATAGCCGCCGCAATGAAAACGCCTATACGCCAGAACGGAAATCGCATCAGTAGTTCTTCCGCAGATCGAGCCCTGTATATAAAGAAGCGACTTCATCCGAGTAGCCGTTGAACATCTGCGTATCGCGTACATTCGGTTTGAACAGACTGTTCGGCAGACGCCGCTCCCGTGCCTGCGTCCAGCGCGGGTGATCAACTGTCGGGTTCACGTTCGCGTAAAAACCGTATTCATCTGCCGCAATGCTTTGCCAAGTGGTTTTCGGCTGCTCGCTGACCAGACTGATACGCACGATGGATTTGACACTCTTGAAGCCATATTTCCACGGCACCACCAAACGCAGTGGCGCGCCATTCTGATTCGGCAACTCTCGGCCATACATACCCACCGCCAGAATCGCCAAAGGATTCATCGCCTCGTCCAGTCGCAAGCCTTCTACATAAGGCCAATCGATCAAGGCGAACCCAGACCGCTGACCTGGCATGCTCTTGGGATCCTGCAAGGTTTCAAAGCGAATGTACTTGGCTTTGGACGTTGGCTCGACCTGCTTGAGCAGCGCCGAGATCGGAAAGCCAATCCACGGAATAACCATCGACCACGCCTCGACACAGCGCAGGCGATAGATTCGTTCTTCAAGTTGATAGGGCTTCATGAAGTCTTCCAGCGCATATCGCCCCGGCTTACCCACCTCCCCGTCTATCACCACACTCCACGGTTCGGTTTTCAGCGAGCCAGCATTCGCCGCCGGATCACCCTTGTCGGTTCCGAACTCATAGAAGTTGTTGTAGTGGGTGGCGTCTTTATAAGGTGTGATTGCCTCATCCTTGACGTTGACTGCTCCCCATTTAGTAGAGGACAGCTTGTCGTTAAACCAGGCAGGTGCTTTACCGGATTCGACATCAGCATACCTGGGAGCATCCTCGGCATTGGCCCAACGTGGCAAGCTACTGACGGCGATACCGGCAGCAGTAGCCCCCAGCAATTGGCGGCGAGAGAGATAAATGGCTTCAGGCGTGACATCCGACTCGTGGCAATCGGACGCTTTGGGGACTTTGATCAACATGGCAACTCCGCAGCTTTGGAGGACTGATGCACCCATAGACTGCGGAGTATGCGGGAAATTACATCACTCGGCTTTTTTGTGCCGACGAAGATGCAACAGGTACTGCACAGGGCCGGAAGCCGCGTAAGCAAGGAACACCAGCAGCAGAATGCGCGGTGGATCGCTAAAGACCACGGCGAACACCAGCACCACAGCAAGGATCGCCACGAACGGCACGCGCCCCTTCAGGTCCAGCTCCTTAAAGCTGTTGTACTTGATGTTGCTGACCATCAGCATGCCGGCCGCCGCAACCATCAGTGCGACCAGGAACGACATCTTCGAACCCTGAATGCCGTAATCGCTGAACGCCCAGACAATCCCCGCGACCACACCGGCAGCCGCCGGACTGGCCAGACCGATGAAATAGCGTTTGTCCGCCGTACCCACCTGAGTATTGAAGCGCGCCAGACGCAACGCCGCGCCCGCTACATAGATGAAGGCGACCATCCAGCCAACCTTGCCCATGTCGCCCAACGCCCAACCGAACGCCAGCAGCGCCGGGGCAACACCGAACGCAACCATGTCCGACAGCGAGTCGTACTCGGCACCGAAGGCACTTTGCGTGTTGGTCATGCGCGCCACGCGACCGTCGAGGCCGTCGAGCACCATGGCGACGAAAATTGCGATCGCGGCGAACGCGAAATACTTGCTCGCATTGGCCGAGTCGCCGGCGCTTAGAGCAGCCTGGGCGCTCATCGAGTTGATGATGGAGTAAAACCCTGCGAACAGGTTCGCAGTGGTGAACAGATTCGGCAGCAGATAGATACCACGATGCCGGACTTTACGACCTTCTGCGTCGTGCCCTTCTTCGATGTGTTCATCGATGGGCAGCAGGCTTTCGGCGTCAGAAGCCTTGTTCGGCTCTTCGGGACGTTCGCTCATGGACATTACCTTGCAACGGTTTGGAGAAATTTCGACAGGTGCTTGAGGACGACAGTTCGGCCACAAACGCTGCAGCTTTATACCAGAACCACCGCCTCAAACGAAAAAACGCGGCCGAGGCCGCGTTTTTCGTACAAGGAACGACGACTTAGTTTTTGGCTTTGTCGACGATCTTGTTGGCACCGATCCACGGCATCATGGAGCGCAGCTGCTCGCCGATGACTTCGATACCGTGAGCGGCGTTGTTACGACGCTTGGCGGTCATCGAAGGGTAGCCGGTTGCGCCTTCGCTGATGAACATTTTGGCGTATTCGCCGTCCTGAATACGTTTCAGGGCGTTGCGCATGGCCTGACGGGACTCGGCGTTGATCACTTCCGGACCGGTCACGTACTCGCCGTACTCAGCGTTGTTGGAGATCGAGTAGTTCATGTTGGCGATACCGCCTTCGTACATGAGGTCAACGATCAGCTTCAGTTCGTGCAGGCACTCGAAGTAGGCCATTTCCGGCGCGTAGCCAGCTTCAACCAGGGTTTCGAAACCGGCTTTTACCAGTTCAACGGTACCACCGCACAGAACGGCTTGCTCGCCGAACAGGTCGGTTTCGGTCTCGTCCTTGAAGGTGGTTTCGATGATGCCGGTACGACCGCCACCAACGCCAGCAGCGTAGGACAGTGCAACGTTTTTGGCGTTGCCCGAGGCATCCTGGTAGATCGCGATCAGGTCAGGAATACCGCCGCCTTTCACGAACTCGGAACGTACGGTGTGGCCCGGAGCTTTCGGCGCGATCATGATCACGTCGAGGTCGGCACGCGGAACAACCTGGTTGTAGTGAATCGCGAAGCCGTGGGAGAAGGCCAGGGTGGCGCCCTTCTTGATGTTCGGCTCGATTTCGTTCTTGTACAGGGAAGACTGGAACTCGTCCGGGGTCAGGATCATGACCAGGTCGGCAGCAGCAACAGCGGAAGCAACGTCGGTCACTTTCAGGCCGTGAGCTTCAGCTTTGGCAACGGTGGCCGAACCTTTACGCAGACCAACGGTAACGTCGACACCGGAGTCTTTCAGGTTGCACGCTTGGGCGTGGCCCTGGGAACCGTAACCGATGATGGCAACTTTCTTGCCCTGGATGATCGACAGGTCGCAGTCTTTATCGTAGAAAACTTTCATGAATTTCCCCTTTATATCCAGGCCGTTCAGGCCATTCGCTAATTTGGTTTAGATGCTGAGTACTTTGTCGCCGCGGGCAATGCCGGTCACGCCACTACGGACGGTTTCCAGAATCGATGCGGTGCCGATGGACTGAATGAAGCTGTCGAGCTTGTCGCTGGTACCGGTCAATTGAACGGTATACACGCTGGCACTGACATCGACGATCTGTCCACGGTAAATATCGGTGGTGCGTTTGATCTCGGCGCGCTGGGCGCCAGTGGCCTTGACCTTGACCAGCATCAGTTCGCGCTCGATGTGAGCGCTTTCCGACAGGTCCACCAGCTTGACCACTTCGATCAGCTTGTTCAGGTTTTTGGTGATCTGCTCGATGACTTCATCGTGGCCCACAGTGGTCAGCGTCAGACGCGACAGGGTCGGGTCTTCGGTCGGGGCCACGGTCAGGCTTTCGATGTTGTAGTTGCGCTGCGAGAACAGGCCGACTACGCGAGACAAAGCGCCGGGTTCGTTTTCCAGAAGCAAGGAAATAATGTGCCGCATGATTAAGTACGCTCCGTCTTGCTCAGCCACATATCGCGCATCGAGCCGTCTTTGATCTGCATCGGATAGACGTGCTCGCTGGTGTCGACCGAAATATCGATCACGACCAGGCGATCCTTCATGGCGAACGCTTCTGCCATCTTCGACTTCAAATCTTTCGATTCGGTGATGCGTACGCCAACGTGGCCGTAGGCTTCAGCCAGCTTGACGAAGTCAGGCAGCGATTCCATGTAGGAGTGCGAGTGGCGGCTGCCGTAGCTCATGTCCTGCCACTGACGAACCATCCCCAGAACACCGTTGTTGAGGATGACGATTTTCACTGGCAAGCCATACTGCAGGCAGGTCGACAGTTCCTGGATGTTCATCTGGATACTGCCTTCGCCGGTGACGCAGGCAACGTCGTCATCCGGGAAGCTCAATTTGATGCCCATGGCCGCCGGGAAACCGAAGCCCATGGTGCCCAGACCGCCGGAGTTGATCCAGCGATTCGGCTTGTTGAACGTGTAGTACTGCGCCGCGAACATCTGATGCTGGCCCACGTCGGAAGTGATGAAGGCATCGCCCTTGGTCACTTCGCAGAGGGTTTCGATCACGGTCTGCGGCTTGATCAGGCTGCCGTCGCCCTTTTCGTAAGGGAACAGGCCGCGATCACCGCGCCATTCATCCACCTGCTTCCACCAACTGGCCACGGACTCCTTGTTCGGGGTCTCGCCGATTTCCTTGAGGATCGCGACCATTTCGGTCAGGACGCTCTCCACCGGGCCAACAATTGGCACGTCGGCCTTGATGGTCTTGGAAATCGAAGCCGGGTCGATGTCGATGTGGATGATCTTGGCGTTCGGGCAGAACTTCGCCGCGCCGTTGATCACGCGATCGTCGAAACGCGCGCCGACCGCAAGGATCACGTCAGCATGGTGCATCGCCAGGTTGGCGGTGTAGCTGCCGTGCATGCCGAGCATGCCGATGAACTGACGATCAGTGCCAGGGAAACCGCCCAGGCCCATCAAGGTGTTGGTCACAGGCAAGTTGAGCATTTTCGCCAGTTCGGTCAGCGGTGCGGAACCGTTGCCGAGAATCACGCCGCCGCCGGAATACATGACCGGACGCTTGGCCGCCAAGAGCATTTCTGCTGCCTTGCGGATTTGCCCGGAGTGACCGCGAACGGCCGGGCTGTAGGAACGCAGCTTGGCTTTCTTCGGGAAGATGTATTCGAACTTCTCGGCCGGGTTGGTCATGTCCTTTGGGATATCGACCACGACCGGGCCCGGACGACCGGATTGCGCCAGGTAGAAGGCCTTCTTCATGACTTCCGGGATTTCCGAAGCGTGCTTGATCATGAAGCTGTGCTTCACGATCGGCCGGGAGATACCGATCATGTCGGTTTCCTGGAACGCGTCGGTGCCGACCATGGTGCTTGGCACCTGACCGGAAATGATCACCATCGGAATCGAGTCCATATAGGCGGTCGCGATACCGGTAATGGCGTTTGTGGCGCCAGGACCAGACGTCACCAATACCACGCCGGCTTTACCGGTGGCACGGGCATAACCGTCAGCCATATGGGTAGCCGCTTGTTCGTGACGAACCAGGATGTGAGTCACTTCCGGTTCTTTGAACAGGGCATCGTAAACATGCAGGAGAGCACCACCCGGGTACCCGTAGATATATTTGACGCCTTCGTCACGCAAAAAGCGGACGAGCATCTCACCGCCAGATAAAAGCTCCACGTTGTTCACCTCTAAAACGCCAGAATACCGTCCACAAAAAAGGGGCGGGTCTTAATAGGTTTACTTCTCGGCAGAGCATGAGCGACGGTGGTCGCCGACTACGTCAGCACTGACTGAGCAAGTATTGGGATCGTCCCAAGTGTTGCGGGCCTTTCCCACCCAGCGCGAGGTAACGCGTTGCGGGTGTAACAGGTCGGCGCGGATGTGCGCCTCATGATCTACCGAGTGGGTCTGCTTCTGGCAGTCCCTCTACAGCGGACTTTGGATTCTTCTGTTTCGCCCTCTCCAAGTCAAGCCGTCTATGTGGTTAATTGTGGGTAAGCACATGAGAACGCAAGAAAAAACCCGAAAACCGCTACTCTGTTAGTGTCAATTGCGCAACTTTGCCAAGGAATCAGCATGCGAACGCTCCTCCTCACTCTGCTGATCGGCCTCAGCCCGTGGTGCATGGCCGCTCAAATCTATAAATGGGTCGATGCCCAGGGTGTCACGCACTTCGATGCGCAGCCGCCACCGGGCCAGCCGTCCACCACCCTGCAGACGCCCTCCTCGCCTCCGCCGAAACCGGCGGCAATGCCGGGCAGCGGCGTGCTGGGAGATCAGAAGGCTATCGATGACAAGGTCAAGAAACAGGTGGCTGACCAACAGGCACAGCTAAAACAGTTCTGCGAACAGGCTCGGACGAACCTTGCGCAATTGCAAAACAATCCGCGCTTGAGAGAAGAGGTGGAGGGACAGTTGCGCCGGCTGGATGATGCGCAGCGTCAGGAACGCATTGTCGAGGCTCAGAAACAGATAGCCGAGAATTGCCAATAGGCATCTGCAGGACTGTAGGAGCTGTCGAGTGAAACGAGGCTGCGATCTTTTGACTTTAAAGATCAATAGATCGCAGCCTTCGGCAACTCCTACACAGAATCGGTATTAGCGCGAGGCAGTGATCAGCAGGTCAAACTCTTTGAGCAACACCTGAAGCTGACGATCCTTGCCCTGCACATTGCGCTGGGCGAAGACCATTTCAGCCATTTCCTGAATCCCCGAGGCATTCGGCAACGGCAGATCCTGTTCGAGGATGTATTTCATCTTCGGCAGGAAGATCCATTGCAGCCACTGCTCGAAATCCAGCGTATCGACCGAAAACGGCTCGACACTGCTCAACGCTTCAGCTGACGGCGCAACTTCGTCCCACCAACCCTGCGTGCGCAGTTCACGCTCGATCAGTAGCAACTGATCGGCGATTTTCGGGAAACGTGCATCCATCACAGCGAAACCTTGGCCTTCTGACGGGCCTGAGCGGCACCGGCGGAATCGCCTTGTTTCTCGCGGGACTGAGCGATGATTTCCCACAGGTTGGCTTGCAGGTCCGGACGACCGTTGGCCATGGTCAGCGCACGCCGGGCAAACTGCTCGGCTTGCGGCGCATCACCTTGGGCCATGCGAACCTGCGCCAGACGATAAAGCACTTGCGGTTCACGCGGGGCGACACGCTGGGCTCGCTCAAGGCTGGACGATGCACCGTTGAGGTCGCCGCCGGCCTGCTGCTGTTGCGCGGTGGTCAGCAGAGCGAGCACCGGGCCGTCAAGTTGCTCATCGGCCGACAAGCCGCCACCACTGCTGGCGGAAGGAATCCCGCTTGGCGTCGATGGCATGCTGTAGCTGCCGGTATTGATCGGCGCAGACTCAGCCGGCGAAGGATTGTACGGCCCCGACGTGATACCGCCGGATGCCGGCCCAGGCACGATTGGCGAAGCGCTGATCGGTGTCGACACGGCAGCGCCGCCACCCGGCACCATCACCACCACACCAGTATCACCTTGCGGAATCGCCTGAGTCTGGCCCTGTGCTGGACGCTTGACCGTCGTTTGACGGAAACCGCCATTGGCCGAAATGCGCTCGCTGTTGGACACCGCAGTACCGGAATCAACCACCGGAATCGAACCACGCTGTACGGTAGAGCAGCCGCTGAGCAAAGCCACGGCGGTCACCGCTGGAATCAACCACTTGTTCACTTGAAACCCTCTTTGCTTAATTCATCCAGCCCTTGACCCAATCCATCACCGACTCGCCGGAAGCAGGCGTTTCGCTTGCACAGGCGGCGCCGGGTGGCGGTTCGCTGCCGCGAATATACGGCATCTGCACCGCCCCTGGGCAGTTGGCATCGGAGCCCTGCCCGGTCCGCGAATCGACCCACGCCTGCACGACGTTGTCCGGCTGCGGCATGTCCAGCGGCAGCGGATCGGCCTTGCGCATGAAACTGGTCCACACCTGCAGCGCACCGGTCGCACCGGTGAACGGTGTCTTGCCGTTATCGTCGCGCCCCAGCCAGACCACCGCCAGCAGATCCTGACTGAAACCGGCGAACCAGCTGTCACGGGAATCGTTACTGGTACCGGTCTTGCCGGCCAGCGTCAGAGTCTTGGGCAGCACGTTATAAACCGAGCTGCCGGTACCTTCACGCATCACGCGCTGCATGGCGTTCTGGATCAGATAAATGGAGGCAGGGTCGAAACGCTGCTCGATCTGGAACGGATAACGTTTGAGCGGCTCGCCCTCGGCGGTCAGCACGCTGCGAATCCCGCGCATTGGCGTGTTGAAACCACCGTTGGCCAGCGTTTGGTACATGGTCGCGACTTCGATCGGGGTCATGCCGCCAGCACCGAGCAACATCGACGGGAACGCCGGAAACTCACGCGTCACTCCCAGACGACCGAGTGTTTTCAACACATTCGGCACACCGACTTCCAGGCCCAGACGCGAGGTCGACAAGTTGTAGGAATGCGCCAGCCCCTGATAGAGGAACACCGTGCCGTGGGAGCGGCGGTCATAGTTCTGCGGTTTCCACACCTGACCGTTCGCGCCTTTGACCGACAACGGATCATCAGACAGCCAACTGGTCAGTGTGTACTGGCTCGGTTTTTCCAGCGCAGTCAGATAAACCGCAGGCTTGATCAACGAGCCGATCGGTCGCACGGCATCCAGTGCGCGGTTGAAACCGGCATAACTGGCCTGACGACTGCCGATCATTGCCTGGACCTCGCCGGTTTCCGGATTGGTCACGACCATCGCCGCTTCGACATCGTCGGAGCCCTTGCGCCCGGACAGACGTTTAAAGGTGTCGTTGACCGAGGCCTCGGCTTTCATCTGCAGGATCGGGTCGAAGCTGGTGAAGATGCGCAGACCTTCTTCGGTCAAGTCTTCGTCGCGATAGTCTTCACGCAACTGACGTTTGACCAGATCGATAAAGCCCGGGAACGAGCTGTCGGCGAGCTTGCCGCGAGTAGTCACGCCCAGCGGCATGTTCTTCGCTGCGGCCACTTGCTCGGCAGTCGCCACGCCTTGTTGCTCAAGCACATCGAGCACCAGGTTACGACGCTCCAGCGCACGTTCGGGATTACGACGCGGGTTGTAGTAGGAAGGCCCTTTGACCATGCCGACCAGCAACGCCACCTGATGCAGTTTCAGTTCGGACAATGGTTGACCGAAGAAGAACTGGCTGGCCAGACCGAAACCGTGCACCGCACGCTGACCATCCTGCCCGACGAAGACTTCATTGAGATAGGCCTCAAGGATTTCCTTTTTGTCGTAATGCAGTTCCAGCAGCATCGCCATCATCGCTTCGGTGAGCTTGCGGGTCAGGCTGCGTTCATTGGTCAGGTAGAAGTTTTTCACCAACTGCTGGGTCAGCGTACTGCCGCCCTGCGTCATCTTGCCACCAGAGGTGTTGACCCAGACAGCACGGGCAATCGACTTCGGCGACACACCCCAGTGGCTATAGAAGTCGCGATCTTCTACAGCGACCAGGGTTTCGAGCAGATATGGCGGCACCTGATCGAGTTTGATCAGGATGCGGTCTTCGAGGTTTTTCGGATAAATGCCGCCGATCATCAGCGGTTCAAGACGCACCACGGACAATTTCGAACCGTTGGTCGCCGACAGTTCAGCCACATAGTCGCCGGAGAAGCGCACGCGCACCGGCTGCGGTTTTTCCAGGCCTTCATAGAACTGGAAGCCACGGGTATTCAGATCGACCGTATTGCCGCTGACGGCTGCGGCACCGGGGCCGTTACTCACGGCTTCGCGACGATAGCCGAGGGCATCGAGTTCGGTAAGGAAATCGTCCTTGCTGAGCTTTTGTCCGACGAACAGCTCGAGCGGGCGCGCATAGACCTTGGCCGGGATGGTCCAGCGCTTGCCGGAGAACTTCTCCTGCACCACCGCATCGAGGTATACGGCGAAGCCGGCCAGCACGACAAGGCCGACCAGACTGAGTTTAATGGCCCAGCTCAACCACGGGCTAAGGCCCTTGGAGGGTGGTTTTTTCTTGGTACGGGGGGATCGAGTTCGAGTCATGGCGGCGGATTATACGCACTTTATTCATACTCAACAGGAGCGCTCCGAGGTTTGCGTCAGGCTGGCGAGCGGCCATAATGGCGACCTCGAATTTCCCCCAGTCTCTGAAGGATCGCCCGTGAGCCAGTCACTGATCGCTGCCCTGCAAAACCCGGCCCTCTACCCGCACCCTGTCGAAGGGTTTCAGGTCATCGAAACGCATATCTCGTGGGTGATCCTCACCGGTCCGTTCGCTTATAAAGTGAAGAAGCCGGTGAATTTCGGCTTCCTCGACTTCACCGGCCTCGAGTCGCGCGCGCATTTCTGCGCTGAAGAGCTGCGTCTGAACCAGCGTCTGACCGACGATTTGTATCTGGAAGTGTTGCCAGTCACCGGCAGCGTTGAAGCGCCGCAACTGGGCGGCGACGGCCCGGCGATCGAATATGTGCTGAAAATGCGCCAGTTCCCGCAGAGCGGTTTGCTCAGCACCCTGCAAGCCAACGGCGAGCTGACCACACAGCACATCGACGAGATGGCCGAGCAGATTGCTCGCTTCCACCTCACTGCGCCGAAAGTCCCGGCCGAACACGACGCCGGCACCCCGGACAGCGTGATGGCGCCAGTCTCGCAAAACTTCGAGCAGATCCTGCCGTTCCTCAGCGACAAAAACGATCTGCTGCAACTCGACGCGCTGAAAGCCTGGGCCGAGAGCAGCTTCGAGCGTCTCAAGCCACTGTTTGCCCAGCGCAAGGCCGACGGTTTCACCCGCGAGTGCCATGGCGATATCCATCTGGGCAATGCCACGGTCATCGACGGCAAAGTGGTGATCTTCGACTGCATCGAGTTCAACGAACCGTTCCGCTTCACTGACGTCTGGGCCGACACCGGTTTCCTCGCGATGGACCTGGAAGACCGTGGCCTGAAATCCCTGGCCCGCCGTTTCATCAGCCAGTACCTGGAGCTGACCGGCGACTATCAAGGCCTGGAAGTGCTGAACTTCTATAAAGCCTACCGCGCTCTGGTGCGCGCCAAGGTTGCGCTGTTCAGCATGCCGGCAGACGCGACTCCGGTGCAGCGCGCCACCACCCTGCGCCAGTACCGCAACTACGCCAACCTGGCGGAAAGCTACAGCACCATTCCTTCGCGCTTCATGGCAATCACCCACGGCGTTTCCGCTGTCGGCAAAAGCCACGTGGCCATGCGTCTGGTCGAAGCGCTGGGCGCGATTCGCCTGCGCTCCGATGTTGAACGCAAGCGTCTGTTCGGTGAGCAAACTGTTGCCAATGATGTGCAGGCCGGTATCTACAGTGCCGACGCCAGCACCGCGACCTACGCGCGTCTGCATGAAATCGCTGAAGTGATCCTGCACGCTGGTTTCCCGGTGGTGATCGATGCCACTTACCTCAAGCGTGAGCAGCGCGACAACGCGGCGAAGATCGCCGAGGCCACCGGTACGCCATTCCTGATCCTCGACTGCAACGCGCCGCAAGCGGTGATTGAGAGCTGGCTGGCGATTCGTCAGGCGGACAAACAGGATCCGTCCGACGCCACACTGGCTGTGATCGAAGCACAGCAGGCCAACCGCGAAGCGCTGACACCAGAAGAAATCCTGCGCAGCAAACGCGTGCAGACCAATGAATCCGGAACCCTGGACACCGTGGTCGCGCAGATCCGTCAGCGCTTGCCAGGCCTGTAAGAAACTATTTCGGCCGTGAAGCCCTCGCTTGCTTCACGGCCGTCAAATAGTGGCACTATACTGGCGTCATAAAACCAACGGTGATATGACATGAGCCAGCCGAAACTTCTCGACACCCCGCTGTATGCCTTGCTGCACAAAGACGACATCACAGGTTTCAACAAAGAGCGTCCACAGGATGGCCCGATCGATATGGTCGGTGGCGATTTCCGTGGCCTCGATCTGCGTGAACTGAATGCCGATGGCGTGGATTTCCGCGACGCTTACTTCCGATCCGCCGATCTTCGCGGTATCGATTTCCGCAACGCCTCGCTTGAAGGTGCAAGCCTGGCGCACGCACAGATTTCCGGGGCGTACTTCCCGCCGGAGTTGAGTGCTGACGAGATTCTGATGTCGATGAATTTCGGTACGCGCCTGCGTTATCGCACCCGCTGATCACCTCATTATTCCCTGACACAAAGCCTTCCCTGTAGGAGTGAGCCTGCTCGCGATAGCGGTTTAAAATTCAACACATGTGTGCCTGCCAGTCCGCTATCGCGAGCAGGCTCACTCCTACATTGATTTGTGTTCCCCCCTCCTCATCTGCGTTCGCAGGCCGTTCAAGCGCCCTTTCTTAGAAGCATTTGCGTCGAATCCGACCAAACAACCACGCTTTTCCTACTGATGGCTACACTCCTGAGAAGCTCGCCCACGCACCATTCGGCCGTCGCAAGGAGGCTTGATGAATGATGAACTGCAACACCTGAAGAATCTTGGCAAGACGTCGGCGCAATGGCTGCATGCCGTGGGCATCCACAGCGCCTCGGACTTGCGTCGCCTGGGCGCGGTGGACGCCTACCGGGCCGTGCGTACCCGTGGGTTTCGCGCATCGAAGGTGTTGTTATATGCGATCGAGGGCGCGTTGATGGATGTGCATTGGAACGACATCCCCGCCGAACGCAAGGACGCCCTGAACAAGCAGCTTGAAGCCATTTCATCGCGTCACAAGAACTGAACGGGCATAGACCGTCATGTATTTACTGGGGGAACAATCGGCTTGGGCCGATGCCTTGATCAACCGCTTGCAGAGCTTGCCCGCGCTGTGGCTGCGCGATTTGATGCCTTGCGGGTCGACGCTGGAACTGCAGGCGTCGGATGATTTACTGGCGCAGTTACCCGCCGATCAGTTATTCCTGCTCAATGAAGGGGTGATCAACGGCTGTATCGGGTCGCGTCCACTGTTTTATTGGCAGGAGGGTGATTTGATCGGCCTTCAGCAGGGTGAGGACTGGGCTGATTGCCGTTTGTGCAGTGACGGGGCATTGCGTTTGACGCCCTATCGGCGCCGTGAGGTTCTTCAGCATTTGTATGGCGATGCTCGTCGGGCAGACCAGTTCTTGGATTATCTGCTGGGACAAATGGCAATCCTCGCCCATGCCGTCGCGGAATTGAAACCGCGCGATTTTCGCAGTACCAATGGCTTCAAACGGGTTGAGGCCGGTGAAATTCTGATCAATCAGGGTGACGCGGCTGATCACGTGTTTGTGATCATCGACGGGCATGCCGAAGCGTTTGTAGACGGGCAGAAAGTCGGAGACGTGCCCAAGGACGAGATTTTCGGTGCCATGGCCGTGTTCACTGGCGAACCACGCAATGCCACGGTCGTTGCCCGAGAGCCAAGCACCGTAATGCTGATTCCCGGCGATCAATTCTTGAGCATGACCCGCACCAATCCGAAGATCGCCCACAGCCTGATCGAGAGCATGGCGCGGCGGATCGGTCAGCTGAACAAGCAAGTCACCCAATTTTGCGTAACCAAGAGCTGACGCCACGTCCTTTGTTTCCGGGCCATTACGGCCATTTCCAAGACTAAATCAAAGAAATGAGAAAACAGTTGTTGACGCGCTAATGAGAATCGCTATGATTATCACAACTGGTCGCGAGATCAGTCGATATTCTGAAAAGCCCTTGGTTCGGACTCTCAGATTATCTCCTCATCAGGCTAATCACGGTTATTTGACCCGGTTTTTACCGGGTCTTTTTTTGCCTGGGGAAAAGTCATTTGCCGAACTGTTTGCGCATCTGCTCGCAGTAGTCCTGCTTGGGCGTGGCGGGCGTGTACCAAACGTAATCGGCCATCGTTGCGGTCACTTCGGCGCCCTGCTCTGCCAGCATCAGCACTGTCGGAGTCTCTGTGGCGCCCAAATCCACAACATGCAGCGGCACGCCAACATCCTTGCGCGCATGCCACGCACCGGCCAGCAAGATTGAAGGTGCGGGAGCCGCCAACAGACGCTCAGCCATACGCCGATCACGTTGTTGCTGAACGGCCAGCATCGCGGGCATCTGTGATTCAGGCAGCAAGCCACAGTGGGAATCGCTGATCTGCTCCAGCAATACAGTTTTCACCGACTCAACATTGCTGCGCTGCCCCTTCAACACTGGTGCGTTGCGATAGACGGTGCGGATTTCGGCGCTATTCAGATTTGCCGCCAGCAGTGGATACGGCTGAGTGAGGGCGAAGCGTACAATCGGCCCGTAGAGGTTCCAGTCCCAGCCGTCCTGCCAGGCTAATACACCAGGCAGGTCAGCGGGCGGCGTTATCGACTGATGCACTTGATCAACGCGAGACTGCTGATCCGGCGTAAGCATTTCCAGCAACAGGCTACCTTGCGACCGCTGCTCACCGAGCGAGCGCAATACCCACAACTGCACGGCGTGATGATCGGCATTGTCATGCTGCTCGCCAATAATCAATTGCTCGGGCTCAGCAAGTCGCGTCAGCAACTGCTGCGCCGTCAGCTCCTGCCCGCTACGCAGATCGCGAATCTCGCCATTGACTGGCGGCGGCGCAACAACATGCTGACACCCCACAAGCAACACCACCGCCAACAGCCACAAGCCACGCATGTAATCACCTCGATGATCCTGTCAGCGGGCGATGATCAGCGGATGCCCACGCTCCGGGTGCAGCTGCACCAACACTTCGAGACCGAATACGGCTTGGAGCGTGTCCGGTCGCAAAACCTGCTGCGGTGTATCCAGCGCCACCGGGCGACCGCCTTCAAGCAGCAGGATGCGATCACAATAACGCGCCGCCAGATTCAGATCATGCAGGATCACCAACACCGCCGCGCCACGATCGGCAAACTCACGCACCGCCTGCAGCGTAGTGTGCTGATGAAGCGGATCAAGCATCGATGTCGGCTCATCCAACAGCAGCGTCTGCCCGGCCTGCCCCGGCCAGAGCTGCGCCAACACCCGCGCCAGATGCACACGCTGACGCTCGCCACCGGACAGCGCCAGATAACTGCGACCGCTCAAGTGCCCGGCATCCGCCGCCGCCAAAGCCGCCGCGATGATTTCGTCATCGCGCAACCGACCGCTTTGCCAAGGCAAACGGCCCATGCCCACCACTTCTTCGACGCGGAAAGCAAAATCCAGGGTCGACACTTGGGGCAACACCGCCAATCGTTGCGCACGCTGCGGGCCAGTCCAGTGACTCAACGCCTGCCCGTCAAGCGAAACCCCGCCCGCGCTCGCCGCCAACTCACCGCACAAGGCACCGAGCAATGTACTTTTACCGGCACCGTTCGGCCCGAGCACACCGAGTACTTCACCGGGTTCGAGTTGCAGCGTGACATCGCTGAGCACGGCTTTTCGACCACGCTGGATGTGCAGATTCTGCGCACGCAACATCAGGCACGCCCTCGCAGCAGCAGATAAAGAAAGAACGGCGCACCGATAAACGCGGTGACAATGCCGATCGGCAGCTCTGCCGGCGCCAGCGCCAGCCGCGCGACCAGATCAGCCAACAGCAACAGGCTCGCCCCCGCCAGCACCGATGCCGGCAGCAATACTTTATGATCTGGCCCCGCCAGCAAACGCACCAGATGCGGCACCACCAGCCCGACAAAACCGATCATCCCGGCGGCCGCGACTGCCGCGCCAACCCCCAGCGCCGTGCAAAACACCAGTTCACGCTTGAGCCGCTCGACATCAATGCCCAAATGCCCAGCCTCGGATTCTCCAAGCAGCAAGGCATTCAGCGCTTTCGCCCGACGCGGCAGCCACAACGCGACACCAGCGCTGATGATCAGCAATGGCCAGAGCCGCGCGTAACTGGCGCCATTGAGGCTGCCAAGGTTCCAGAACGTTAGCGTGCGCAAAGTCGCGTCATCCGCCAGATATGTGAACAGCCCGACCGCGGAACTGGCCAGCGCGGTCAGGGCAATGCCCGCCAGCAACATCGTCGCCACATTAGTCTGGCCATTACGGCGACCGAGGCGATAAACCAGCGCCGTCACCCCAAGCCCGCCGAGAAACGCACAGACCGACAACAGATAGGGGCCGAACCATTCCGGCAGGCCGCCAAAAAACGAACCGCCGACAATCGCGATCGCTGCGCCCAATGCCGCGCCGCTGGAAACACCGACCAATCCCGGATCCGCCAGCGGATTGCGAAACAAGCCTTGCATCGCCACGCCGGACAACGCCAAGACACCACCGACCGCCAGCCCGAGCAGAGTTCGCGGCAGACGAATCTGCCCGAGGATCAGTTCAGCCTGCTCCAGTCCATCCGGTGCCAACGGCACGCCGAGCATGCGCAACGCTGCGCGCAACGTATCGAACAGCGGCAGACTCACCGGCCCCAACGCCAACGACAGCCAGATCGCCAGCAAACACAGGAGCGTCAGGCCAATGAACAAGTCACGGGGTTTTACCAGTGTGGTCATTGGCCGCTCTTGGCCGGGTAGAAACCGTCAGTCAGGCTTTTCAGCGCCGCTGGCAAACGCGGCCCGAGCCCACCGACCAGCAGGGTCGGATCCAGCTCCAGCACACGCCCGGCCTTGGCGGCGCGGCTTGAATTGAGAATCGGGTTTTCCTTAAACAACGCCGCTTTCGCCGCCTCACCGGTCAATGCACGGTCGGCGAACACCAGCACTTCAGTATCGAGGCCGGCGAGGGATTCCACGGAAAACGGCTTGTAACCCGTGTGCGTCGCCAGGTTATGTCCGCCCGCCTGTTGCAGCAGCCAGTCGGCCGCGGTGTCCTTGCCCGCAATCAATGGCTTGCCACCGGCATGTCCAAGCAACAGCAGCACACCAGGCGCTTTTTGTTTGGTCTGCACTTCGGTAACCCGAGCCTTCTGCGCATCGAGTTGCTGTTGATAACTTTCCAGCAGTTGCGCGGCCGGAGCCTGAGCGCCGAGCAATTGGCCCAAATGAGTAACGTTTTTCTCCAGCGTCGGCAGATCCGGTTGAGCCGAGAACAACACCACCTGAACCTTGGCCGCTTTGACTTGTGACAGAACCGGCGGCGGCCCCATTTCTTCAGTGCCGATGAGAATGTCCGGACGCAGACTGAGAATGCCCTCTGCCGAAAGACTGCGCTGATAACCAATGCTCGGCAGCAACTTCAACGACTCTGGATGTTGACTGGTGGTATCCACGCCAACCAGTTTCGACTCACCGCCCAAGGCACTGATCCACTCCGACAGCGCACCGCCAGCGCTGACCCAACGTTGCGGCAAATCAGCCGCTGCAGCCTGGTGGCTGACCAAAAGTCCGACACACAGCACGGCAACGCGAGTACTCAGGCGCATACACAGCTTCCTTGAATAAGGTTTTTCCCGGGCATCAGGATGGCAGGCCAAGTATCCTCGACATCTGCCAGACGCCTGCGGGTGAAGGCCGCCATTTGATAATTGTTTGCATTTAAACGTCAAGCTCGGACATATCCAGACACGAGCCGACACTAGAGGATAGCCATGAAGTTTCTCTGCGCAGGCGCCGATCTGGCCGAAGCGAAAAGCCGTGGTTTCGAGATCGACGGCAACAAGCTGTTCGCCGTGCGCCGGAGCGGCCAGGCCTATATCTACCTCAATCGCTGCCCACATCGGGGCGTCGGACTTGAATGGCAGCCCGACCAGTTTCTCGATCCGAGCAACAGCCTGATCCAGTGCGCCACCCACGGCGCACTGTTTCTGATCGAGGACGGTGAATGCGTCGCCGGGCCTTGCGCTGGGCAATCACTCACCGCCATTCCTTGCCGGGAAGATGAGCAAGGGCTGTGGATTGATGTTTAACCTTTAAGGAGCACGTCGAGACGCCGGTCGATGACCATCTCTTCATGGTTCAGCCGCACGCCGTACGCCAGCACTTCAACACCACAGGCGACAGCTTCAAGAAGCGCATCGGCGTAGGCCGAATCGATTTCCTTCGCCGGCCGCACCGCTTCAATCCCGGTCAGATTGACGCAATACAACTGCACCGCGCGAATGCCGTCCCGCGCCAGATGCGCCAATTCACGCAAATGCTTGGCGCCACGCTGGGTCACCGCATCGGGAAACGCCGCCACAGCTGTACCATCGAAACCCAGGGTGACGCTTTTCACCTCTACATAGGCCGGGCCGCTGGGGTATTCGAGGCGGAAGTCGATACGGCTCTTTTCCTGCCCGTAGGCAACTTCACGTTTCAATGCGGTAAAGCCGCTCAACTCGGTGATAACCCCAGCCTGCAACGCTTCTTCAACCAGACCGTTAGCCCGTGCGGTATTCACGCAAAACAAGCGGCCTTGCGGGGTTTCGCCAATTTCCCAGGTACCCGGCAATTTGCGTTTCGGATCGTTGGAGCGACTGAACCAGACCTGCCCGCCTTCAACTTGGCAATTGAGCATCGAACCCGTGTTCGGACAATGAATGGTCAGCAACTCGCCGCTAGCGGTTTCGATATCGGCGAGAAAACGCTTGTAACGACGGATCAGGCGCGCCTCTTCCAGAGGAGGATAAAAGCGCATCAGCCTTGCCAGCTCTTCAAGCCACGCGCGATTCGCTCCACCGCCTCTTGTAAGCGAGGGAGGTTTTGCGTGTAGGCAAAACGCACATGATGACTGGCCTGATAACGGCCGAAATCCAGACCCGGGGTGAACGCCACATGCTCGGTTTCGAGGAAATGTCGGCAGAACGCGAAGGCATCGCCGCCGAACTGGCTGATATCGGCGTACAAGTAGAACGCGCCTTCAGGCTCCACTGTGATATTGAAACCCAACTCGCGCAGGGTGGGTAGCAGGAAGTCGCGACGGCGACCGAATTCGGCCCGGCGCTCTTCCAGAATGGCGATCGTTTCCGGTTCAAAACAGGCCAGCGCCGCGTACTGCGCCATGCTCGGTGCGCTGATGTAGAGGTTCTGCGCCAGTTTTTCCAGCTCGCTGACGGCCGCATCCGGCGCCACCAGCCAGCCAAGTCGCCAGCCGGTCATACCGAAGTATTTGGAGAAACTGTTCAACACAAACGCGCTGTCATCCACTTCCAGAACGCTGGCGGCATCGGTGCCGTACGTCAGACCGTGATAGATCTCATCCACCACCAAATGCCCGTGCCTGGCCTTGATGGCTGTGGATAAGCCGGCCAGTTCATCGCGGGTCAGAATGGTGCCGGTCGGGTTGGCCGGCGATGCGACCAATGCGCCGACGCTGTCGTGATCCCAATGACGCTCGACCAGATCCGGGGTCAGTTGATAGCGCACGTCCGGGCCAACAGGCACCAACTGCGCCGCGCCTTCGACCAAACGCAGAAAGTGCCGGTTGCAGGGGTAGCCCGGATCCGCCAGCAACCAGTGTTTACCCGGGTCGACCAGCAACGCACTGGCCAGCAACAGCGCACCGGAGCCACCCGGGGTGATCAGAATCCGTCGCGGATCGATGTTCAGGCCATAGCGCGATTGGTAAAACCCGGCAATCGCCTCGCGTAACTCGGGAATGCCGCGCGCTGCGGTGTAACGAGTCTTGCCCGCCGTCAGCGCTGCCTGGCCGGCACGAATGATCGGCTCGGCAGTGGTGAAGTCCGGCTCGCCGATCTCCAGATGGATGACATCGTGGCCTTCAGCCTGCAATTCATTGGCCCGCGCCAGCAGCGCCATCACATGGAACGGTTCGATCGCACGACTGCGCGCACTGTAGGGCTGAGCCATTGGCTTTCCTTCGACGGGAAAAAAGAGACGATTCTACCCGTCTGCCGGAACGAGCGAGAACCCGCAGCGGTCACAGCCTCAAGAACGCTGGACTGTAACGATATGAGCGTACGCTCCAGGATTGACTAAAATCAGTGATTGAACAGGTCTTCAACACCACCAGACACGGCTTGCCAAACATTTGCAAGCGCCACCCGCCGGTGCCTCGACATCCGGGAGTAGCGCAGGCTGAATTGATCTGGTAAGTTCGCCCGCTTGCAGCCGCAGGGCCGGCAGGTGTCGGTGATGGAGCAATCCTGCGCAATGGATTACAAGAGTAGAGGCGGTCCATTTCATGCCCACCCAAGCAAAGCAACAGCAGAATCAGACGATCAGCGGTTTCGAACCTTATGTTCCGGCGAAAGGTGAGGAGTACATGGGCGCCCCAATGCGCGCGCACTTCACCAAGGTCCTGAACAAGTGGAAACAGGAGTTGATGCAGGAAGTCGACCGCACCGTTGACCACATGAAGGACGAAGCGGCCAATTTCCCGGACCCGGCCGACCGTGCCAGCCAGGAAGAAGAATTCGCCCTCGAGCTGCGCGCCCGCGACCGCGAACGCAAGCTGATCAAGAAAATCGACAAGACACTGCAATTGATCGAAGACGAAGAGTACGGTTGGTGTGATTCGTGCGGCGTCGAGATCGGTGTAAAACGCCTCGAAGCACGCCCTACAGCCGACATGTGCGTCGACTGCAAGACACTGGCGGAAATCAAGGAAAAGCAGGTCGGCAAGTAATCTCGACCTGAATAAAAAACGGAGCGTGCGAACGCTCCGTTTTTGTTTCTGCCTTTTGCCTTTTGCCTTTTGTAGGAGTGAGCCTGCTCGCGATAGCGGTGGGTCGGTCAATATCGGTGTTGAATGTCACACCGCTATCGCGAGCAGGCTCACTCCTACAGGTTGACCTGCGTATAGCCTGAAAAGTAGTTTCGTCTTCATGACTGCCAAAACATCGCCCGCCTACATCGGCCGCTTCGCCCCAACCCCCAGTGGCCACTTGCATTTCGGCTCTCTGGTTGCCGCCCTCGCCTCTTACCTCGACGCCCGCTCGGTCGGCGGTCGCTGGCTGGTGCGCATGGAAGATCTCGATCCGCCCCGCGAAGAGCCCGGCGCGCAAGCCGCGATCCTCAAGGCGCTGGAGAGCTACGGCTTCGAATGGGATGGCGACATGGTGCGCCAGAGCGATCGACATGACGCCTACGCCGACGTTCTCAACAGCCTTTTCAATCATGGCCTGGCCTACGCCTGTACTTGCTCGCGCAAACAACTGGAGCCGTATAACGGGATTTATCCCGGCCTGTGCCGCAATGCCGGTCATGACCAGCAAGATGCGGCGATCCGCCTGCGCGTGCCGGAGCTGGAATACCACTTCATCGACCGCGTACAGGGCGAATACCGCCAGCATCTGGGCCGCGACGTCGGTGATTTCGTGATCCGCCGCCGCGATGGCCTCTATGCCTATCAATTGGCCGTGGTCCTCGACGATGCCTGGCAAGGCATCACCGACATCGTCCGCGGTGCCGATCTGCTCGACTCGACCCCGCGCCAACTCTATCTGCAAGAACTGCTCGGCCTGCGTCAACCACGCTACCTGCACCTGCCGCTGATCATCCAGCCGGACGGCAACAAGCTCGGCAAGTCCTACCGCTCGCCGCCGCTGCAAGCCGATCAAGCCACGCCATTGCTGTTGCGAGCCCTGCGCGCACTGGGACAAAACCCCGGCGCCGAACTGACTCACGCCACGCCGCAAGAGTTGCTGGCGTGGGGCCGCGCGCACTGGGATGCGACAAAGATCCCGCGCACACTGACCCTGCCCGAAGCGCAACTGCTATGACGGTACTTGCAGTCGCGCGCCCATCCGTTACCATCGCCGCACGTTTTCGGGCACGCGCATAAAAAAGAGAGGCCGGGATGTACATCTATCGCTTGGTCCTGCTTTTAGTCGTGGGGATCTACCTGTTTTCCCCCGCCATCATGGATTGGTGGATCGACGCTACGGGCGCCTGGTATCGCCCCTATCTGCTCTGGCTGATCCTGATTGTCGTAACCTTCATCCTGCAGAGCCAAAAAGATGCCGATGAGCTTTAGCCTGACCCAGATGATCCTGGTCAGCGCCGCGTACCTGGCGGTGCTGTTCGGCGTTGCCTGGATCAGCGAACGGGGCATGATCCCGCGCGCGATCATTCGCCACCCGCTGACCTACACGTTGTCACTGGGGGTTTACGCCAGTGCGTGGGCGTTCTACGGCACGGTGGGACTTGCCTACCAGTACGGTTACGGTTTTCTTTCCAGTTACCTTGGCGTGTCCGGCGCGTTTCTGCTGGCGCCGGTGTTGCTTTATCCGATCCTTAAAATCACCCGCACCTATCAGCTGTCGTCGCTGGCGGATCTGTTTGCCTTCCGCTTTCGCAGCACCTGGGCAGGCGCGCTGACCACGATTTTCATGCTGATCGGTGTGCTGCCGTTGCTGGCGCTGCAGATTCAAGCGGTGGCCGACTCCATCGGCATCCTCACCGGCGAGCCCATTCAGAGCCGCGTGGCGTTGGCGTTCTGTGCGCTGATCATCCTGTTTACGATTTTCTTCGGCTCCCGGCATATCGCCACTCGCGAGAAGCACGAAGGGCTGGTGTTCGCGATTGCCTTTGAATCGGTGATCAAACTGATCGCTCTCGGCGGCGTCGGCCTGTATGCGCTGTACGGCGTGTTCGACGGCCCGCAGCAACTTGAGCTGTGGCTGCTGCAGAACCAGACCGCCCTCGCCGCCTTGCACACGCCGTTGCAGGAAGGCCCGTGGCGTACGCTGTTGCTGGTGTTCTTCGCCTCGGCGATCGTGATGCCGCACATGTATCACATGACGTTTACCGAAAACCTCAACCCGCGCTCACTGGTCAGTGCGAGCTGGGGTTTGCCGCTGTTCCTGTTGTTGATGAGCCTGGCGGTGCCGCTGATCCTTTGGGCTGGCCTCAAACTCGGCGCGACGACCAATCCGGAATATTTCACCCTCGGCATCGGCATTGCCGCCAACAGCAAACCGCTGGCGTTGCTCGCCTATGTCGGCGGTCTGTCGGCAGCGAGCGGATTGATCATTGTGACCACGCTTGCGCTGTCGGGCATGGCACTGAACCACTTGGTGTTACCGCTCTATCAGCCGCCGGCTGAAGGCAATATCTACCGTTGGCTGAAGTGGACGCGCCGCGCGCTGATCGTCGCGATCATCATGGCCGGTTTCGGTTTCTACCTGATGCTCGGCGCCGAGCAGGATCTGGCCAACCTCGGCATTGTCGCGTTTGTTGCGACCCTGCAATTCCTCCCCGGTGTGTTGTCCGTGCTCTATTGGCCGACGGCCAACCGTCGCGGCTTTATCGCCGGTCTGCTGGCGGGGATTCTGGTCTGGGTGGTGACCATGCTGTTGCCGCTGGTCGGTAATCTGCAGGGCTTCTACATTCCGCTGCTGAACATGATCTACGTGCTCGACGACACCAGTTGGCACATGGCGGCCATTGCTTCGCTCGCCGCCAACGTGTTGATGTTCACCCTGATCTCGCTGTTCACCAACGCAAGCCCCGAAGAAGCCAGCGCTGCCGAAGCCTGCGCCGTGGATAACGTTCGTCGCCCGCAGCGGCGTGAACTGCACGCGGCCTCGCCACAGGAGTTCGCCACACAACTGGCGAAACCGTTGGGTGCCAAGGCTGCGCAGAAAGAAGTCGAGCAAGCGCTGCGTGATCTTTATCTGCCATTCGACGAACGCCGTCCTTACGCCTTACGCCGTTTACGCGACCGCATCGAAGCCAACCTCTCCGGCCTGATGGGCCCGAGCGTGGCCCAGGACATGGTTGAAACCTTCCTGCCGTACAAGGCCGGCGGCGAAAACTATGTCACTGAAGACATCCACTTCATTGAAAGCCGCCTCGAGGATTACCACTCACGCCTCACAGGTCTGGCCGCCGAACTCGATGCCCTGCGTCGTTACCACCGTCAGACCTTGCAGGAACTGCCGATGGGCGTCTGCTCGCTGGCCAAGGATCAAGAGATCCTGATGTGGAACAAGGCCATGGAAGAACTCACCGGGATTGCCGCGCAACGCGTGGTTGGTTCGCGTTTGAGCACCATTGGCGAGCCGTGGAAAGGCCTGCTGCAAGGCTTCATCGATCTGCCGGACGAGCATTTGCACAAACAGCACCTGGCCCTCGACGGCCAGACTCGTTGGCTGAATCTGCACAAAGCGGCCATCGATGAACCGCTGGCACCGGGCAACAGTGGTCTGGTGTTACTGGTCGAAGATCTGACCGAAACGCAGATGCTCGAAGACAAACTGGTGCACTCCGAGCGCCTGGCCAGCATTGGTCGCCTTGCGGCCGGTGTAGCCCACGAAATCGGCAACCCGATCACCGGCATCGCCTGTCTGGCGCAAAACCTGCGCGAAGAACGTGAAGACGACGGCGAACTGACGGAAATCAGCGGACAGATTCTCGAACAGACCAAACGTGTGTCACGCATCGTCCAGTCGCTGATGAGCTTTGCCCACGCCGGCAGTCATCAGCACAGTGACGAGCCCGTTTGTCTGGCCGAAGTCGCCCAGGATGCGATTGGCCTGCTGGCGTTGAACCGACGCAATTTCGAAGTGCAGTTCTACAACCTGTGCGATCCCGACCACTGGGTCGAAGGCGACCCACAGCGGCTCGCTCAGGTGCTGATCAATCTGCTCTCCAACGCCCGCGACGCCTCGCCGCCGCACAGTGCGGTACGGGTCAAGAGCGAAGCCGGCGAACACACGGTCGATCTGATCGTCGAAGACGAAGGCAGCGGTATTCCGAAGAACATCATGGATAGATTGTTCGAACCCTTCTTCACCACCAAGGATCCTGGCGAAGGCACCGGTCTGGGCCTTGCACTGGTCTATTCCATCGTTGAAGAGCATTATGGACAAATCACCATCGACAGCCCGGCTGATGTACAAAGCCAACGCGGCACCCGTATCCGGGTGACCTTACCGCGTCATGTCGAAGCGACGTCCGCTGTGAACTGAGACCGTCGAGAGTATCGAATCAATGCCGCACATTTTGATCGTCGAAGACGAAACAATTATCCGCTCCGCCTTGCGCCGCCTGCTGGAACGCAACCAGTATCAGGTCAGCGAAGCCGGTTCAGTGCAGGAAGCACAAGAACGCTTCACCATTCCTACGTTCGATCTGATCGTCAGCGATCTGCGTTTGCCGGGCGCGCCGGGTACCGAGCTGATCAAGCTCGGCCAGGGCACACCGGTGCTGATCATGACCAGTTACGCCAGCCTGCGCTCGGCGGTCGACTCGATGAAAATGGGCGCGGTGGACTACATCGCCAAGCCTTTTGACCACGATGAAATGCTTCAGGCTGTCGCGCGGATCCTGCGTGATCGCCAGTCGGCACCGGCTGCCGGCGAAGCGGTTGCCAGCAAACCGGCCAATGGCAGCGGCAAATCTGCCGTCGACAACAGCAACGGCGAGATCGGCATCATTGGTTCGTGCCCGCCGATGCAGGATCTGTACAGCAAGATCCGCAAAGTCGCGCCAACTGATTCCAATGTGTTGATTCAGGGTGAGTCCGGCACCGGTAAAGAACTGGTGGCCCGCGCCCTGCACAATCTGTCGAAACGCGCCAAGGCGCCGATGATTTCGGTGAACTGCGCGGCCATTCCGGAAAGCCTGATCGAGTCCGAACTGTTCGGCCACGAAAAAGGCGCGTTCACTGGCGCCAGCGCCGGGCGTGCCGGTCTGGTTGAAGCGGCGGACGGCGGCACCTTGTTCCTCGACGAAATCGGTGAGCTGCCACTTGAGGCGCAAGCCCGCCTGCTGCGTGTGTTGCAGGAAGGCGAAATTCGCCGTGTTGGTTCGGTGCAGTCGCAGAAGGTCGATGTACGCCTGATCGCGGCCACTCACCGGGATCTGAAGAGCCTGGCGAAAATCGGCCAGTTCCGTGAAGACCTTTATTACCGTCTGCACGTGATCGCGCTGAAACTGCCTGCGCTGCGCGAGCGCGGTGCCGACGTCAACGAAATCGCCACGGCATTCCTCGCTCGCCAGAGCGCACGCATCAACCGTACCGACCTTAAATTTGCCGCGGATGCCGAACAGGCGATCCGGCATTATTCCTGGCCGGGTAACGTGCGTGAGCTGGAGAACGCGGTCGAGCGCGCGGTGATTCTGAGCGAAAGCCCGGAAATCTCCGCCGATCTGCTGGGCATCGACATCGAGCTGAGCGATCTGGAGGACGACGAGTTCATCGGTCTGCCACCGCAAACGGGCGGTAACGCCAGCAACAGCAGCCATGAGCCGACCGAAGACTTGTCACTGGAAGACTACTTCCAGCACTTCGTCCTTGAACATCAGGACCACATGACTGAAACCGAACTGGCGCGCAAACTGGGCGTCAGCCGCAAATGCCTATGGGAACGCCGTCAGCGTCTGGGCATCCCACGGCGCAAGACCGGGGTCGCCAGCGAGAGCTGAACGTTACCTGTCGAGTGTGCGGGTAACGCTTGAAGCGGTGAAAAAACTGTTACCTCAGTCCTTTCACGTAACAGAAGCCGGGGTTATCGGTAACGATACCCCGGCTTTTTTTCGCCCCGACAAAACGGTTATATCGACCTAACCCCTTGTTTTATTGGCTATCGCAAAAGTTGGCACGGCACCTGCTATATGTTCAGTACAAGAACAATAACAAGCAATGCACAAGACAATAAAAATAAGACGAATCGACTCACGCACAATAAAAACAAGACGGCGAGAGGCGCAGCTAACTGATTCTTTTGGAGAGGCGTTGTATTTGGGGCTTGCCCCACGACCAGGCCGAGAACAACAAAAACTGTCCTAAGACAGAGCCTGTACTGGTTGGATCGAGAGATCACTGCAATTCAGCGACCAAAGCAATCCGTTTGCTCTTGGCTCCCGATTGGGAGGGTCACGAAGGAAACACTTCGTGGCGAGGGCACTCAACAAAAACAAGAAGCCCGAATCAATAATAAAAAGAGCACGCAACTACTTCTTGGGGAGCTTCGGCTCCCCTTGTAGTTTCTCCCTTCTGTAAAAAACTCCCTGTTTTGCCCCGCTTCACCCTTGCAGCTTGCGGCTTACAGCTCAAATCTGCCGTGTCCTACACCATCCCCCGACTAAATGCTAGAATCTGCGCCCATCATGCGGTCATTCTTTGGTATGGCCGAACATTCCTTCAAACAGTGCATCCCATGCTGAAGAAGTTGTTCCAGTCATTCCGAACTCCCGTGCGTCGTACGCAACACATCCGCAGCACCCCTGAGGTGCTCAACAGCGGTCAACATTCGCTGCAGAAAACGCAGTTCAGCCGCTATGCGGTGAATATCGTCGAACGCCTGCAAGGTGCCGGTTACCAGGCTTATCTGGTCGG